>NZ_RHJJ01000010.1:0-381651 GCF_004212225.1 Escherichia sp. E14V7
ATATATGTTACCTCGCGCCCGACCCGGTAGCCGTAAGGGATAAGTCGAGGGCACCGCGCAGCGGCGATTTTGTTCGCCAGAGCCCGGGGGTGCAGGGGGCGGCGGCGATTGGCCGCCCCCTGCGCGCTCCTTGCGTCAGTGGCAATATGTGGCTTAGCTCATGAAAGGAGCGCAACAAGATGATAAACCAACATATAACAACATCTTAAAAAAAAGGCCTGACATTGCGCCAGGCCTTCTGCGTTAATTAATCACGCTTTTCCAGCAGGGTCCGGTAAATCAGACCACCGATAATACCGCCGACAATTGGCACTACCCAGAAGAACCACAGCTGTTCTAACGCCCAGCCGCCCTGGAAGATGGCAACTGCGGTGCTGCGCGCCGGGTTAACGGAAGTGTTAGTCACCGGAATACTGATTAAGTGAATCAAGGTTAACGCCAGACCAATCGCGATCGGCGCAAAGCCTGCCGGCGCGTATTTGTCGGTTGCACCGTGGATCACCAGCAAGAAACCGGCACTCAATACCAGTTCAACCACCAGTGCAGAAAGCATGGAATAGCCGCCCGGTGAATGCTCGCCATAACCGTTAGAAGCAAAGCCGCTGGCCGCTGCGTCAAACCCAGCTTTACCGCTGGCGATTAAATACAGCAGTGCCGCCGCAACAATACCACCGACAACCTGGGCTACCACGTAACCAACGACTTCTTTTGCCGGGAAACGGCCACCAGCCCATAAACCAATAGTGACCGCCGGGTTAAAGTGGCCACCGGAGATATGACCGACAGCGAAGGCCATCGTCAGTACAGTCAAACCAAACGCCAGCGCGACACCGGCAAAGCCAATGCCTAATTCCGGGAACGCTGCCGCCAGCACGGCGCTACCGCAGCCACCAAATACAAGCCAGAAAGTACCAAAACATTCAGCTGCTAATTTTCTGAACATATCCACCTCAATTAAAAATTGACCCTGTGAAAAATATGGTCGTTTTATAGGGTCGTCGTAAAAAATGACGACAGAAATAATGCATCGGTATTTTAAAAACGAAGTCGAGCCATTCGCCAGATAAATAAATCCAGTAATTTTGATTTAGGGCAACAGTAAGTTCCCCCATATAGTCATTTGCCTGATTGACAGTGTAGTGCAAACGGCTGAAATAAGCCTTTGGAGGTAATAAAAATAATTTACAAGGTTAATTATTTGATTTTATTGTTTTTTAATGAGAGACAACATGAAGA
The DNA here is from genome assembly GCF_004212225.1 of Escherichia sp. E14V7. Classification (NCBI taxonomy): domain Bacteria; kingdom Pseudomonadati; phylum Pseudomonadota; class Gammaproteobacteria; order Enterobacterales; family Enterobacteriaceae; genus Escherichia; species Escherichia sp. E14V7. The sequence goes on from NZ_RHJJ01000010.1 coordinate 1,237, forward strand.
CGTATAACACAATTATTCGCTCATTTTTCAGACATTTGCCATGCTTAATTGTGATGTCGTCACGTATTGTCTCGGCCTTTCCCGTTATACTGCCAGAGTAAAGGATGAGTAACATATTTCTGGAGGGGATATGATTCTTGAGCGCGTTGAAATTGTGGGCTTTCGCGGTATCAACCGATTGTCATTGATGCTGGAGCAAAACAACGTCCTGATTGGGGAGAACGCGTGGGGTAAATCCAGCTTGCTGGACGCCTTAACCCTGCTGTTATCACCAGAGTCAGATCTCTACCATTTTGAACGCGATGATTTCTGGTTTCCGCCAGGTGATATCAATGGTCGGGAACACCATCTGCATATCATTCTGACCTTTCGCGAATCGCTGCCTGGACGGCATCGTGTACGCCGTTATCGCCCGCTTGAAGCATGCTGGACGCCCTGTACTGATGGTTATCACCGCATTTTTTATCGCCTGGAAGGGGAAAGTGCGGAAGACGGTAGCGTGATGACGTTACGCAGCTTTCTTGATAAAGACGGTCATCCGATTGATGTCGAAGATATTAACGATCAGGCGCGTCATCTGGTGCGTTTAATGCCGGTTCTGCGTTTGCGCGACGCCCGTTTTATGCGCCGCATTCGCAATGGAACTGTACCAAATGTACCCAATGTGGAAGTCACCGCGCGCCAGTTGGATTTTCTCGCCCGCGAGTTATCCTCACACCCGCAAAATCTTTCCGATGGGCAGATTCGCCAGGGGCTTTCGGCAATGGTGCAACTGCTTGAGCATTATTTCTCGGAGCAAGGGGCCGGGCAGGCGAGATATCGCTTAATGCGTCGGCGAGCCAGCAATGAGCAACGGAGCTGGCGTTACCTCGATATCATCAACCGGATGATTGACAGGCCAGGGGGGCGTTCGTATCGGGTCATTTTACTCGGCCTGTTTGCCACTTTATTGCAGGCAAAAGGGACATTGCGACTGGATAAAGACGCGCGTCCGTTATTGCTAATTGAAGATCCAGAAACCCGCCTGCATCCGATTATGCTTTCCGTTGCCTGGCATCTGTTGAATCTTTTGCCTTTACAACGTATTGCTACCACCAACTCTGGCGAGCTGCTTTCGTTAACTCCAGTGGAACATGTTTGCCGCCTGGTGCGTGAATCTTCTCGTGTTGCCGCCTGGCGTCTGGGGCCAAGTGGCTTGAGCACCGAAGACAGCCGCCGCATCTCTTTTCACATTCGTTTTAATCGTCCGTCATCGCTGTTTGCTCGCTGCTGGTTGCTGGTGGAAGGGGAAACAGAAACCTGGGTTATCAACGAACTGGCGCGCCAGTGTGGACACCATTTCGATGCCGAAGGGATTAAGGTCATTGAGTTTGCCCAGTCCGGGCTAAAACCACTGGTGAAATTTGCCCGGCGGATGGGGATTGAGTGGCATGTGCTGGTCGATGGCGATGAAGCCGGGAAGAAATATGCCGCAACGGTGCGCAGCCTGCTGAATAACGATCGCGAAGCTGAACGTGAACATTTGACAACGTTACCGGCGCTGGATATGGAACATTTTATGTATCGCCAGGGGTTTTCCGACGTGTTCCATCGCGTGGCGCAGATCCCGGAAAACGTGCCGATGAATTTGCGCAAAATTATTTCAAAAGCGATCCATCGCTCTTCCAAGCCCGACCTTGCCATTGAAGTGGCAATGGAGGCCGGACGTCGTGGTGTGGATTCCGTACCGACGCTGCTGAAAAAAATGTTCTCACGCGTGTTGTGGCTGGCGCGCGGTCGGGCTGATTAACCGCAAAACATCCTTGCCATCTGCGGCTGAATAGCGTCAAGCATCTCGTAGCGTCGACGGTATTCAGCCCGCTTTTTGCTGGCGATATCCGCAATCTCTTTTCGCGCTATTCTAGCGGGAAGCTGATAATGCCGCTCGGTATCGCATTCGCCACCAACCGATTCCCAGAACGCGTTATAGTCAGCATGGATTTTTCCTTCCTTATCGCGATAACGCAGGCTGCGGTAAATATGTGTTTCATTGCTGACAGCAATAATTTGTTCGACCTGTAAGCGTTGGGCGAAGAGGCAGACCGCTTCCATCACGAGTCGTTTAGGAAATAGCCCGTGGCAGGCTTTCGTCGCATTCTGGATCTGTTGGTGTGGAATTTCCCATTTCGCACCTTGCAGCCCGCCTATAAATAACGTCCTTTTCCCCTGATACTCACACAGTGTAAATGTGATCTCCGCCAGAGGAATACCTTCGCTGTTGCGGAACAGAATTGTGCTGTCACCTTCCTTATCCATTGAGATCATCATGGTCAGTTCAAGCGTGAACTGCTCGCCGTTTTTTCCTTCCAGCTTCGCAAGTTGCAGTCCCGGGGTGTTCAAATATAAGCTGAACTCTTCCGCCGACATGCACGCGCGCAGCAATGCATAATGGTAACGTAACGCCTCCAGCAATTGCTTACGGGTCATATTCACGGCAAGGTAAGGGCGATGCAGGCGAACCGGCAGGCGCGGCTGACGCGTTAACAGCGTTCTGAGATTAGGCCAGTGGGAGAGTTCGTTCATCCACTCAACGCTTAAACGCGGCATAATCAAAGAGCGCAGCAAAAATTTCTGGCGAAACCGACGGCGATGCCAGAATTTACCCGGCCGCCACTGACCCCCTGCCAGATTAAGGAAAAGAGACATGCTGCTAAGAGATTCAGATGGTGTAAATGCTCGTTCAGTGATCTGAGACATATTCATAAAATCAATGATTATACGTAACACCGATTTCACCATCGGGCATCTTAACCAAACATCAATCGTATAATTACTAACGTAAATTTTCGGTTTTTGTTGATGTTTCGTTGAAGTTGGCAGCCCCGTACGCGCATATGGAGCATTCAGAGTATTTATGAAAAAGCGAAAAAACCTTAAGAAGCGTTACGCTATTGCGCTGGTGATAGTCATCGCTGCGCTGATTGCGTTGTGGAGAACACTCAACGCGCCCGTGCCGACTTATCAGACATTGATTGTCCGCCCCGGTGATTTGCAGCAAAGCGTGCTGGCGACTGGAAAGCTGGACGCGCTGCGTAAGGTTGATGTGGGCGCGCAGGTCAGCGGTCAGTTGAAAACGCTGTCGGTGGCGATTGGCGATAAAGTAAAAAAAGACCAGCTTTTAGGGGTTATTGATCCTGAACAGGCTGAAAACCAGATCAAGGAAGTGGAAGCGACACTGATGGAGCTGCGTGCGCAAAGGCAACAGGCAGAAGCAGAACTGAAACTGGCACGGGTGACATACTCACGCCAGCAACGACTGGCGCAAACGCAGGCGGTTTCGCAACAGGATCTTGACACCGCAGCGACGGAGATGGCAGTTAAACAGGCGCAAATAGGTACTATCGATGCGCAAATCAAACGGAATCAGGCGTCACTCGACACGGCGAAAACGAATCTCGATTACACCCGCATCGTTGCCCCGATGGCTGGGGAAGTTACGCAAATCACCACTCTGCAAGGGCAGACGGTGATTGCCGCACAACAAGCGCCAAACATTCTGACGCTGGCAGATATGAGTACCATGCTGGTAAAAGCGCAAGTGTCGGAAGCGGATGTCATTCACCTGAAACCCGGTCAAAAAGCCTGGTTCACCGTGCTTGGCGATCCGCTGACGCGCTACGAGGGGCAGATTAAAGATGTGCTGCCGACGCCAGAAAAGGTCAACGACGCCATTTTCTACTACGCCCGTTTTGAAGTGCCAAACCCCAATGGTTTACTGCGGCTGGATATGACTGCGCAAGTCCACATTCAACTCACTGATGTGAAAAACGTACTCACCATTCCGTTGTCAGCACTGGGGGATTCGGTTGGCGATAACCGTTATAAAATCAAACTGCTGCGTAATGGCGAAATACGCGAGCGCGAAGTGACGATTGGCGCGCGCAACGACACCGATGTTGAGATTGTCAAAGGTCTGGAAGCGGGTGATGAAGTGGTGATTGGTGAGGCCAAACCAGGAGCTGCACAATGACGCCCTTGCTCGAACTAAAGGATATTCGCCGTAGCTATCCTGCTGGAGACGAGCAGGTTGAGGTGCTAAAGGGTATCAGCCTGGATATTTATGCAGGTGAGATGGTGGCAATTGTCGGTGCTTCGGGCTCTGGTAAATCGACCCTGATGAATATTCTCGGCTGTCTGGATAAAGCGACCAGTGGAACCTATCGCGTTGCCGGCCAGGATGTTGCCACGCTGGACGCCGATGCGCTGGCGCAGCTTCGTCGTGAGCATTTCGGCTTTATTTTCCAGCGTTACCATTTGCTTTCGCATTTAACCGCCGAGCAGAACGTTGAAGTACCCGCCGTCTATGCCGGATTTGAGCGTAAACAGCGATTGCTGCGCGCTCAGGAGTTGCTGCAACGACTGGGACTGGAAGAACGTACAGAGTATTACCCCGCCCAGCTTTCCGGTGGCCAGCAGCAGCGTGTCAGTATTGCTCGTGCGTTAATGAACGGTGGGCAGGTGATCCTCGCCGATGAACCTACCGGCGCACTGGACAGCCATTCTGGCGAAGAGGTGATGGCGATATTGCATCAGTTGCGCGATCGCGGGCACACGGTGATTATCGTTACCCACGATCCACAGGTTGCGGCTCAGGCGGAGCGGGTAATCGAAATTCGTGACGGCGAAATTGTGCGTAATCCTCCCGCCATTGAAAAGGTGAATACTGTCACGGGGACGGAATCGATAGTCAAAACGGCGTCTGGCTGGCGGCAGTTCGTCAGTGGTTTTAATGAGGCGCTGACGATGGCGTGGCGGGCGCTGGCAGCGAATAAAATGCGCACCTTACTGACCATGCTGGGGATTATTATTGGTATTGCGTCGGTGGTTTCTATCGTCGTGGTGGGCGACGCCGCCAAACAAATAGTGCTGGCGGATATTCGTTCTATTGGTACGAATACTATTGATGTCTATCCCGGGAAAGATTTTGGCGATGACGATCCGCAATATCAGCAGGCGCTAAAGTACGACGACTTAATCGCCATCCAAAAACAACCGTGGGTCGCCTCTGCCACGCCCGCCGTCTCGCAAAACCTGCGCCTGCGTTATAACAATGTTGATGTTGCCGCCAGCGCCAACGGTGTGAGCGGCGATTATTTCAATGTCTACGGCATGACCTTCAGCGAAGGGAATACCTTTAATCAGGAGCAACTGAACGGCCGCGCACAGGTGGTGGTTCTCGACAGTAACACCCGCCGCCAGCTTTTCCCGCATAAGGCCGATGTGATTGGTGAGGTCATTCTGGTTGGTAATATGCCTGCGAGAGTCATCGGCGTGGCGGAAGAGAAACAGTCGATGTTTGGTAGCAGTAAAGTGCTGCGCGTCTGGTTGCCTTACAGCACCATGTCCGGGCGGGTTATGGGCCAGTCGTGGCTGAACTCCATCACTGTAAGAGTAAAAGAAGGCTATGACAGCACCGAAGCGGAACAACAACTCACCCGTTTGTTGTCGCTGCGCCATGGCAAAAAAGACTTCTTTACCTGGAACATGGACGGCGTCTTGAAAACAGTCGAAAAAACCACACGTACTTTACAACTGTTTCTGACGCTGGTGGCGGTGATTTCGCTGGTGGTAGGCGGCATTGGCGTTATGAATATTATGCTGGTGTCAGTAACAGAGCGGACGCGGGAAATTGGTATTCGCATGGCTGTTGGCGCGCGTGCCAGCGATGTTCTGCAACAATTTCTGATTGAAGCCGTGCTGGTTTGCCTGGTGGGTGGCGCGATGGGGATAATGCTGTCGCTGTTAATTGCCTTCACCCTACAGCTTTTTTTACCCGGCTGGGAGATAGGCTTTTCTCCACTGGCGTTGCTGCTGGCGTTTTTATGCTCAACCGTTACGGGCATTTTATTTGGCTGGCTACCTGCACGAAATGCGGCACGGCTGGATCCAGTGGATGCTTTGGCGCGAGAGTGATTTTTGAGATAAAAATGCCAGCCGATCGGGCTGGCATTTTGCCTTTAGGATGTACACAATGAGACAGAAGAGCTATGCGACTGCTACTTCTACTTCGACGGGCACAATAACACTGGCGTGATTGCCTTTTGGCCCTTGGTGGACATCAAACTGAACGGGTTGTCCAGCTTTTAGCGTTCTGTAACCATCCATCTGGATGGTGGAATAATGAGCGAAAATATCTTCGCCACCGCCTTCAGGGCAGATGAAACCGAACCCTTTGGCATTGTTGAACCACTTAACAGTACCCTTTTCCATGCTTCGACATCCTTCGCAAATCTTATACAAGTAAGATGGAATAAACCGGGGTCAGAGAGGGGGCAGTTCAAAACCTCGCCAACTCTTGAAATACAATTTAGAGAAATGGGGCGAGTCGTCAAGCGTTTGACAGGGGCCAGGGGGTAGGTATGCATCAAAAATTTGAAGCAGTTAACGCTATTGACAGTAATGTCACTGATGTCGCTTATACCAACGATAGATGATAATTATCTATCATGTGGAGTAGATTGGTCAGGCAAATACGCTCTTGTCAGCGGCAGAGCGTTCTGCCGGTAACCGTAACCGAAGATGATAACTGACAATGGGTAAAACGAACGACTGGCTGGACTTTGATCAACTGGCGGAAGAAAAAGTTCGCGACGCGCTAAAACCGCCATCTATGTATAAAGTGATATTAGTCAATGATGATTACACTCCAATGGAGTTTGTTATTGACGTGTTACAAAAATTCTTTTCTTATGATGTAGAACGTGCAACGCAATTGATGCTTGCTGTTCACTACCAGGGGAAGGCCATTTGCGGAGTCTTTACCGCTGAGGTTGCAGAAACCAAAGTGGCGATGGTGAACAAGTACGCAAGGGAGAACGAGCATCCATTGCTGTGTACGCTGGAAAAAGCCTGAATGCAGGTATAAAAATTGGGGGAGGTGCCTATGCTCAATCAAGAACTGGAACTCAGTTTAAACATGGCTTTCGCCAGAGCGCGCGAGCACCGTCATGAGTTTATGACCGTCGAGCACTTGTTACTGGCATTGCTCAGTAACCCATCGGCCCGGGAGGCGCTGGAAGCGTGCTCCGTGGACCTGGTTGCGCTCCGTCAGGAACTGGAAGCCTTTATTGAACAAACCACACCTGTTCTGCCCGCCAGTGAAGAGGAGCGCGACACGCAGCCGACCTTGAGTTTTCAGCGTGTATTGCAGCGTGCAGTCTTCCATGTTCAGTCCTCCGGTCGCAGTGAGGTTACCGGTGCGAATGTTCTGGTCGCTATCTTTAGCGAACAGGAGTCGCAGGCGGCGTATCTGTTGCGCAAACATGAAGTCAGCCGTCTTGATGTGGTGAACTTTATTTCTCATGGCACGCGTAAAGACGAGCCATCTCAGTCTTCTGAACCAGGAAACCAGCCGAGCAGTGAAGAACAAGCTGGTGGGGAGGACCGTATGGAGAATTTCACGACCAACCTGAACCAGCTTGCACGCGTGGGCGGAATTGACCCGCTGATTGGTCGTGAGAAGGAACTGGAGCGCGCCATTCAGGTTCTCTGCCGCCGCCGTAAAAACAACCCGCTGCTGGTTGGGGAGTCTGGCGTCGGTAAAACGGCGATTGCTGAAGGTCTTGCCTGGCGAATTGTTCAGGGCGATGTGCCGGAAATCATGGCTGACTGTACGATTTACTCTCTCGATATCGGCTCCCTGTTAGCAGGCACCAAATATCGCGGCGACTTTGAAAAACGGTTTAAAGCGTTGCTCAAGCAGCTGGAACAGGATACTAACAGCATCCTGTTTATCGATGAGATCCATACCATCATTGGAGCGGGCGCAGCGTCTGGCGGGCAGGTAGATGCAGCCAACCTGATCAAACCGTTGCTCTCCAGCGGTAAAATTCGCGTGATTGGATCGACGACCTATCAGGAGTTCAGCAACATTTTCGAGAAAGACCGTGCTCTGGCGCGTCGCTTCCAGAAAATCGATATTACTGAACCGTCGATCGAAGAAACTGTGCAAATCATCAATGGCCTGAAACCGAAGTACGAAGCGCACCACGATGTGCGTTATACCGCGAAAGCGGTGCGTGCGGCGGTGGAGCTGGCGGTGAAATACATTAACGATCGTCATCTGCCGGACAAAGCGATTGACGTTATCGACGAAGCGGGCGCTCGCGCACGTTTGATGCCGGTAAGCAAGCGCAAGAAAACGGTGAATGTGGCGGATATCGAGTCCGTGGTAGCCCGTATTGCACGTATCCCTGAGAAGAGCGTTTCTCAGAGTGACCGCGATACGCTGAAAAACCTTGGCGATCGCCTGAAAATGCTGGTCTTCGGTCAGGATAAAGCCATTGAAGCGCTTACCGAGGCCATCAAGATGGCGCGTGCGGGTTTAGGTCACGAACATAAACCAGTTGGTTCATTCCTGTTTGCTGGTCCAACCGGGGTCGGGAAAACCGAGGTGACGGTACAGCTTTCCAAAGCACTGGGTATTGAGCTTCTGCGCTTTGATATGTCCGAATATATGGAACGTCATACTGTCAGCCGCCTGATTGGTGCGCCTCCAGGATACGTTGGTTTTGATCAGGGCGGTCTGTTGACCGATGCGGTCATCAAGCATCCGCACGCGGTGCTGCTGCTGGACGAAATCGAGAAAGCGCATCCGGACGTATTCAACATTCTGTTGCAGGTGATGGACAACGGCACGCTGACCGATAACAACGGGCGCAAGGCCGATTTCCGTAACGTGGTACTGGTGATGACCACCAACGCCGGGGTGCGTGAAACCGAGCGTAAATCCATTGGTCTTATCCAGCAGGATAACAGCACCGATGCGATGGAAGAGATCAAGAAGATCTTTACGCCGGAGTTCCGTAACCGTCTCGACAACATTATCTGGTTCGATCATCTCTCTACAGACGTGATCCACCAGGTGGTTGATAAGTTTATCGTCGAGTTGCAGGTTCAGTTGGATCAGAAAGGTGTTTCTCTGGAAGTGAGCCAGGAAGCGCGTAACTGGCTGGCCGAGAAAGGTTACGACCGGGCAATGGGCGCACGTCCGATGGCGCGTGTCATCCAGGACAACCTGAAAAAACCGCTCGCTAACGAACTGCTGTTTGGCTCGCTGGTGGATGGTGGCCAGGTGACTGTCGCGCTGGATAAAGAGAAAAATGAGCTGACCTACGGGTTCCAGAGTGCACAAAAGCATAAACCGGAAGCCGCGCATTAATCAGATTGTTAGGTAAGTTGATGAAGTCCGTAATCTCGTCAGGGGTTACGGACTTTTTGTTTATGGGGTGGAGGAAGTTCAGACCCTTTTTTTGATGATGATGGTAATTTGTTGATAATTAGTGCTGCTGGAAGGTAAGGATAAAAAAGGGTGGCAGCAGGAAAATGAGATGGTTTTGCTTTATTAACAACGGGCTAAACGTGTAGTATTTGAGTTCACTGCCGTACAGGCAGCTTAGAAAACATCATGAACGCGCAGCAAAATGCGGCTATTGTTCACTGCCGTACAGGCAGCTTAGAAAAATCCGGATATGGTGATTTATATCTACCCGCAGTTCACTGCCGTACAGGCAGCTTAGAAAGGTGCGACGGCAGCAGCCAGCTCCGGGACAGAGTTCACTGCCGTACAGGCAGCTTAGAAACAGTCCGCCAGCTCGTTCGTGCCGCCTGATAAGTTCACTGCCATACAGGCAGCTTAGAAAAAAAGATGTCCTCCTGCCGAGTACAGCGGAATGTTCACTGCCGTACAGGCAGCTTAGAAATAAATTTGAGGGTGAGGGTAAGCGGGGTTTCCGTTCACTGCCGTACAGGCAGTTTCACAAATACGATGATGGCAGAAATTTAGCTGCGTTATGGCGTTCTCAACTCCGAACCATTAGCCACAACACGCAATAACAATTGTGATAATTGCGATAGAAATCAATTTCTCGCACAGAAATCAATGCTGTACTAATCCTAACTCCTTCAAATAAAAATAATCACAGGATGTGTTTATGTCTTCCAATTACCTTACTCCATCTGACCTCAAAACCATTCTCCACTCTAAACGCGCCAATATTTATTATCTGGAAAAATGCCGGGTGCAGGTGAATGGTGGGCGAGTGGAATATGTTACCAGTGAAGGTAAGGAGTCGTACTACTGGAATATCCCCATTGCGAATACCACGGTATTGATGTTGGGGATGGGAACATCCGTTACTCAGGCGGCGATGCGTGAATTTGCCCATGCCGGGGTGATGGTGGGCTTTTGTGGTACGGATGGCACGCCGCTGTATTCGGCAAATGAAGTTGATGTTGATGTCTCCTGGCTCAGTCCGCAAAGCGAATATCGTCCTACTGAATATCTTCAGCAGTGGGTTTCTTTTTGGTTTGCTGAAGATAAACGACTTGCCGCCGCGAAACGTTTTCAGTTAATCCGCCTGACACATATCGATAAGCACTGGTCCAGCGCGAAAATGCAGCGTGAACACGCCTTTCAGCCTGATGCTAATGCACTGCAGACCCTACTAAATCGTACTCGTGAAGAAATAGACGCGGCAGAAAACCATACGCAGCTTATGCTCGTAGAGGCCAAATTGACCAAAGCACTCTACAAAATGGTGAGCCAAACCGTGGGCTATGGCGACTTTACGCGCGCAAAACGGGGCGGTGGGATTGATATGGCCAACCGCTTTCTCGATCAGGGTAATTATCTGGCTTATGGGCTGGCGGCAGTTGCGGCGTGGGTAACCGGGATCCCGCATGGTTTAGCAGTAATGCACGGTAAAACACGTCGCGGCGGCCTCGTTTTTGACCTTGCCGATCTGATTAAAGATGCCCTGGTTATGCCACAAGCATTTATTGCCGAAATGGCGGGAGAAGATGCTCAGGAGTTTCGTCAACGCTGCATCAATATCTTTCAACAAGCAGATGCGCTGGATGTCATGATCACCTCTTTGCAAGATACGGCCCAGGCACTGGCTAAGGCTGATTAATGAATGTTCTGATTATCTCGCGCTGTACAAAAAACGCCCGCGTGGAAAGCTGCCGTATTATTGATCAGTTTGCTGAACGCACCGGTGATGCCGCATGGCAAACGGTGATTACTCTGGAAGGCGTTAATACACTCCGCCGTTTACTGCGCAAAACTGCCAGGCGAAATACCGCAGTGGCATGTCACTGGCTGAAAAAGAACGGGCAAATGGAGTTGATGTGGATTGTGGGTAATATTCGTCGTTTTAATGCACAGGGACGCGTTCCCACGAATCGAACAACCCAAACCAGCCTGGTGAACAAGGAAGAAAATCGCTGGCAATGCGCGGAGAGCATTGCGCTGCTGGCGGCTATCGCCGGGTTGTTTCATGATTTTGGTAAAGCAGGACGCAGCTTTCAGCAAAGCCTGACCCATAAGAGCGCACGCAGTTATCAACCTTATCGGCATGAATGGATCTCACTGCGGCTCTTTCAGGCGTTTGTTGGTGAACAGCCAGACGATGTGTGGCTGGAGAAACTCGGGGAATTAACGGCAGATGATGAAGTTGCGATTCTTGAACGTCTGCAAAAAGACACGCCTCATTTTTCAAATAGTCCATTCAGTTCGCTGCAACCGCTAGCCAGGACGGTAGGTTGGCTGATCCTTTCCCATCATCGAATGCCGGAGAATCTTTCTCCACAGCCGGAACAATCATGCAAAGGTTGTGAAAGTTGGCTGGAGAAGCAACTGAATGCTGACTGGAATGCCGTTAACCACCGCAAAAATGACTGGACGCAACAGGATTTTGAGCAAGTCTGGCAGTTTCCATCAGGAACGCCGCTTCAAAGCGCGAGCTGGCGGGAAAAAGCGCGTCAGATTTCTCGCCGGGCAAGCAACGCGCTCGGTTTAAAGACATACGGGCAGATGGAACAGTTGTTCCCCTTACATATGGCGCGTTTTTGCCTGATGCTTGCCGATCACTACTATTCATCTAATGACGCGCAGCAAAAATGGCAGGACCCGGAATATATCGTCTGGGCAAATAGCGATCGCCAAAGCGGCACGCTCAAACAACGGGTAGACGAACATCTTGTGGGCGTCGCGCATCATGCGTATCTGCTTGGGCGGCAACTGATGCACACACGGGCATCGCTTCCGGCAATTGCCCGACATAAAGGTTTTAGCCAGCGGGCCACAGATGTGAAATATCGCTGGCAAGATAAAGCCTGGGATGTGGCGCGAGCGCTACGTGAACGAAGTCGGGAAGAGGGATTTTTCGGCGTCAATATGGCCTCGACGGGGTGTGGTAAAACCTTTGCGAACGCCCGCATTATGTATGCACTTGCCGACGAGCGAGAAGGGTGCCGATTTACCGTTGCGCTGGGATTGCGCACGCTGACTTTGCAAACCGGCGATGCTCTGCGCAGTCGGCTTGGACTGGGTGAGGATGAGCTGGCGGTACTGATTGGTTCGGCGGCAGTTAAGCAACTGTGGCAGCAGGAAAAAATAGACAATGATTACGGAAGTGCTTCGCAAGAGCCGCCAACAGAGGAGCAACAGTTCGTTAAGTACGAAGGCAGCCTGCATACCGGGGCGCTGGAAAAATGGTTGAAGGATGACAGCAAACTTAAGGAGTTAGTTAGCGCACCGATTCTGGTCGCGACGATTGATCATCTTATTTCCGCGACCGAGGGTGTGCGTGGCGGGAAACAGCTTCCGGCGATGTTGCGCCTGTTAACCAGCGATTTAGTGCTCGACGAACCTGATGACTTTGATATTGCCGATCTTCATGCGGTATGTCGTTTGATGAACTGGGCCGGGATGCTGGGAACACGGGTATTACTTTCCTCGGCGACGCTACCTCCAGGGCTGATTCAGGCGTTGTTCGCGGCTTATCTCGCCGGGCGTAAAATGTGGCAGACGTCTTGTGGTACCAACGGCAGGCCCGTCAATATCTGCTGTGCCTGGTTTGATGAAAAAGATGCTGATGCAACGCAAATTTGCGACGGGCCTGGGTTTCGTGATGCACATGCAAAATTTGTTGCGCGGCGAGCGGTAATGCTGGCTGAAAAAGAGCGACTGCATTTCGGGCGTGTTGCTTCAATTTCATCTGCATCAAGCACGATACAAGACGTTAGCGAAAGTGTGGCCCAGACGGTGCATACGCAAATGCTGAAGTTGCATCAGGCGCATCGCCAGCGACACGAAAGCGGTAAAACCGTTTCGCTGGGCCTGGTGCGCTTCGCGAATATCAATCCACTGGTTGCGGTGACCAAAGCTCTGATTGCCATTCCTTCACCAGAAGATGTCTGCATTCATTACTGTGTTTACCACTCCCGACATCCGCTGGCGGTGCGTTCAGATATTGAGAGGCGACTGGATCGCGCGTTTACTCGTCATAACGAACTCGATTTCTGGAACAACGAAGATATCGCAGATGCCTTACATAACCGTCCGGAATCGCACCATCTGTTTGTGGTGTTGGGGACATCGGTTATCGAAGTGGGGCGTGACTGGGATGCGGACTGGGGAATTATCGAACCAAGCTCCATGCGCTCGATTATTCAATTTGCCGGACGTATTCAGCGCCACCGTAGAAATGTGCCGACCAGTGAGAATCTGGTTATTTTGCGTAGCAATATCAAATCATTGCAGAAAAAAGCCCCCGCATTTTGTAAGCCTGGTTTCGAAACAAAAGAACACTTGCTGAATAGCCACGATATTTGCGAACTGATTCCGATTGCGGACTACAGGACGATTAACGCCTTGCCGCGGATCCTGTCTGCCAATAATGACAACAAACTGGCGGAGCTTGAACATAGTCGTTTATCCGCCGAATTGATGAGCAGTAAAAGCAAACATGTGGTGGCGGCGCAATGGTGGCGTGCACCGCTAAGCTGGAACGGCTGGATGCAGCGCCAGACGCCATTTCGTTATTCCCCTTTGCCGGAGGCGGTGTTTTTTCTGCATATGGATGATGAAGAAAGCGAAGCGCGTTTCTATTCCCGCACGGGCGACAACGAGCGTAAAGCGCAAGGGAATTTCAGGCGAGAAGAAGTGAGATGCGCCAGCGGCGTCGCTTGCTGGGGCGTGATGGATTACCAGCACGTTTTGTTGAATTTAGCTGATAAGCAAAGTTGTGAGATAGCAAACGTTGGGGAAAAGTTTGCGGAAGTGAGAGTGCCGGCCAGTGAAGAAGATGCGGTCAATGACTGGCGTTATCACCCCTGGTTAGGTGTGTTTCGCAACCTGTGATGGGGGCGAGCTGCCTGTACGGCAGTTTACAAGTCCGTATCCGGAGATACCTCTATTTCTAAGCTGCCGATGGCAGTGCGTGAATGTTAGTCATTAAACTATTGTGTGGCAAATATTTTATGCATGATAATATCACTCTTAGTTATTGCATGGGTTTGGCTAGATTAAAGCGTAGATACCTCTAGGTGAGCTATCCATGATTATCACCACGGGCGTTGCCCCTTTTGCTGTATGCGTCGTTGTACTGAAGCCTGTTTGGGCTACGGAGATTTTTCAGTGAAGTCAGGGAGCAACTTCAATTTGATGGATTAACGAAAGGAGCCGAAATGGAAAAAACGGCGCTAATACAATTTATTACTGGCTACATCGCTTCGCGAAGGCAACCCAAAATCGAAGCCTTTGAAAAAGAAGCAGCAAAGCGACAGGAACAGGGCGAGGACGCCAGCGTTATCGCTCTGGAGCGGCAGGAACTTGAAGCACGCTACCTACCACGTAACTGGTTAACGGATGCGGCGAAACGTGCCGGGCAAATCAAATTAGTCACTCATGGCGCTAAATTCAGTCATGGTGATTCTAAGGCCAGCAGCTTTTATCTGGATACCTCCGCTACCGAAAACTATTTAAACACGGCATCGTTGGCAAATATCGCTACTGACGCGATTGGCAACGCCGCCGCACTTGACGTCGCAAAGTTGCTACAAACCGATGTGAACGGAGATTCACTGCTTGCCAGCCTGAAGCGTGGTGATTATCAGGCATTAAGTACGTTTGCAGAGGATAAAGCGCAACTGGAGCAGTGGGTAGCTGGGTTTAGCCAGGCATGGACAACTGGACGGCCTGCCAGCCATAAACTGGCAAAACAAATCTATTTCCCTGTTGCGGATGGCTATCACCTGTTATGCCCACTGTTTTCCAGTTCACTGGCGCAGGCGATGTATGAAAAGCTAACCGCCGTGCGCTTTAGTGAGGAATCGAAAGCCATTCGCGATGCCCGCAAAGCAGGAAAATGGCACTCCCAGCCAGATATCTGGTTTCCTAATCTTGCCGAAATGCATTTTGGCGGCACAAAACCGCAGAATATTTCTTTGCTCAATAGTGTGCGGGGTGGCCGAGTCTGGCTGTTGCCATCAATGCCGCCAACCTGGGCGACGCTGGATCGCGCGCCACAAAACATGCGCAGTATTTTTTCCCTACGCGGCGATTTCAATCGGGCGGCTTCAGGCATCATCGCCCGAATGACTTACCTGCTGAAGGTTGACATAAATAATGTTCATATCCGAACTGCGCGGGCGAAATATATTGATGAGTTGATTGATCTGCTGTTCATGCAGGCGTCTTCATTTCAGCAAGAAAAATGGCAGGGATGGTCCGCGCAATCACCAGACTTACCTCGCCACCAACAACTTTGGCTGGACCCGTGGCGAAGCCTCTCAGATGAGACTTTCAAACAGGAGCGTGAGAAAAACGACTGGCAAGAGACAGTAGCCGATGATTTCGCGCGCTGGCTGAACTATCGCCTGAAAAAAGCCCATTTCGATGTCGGTGCTGTCGAGCAAAGGGAGTGGCGCAGTCAGTCCCTGTTTACTCAACGGATGCGTGAAATGGAAGCCGTTTTGCAGGAGGCGCTGAAATGAGTTATCTGCTCTTGTTACCCCATGTACGCATCGAAAACGCTAACGCCGTCTCCGGGTTGACCTGGGGATTCCCGTCGATGACCCATTTTCTCGGTTATGTTCATGCGCTTTCTCGCAAAGTCGTGGATGAATTTGGCGTAAGTTTTGACGGTTGTGCGGTAGTAAGCCATGAACAGCATATTCAGGCGTACAGCTCCGGGCGCGATTTTCAATTCGCTCTCACCCGTAACCCATTAACCAGAGAAGGTAAAACCGCCTCGTTCAATGAAGAGGGCCGTATGCACCTGACGGTTTCTCTGCTGGTTGAATGTAATGGCGAAATTACCAATGGTGAATATGGCAGAAAAGCCCTTTGCGACCATCTGAAAATGCTCTGCCAGAGCCATAAACTGGCGGGCGGCAGCATTGTTGACATGCGCGAACCGCAGCTTTTTCATGCGCCTGAAGATGAAAAGCAACTGCGTAAAATCATCTGGCGTTTAATGCCTGGCTATGCGCTTTACGATCGCAGTGAATGGCTGGCTGAACATCACCAACAACATCCCGATATATCGTTGCTTGATGCCTGGCTTGATTTTGCTGCCGTTAAATATCAGGCCGAATCTCCGGCAGAAGACAACAGCGCACAATGGGTATACCAGCCGAAGCCAATGCCTGGTTTCCTGGTACCGTTAATGTGTGGCTACCAACGCATTTCTCCTGTTTACGCACCCGGTGAAGTTGAAAATGCGCGCGATACCTCGACACCATTTGCCTTTGCCGAAGCCGTTTATGGCATTGGCGAATGGCGCGGATTACATCGTATTACTGGCTTGCAACCGCTGATGTGGCGTTACCGTACAACGGACACTGGCTACTATTGCTCGGCAATACCAGTCGTTGACGACCCTACGATTAATGAAGATGACGATACAGAATAAGGACATAATTATGGCAAAGGCCCCTGTAGCAGTAAAAACGGCGTCAGTACTGGCATTTGAGCGCAAACTGGCAACCTCTGACGCGGTGATGTACGCAGGTAACTGGCAAGGAAATGAATGGCAACCTATTGAGATTCAGGAGAAAGCCGTTCGCGGAACCATCTCCAATCGCCTGAAAGATGCAATTTCCAGTAATGAGTTAAAGCTGAATGCAGAAATCCAAAAAGCCAACTTGCAGCGGGTAGACGTGGCAGCGCTTCCGGTTGATGCGGATACGTTAAAAGTGATGTTTACACTGCGCGTGCTGGGTAATTTATCCACACCGTCAGTATGTAATGATATGGCCTATCAGGAGGCGCTTTCCGACGTTATTGAAGGTTATATCAGCGAACATGGCTTTAAAGAGCTGGCTCTTCGCTATGCCCTGAATCTGGCAAATGGTCGTTTTCTGTGGCGTAACCGTATCGGTGCCGAGCAAATTCAGGTGAAAGTCACCGCTAACGACAAATCATGGACTTTTAACAGCCATGACTTCTCTTTATGTCAATTTGAACAGGGCCAGAGTAGCGTCACGAAACTGGCGGCAACGATTGAACAAGGATTAAGCGGAAAAGAGTGGGTAATGCTTACCGTTGAAGCGCAGGTTCGTCTTGGTGCCGGGCAAGAAGTTTTCCCGTCGCAGGAGCTGGTACTCGACAGCAACAGTAGCAAAAGTCGCGTGTTATACCAGGTGGCTGGCATTGCCGGTATCCACTCTCAGAAGATTGGCAATGCTTTACGTACCATCGATACCTGGCATCCAAAAGTGGATGAATTAGGTGCTATCGCTGTGGAACCTTACGGTTCTGTAACCAGTCGCGGTGTGGCTTGCCGCCAACCGAAAGAAAAACTCGACTTTTATACCTTACTGGACAATTGGGTGACCAAAGGGATGAAACCAGACGTTGAGCAGCAGCACTACGTGATGGCTGTGCTGATACGCGGCGGTGTCTTTGGTGAGAAATCGGAATAAGGAGCTGCCAATGGATCACTACCTTGAGATCCGCGTTCTGCCAGATCCTGAATTTTCGAGCGAAATGTTGATGGCGGCGTTATTTGCCAAACTGCATCGGGCATTAGGTGCAAGAGGGCAAGGCGATATCGGCGTAAGTTTCCCGGACGTAAATGTTATGCCAGGAGCGCGTTTACGCTTGCATGGTAGCGCTCAGGCATTGCAGGCGCTTGAAGCCTCAGCGTGGCGTAAAGGACTTACGGACTATTGCCAATGTTCACCGGTCACTCCCGTACCAGAAATAAAGGGCTGGCGAGTAGTAAGCCGTGTGCAGGTTAAAAGTAACCCCCAGCGTCTGCTAAGGCGTTCAGTGAAAAAAGGCTGGCTTACTGAAGAACAGGCGATTGAGCGACTGGCGACGCAAGCTGAACAGCGGACCGACTTACCTTTTCTTAATATGAAGAGTTTGTCGAGTCAGCAACAGTTCAAATTGTTTATCCGACACGGGGATTTGCGTACAGAACCGGTTAAAGGGGTATTCAGTAGTTATGGATTAAGCGCAACCGCTACTATTCCCTGGTTTTGATTGGTTAGTTGTAATGTATAAAAGACCTGGCCTTACCGTCAGGTCTTTTTGTCTATTGAAAAGCCTATTTCTGGCTGGAAATAGAATAAATAATTCAATGCCCTACACTTTCATCAGTATATGGATATTTATTTAAAACAAGCAATCCTCAATTAATAATACGTATTAATCTACCTTGTAATGACATCAAATAATGACGAATAGTAAACAAGGAAAATATTTTTATGGGTATTTTTTGCTGGGTATGTGTTTTTTATAATTTGATTTAAATCACGAAAACAACTTGTTTACATTGCGATAGAAAATGTAATTTGCGAAATTCATTTCCGAGAGGACAGAAACTCTTAATCACCTGGAATAAATTAGTTAAGGAATAGACTATGAAACGTTCAATTATTGCAGTTGCAGTATTATCTTCTCTTTTTATGAGTGCAGGGGCTTTTGCGGAAGGGAATCAACAGGGCGAGTTGATTATTACCGGTAATATCGCAGGAACTACTTGTCAATTCGATGGATCAACTACTGCAACAATTACGATGAACGAGATTGGGGCTGATCAATTTCAAGGTAAGGATGCAGGCTATATTCACGACGCTTATTCAAATACAACAATTTTACCGCTGAAAGTTATATGTACGGGAGACAATGCACCTAAAATTACTTTCTCCAGGGATCAATTTGACGTAGGCAATAGCGGTATTACTCGTAACACCGCAGAAGAAAATGGTGCTGGTTTTGCTGTCTATTATGAGGGGGCGGACGGTCAATCTCAACAGATTAAAGGTGATGACTATATTCATTTAGTAAAAAACAACACTAATGAATATGAGTTGAATTTCAGGGCGAAATACGCAAAAGCAGGTGCTGAAGTGAAGGCTGGCTCGGTTAACTCTGCCCTGACAATGACTGTCGTGACAGATTGATACCGTGTTTATCGGCGGCTTCGGTCGCCGATTTTCAATAACAAGGATTGTTATCATGAAAAAATTAATAGCCTTCTTGCTGGCCGGCATGGTCACGCCTGCGTGGGGTGGCATCTATATCTACGGCACTCGTGTTATTTATCCAGAACAGAAAAAAGAGATTACCGTTCAGTTAATGAATGAAGGTAATCGTAGCGCCCTGGTTCAGTCATGGATTGATGATGGCGATACCAGCCAGCCTCCAGAAAAAATTCACGTCCCGTTCGTGTTGACGCCACCGGTCGCTCATGTAAAAGGGGGCGAGGGACAACAACTCAAAATCAAAAAATTGGCGAATACCCTACCAAAAGATCGCGAAAGCTTGTTCTTTCTCAATGTCCTGGACATTCCACCTAATAGTGAGAAAAATGAAGGTAAAAACCAGATTAAATTCGCGATGCAAAACCGCATCAAATTTATTTATCGTCCGGAGGGTATAGCTGGTGTCGATAAAGGAAGTTTTTCTCGACTGAATATAAGAACTGTCAGTAATGGTATTAATATAAAAAATAATTCAGCTAACTGGATAACTATTCCTGAACTGAAAGGTAATACCAAATTAAATAAAGAAACGCTGGTACTAGCACCCTGGTCAGAACAGACCGTCACCACATCTTCCGTTGTTAGCCAGTACAATGTTACGCTGATTGATGATCATGGAAACTACTTGAGTGAAAAAGTAAAAACCGTCAAATAGATCAGGGATTGATTATGTCTAAACTTAATTCTATTACGCTGGCTATCCTGTCGGTGTTGGCAACTTCGTCTGCATGGGCGGAAGATGAAACATTTGACACCCATTTTATGATTGGCGGATTAAATGGGGAAAAAATTTCTGACTATCATATTGATAGTGATAAGCCGATGCCCGGTATCTATGATATGGATGTTTACCTGAATAATCAGTGGCGCGGACATTATAATGTCGATATTAAAGATGATCCGGATGCAACATGTTTATCCTGGGAGCAGTTAAAGCAAATAGGTATCCTCACTGAAGAAATTAATATCGATAAAAGCGTAGAATGTGTACCACTTCGGGAAGCGGTACAGGGCGGCAGCGTTGACTATGATATTGGGCATTTTAACCTGAAGTTAAGTGTACCCCAGGCCTATGTCGTTGAGTATGAACGCGGATATGTCCCGCCTGAGGCATGGGATCGCGGGATTAACGCATTATATACGTCTTATTATGCCAGTCAGTATTACAGTAATTATAAGCACGGAGGAGATAATAAAAGTAGCTATTTAAATCTGAATAGTGGTTTGAATCTTCTGGGCTGGCAGTTGCATTCAAATGCCAATTATACGAAAAGTGACGAGAGCAGCGGTAAATGGAAGAGTAACACGTTATATCTGGAGCGCGGAATTCCACAAATTCTTGGCACATTGCGTGCTGGTGAAATGTATACCGGTTCTGATGTTTTTGATTCCGTGCGTTTTCGCGGTGTACGCCTGTGGCGCGATATGCAGATGTTGCCGAACTCTAAACAGAATTTTACTCCAGTGGTGCGTGGTGTTGCCCAAAGTAACGCACTTGTCACTATCGAACAAAATGGCTTTGTGGTTTACCAGAAAGAGGTTCCGCCAGGTCCATTCGCCATTGATGATTTGCAACTCGCTGGTGGTGGTGCAGATCTGGAAGTTACCGTTAAAGAAGCTGACGGTTCGGTGTCGCGTTATCGTGTACCTTATTCATCTGTACCAAATATGTTGCAACCGGGCGTTTCGAAATATGAATTTGCTGCCGGACGTAGTCGTATCGAGGGAGCCAGCGATCAGTCAGATTTTATTCAGGGAAGCTATCAGTATGGCCTTAATAATTTGCTGACACTCTATGCTGGCGCGCAGTTGTCTGATAATTACTCATCGTTTGTTCTCGGCACGGGATGGAATACACCGATTGGTGCTGTATCGGTTGATTTTACCCATTCCCATAGTGAACAAGATAACGGTGATGTGTTTAATGGTCAAAGTTATCAGATTGCCTGGAACAAATATCTCTCTCAAAGTGGAACGCAATTTTCGCTGGCGGCCTGGCGTTATTCTTCTCGGGATTATCGTACTTTTAACGATCACGTGTGGGCAAATAACAGGAAAAGCTATAATCGAGAAGATGACTCAGTTTATGATATCGCCGACTATTATCAGTACGACTTTGGTCGTAAGAACAGCTTTTCTGTAAATATAAACCAGTCATTACCGGAAAAGTGGGGGTATTTATCAGTCAGTGGTCAATGGCGAGATTATTGGGAACGTAGCGGGACAGGGAAAGATTATCAACTCAGCTATTCGAACTCCTGGGAACGTCTTAGTTATACCTTGTCTGTTAGCCAGACCTACGATGAAGATAACCGCGAAGATAGACGCATTAACTTATATTTCTCAATTCCCTTCTCGTGGGGCGATGGAATCACTGAAAAACGACGAGATTTATTTGTTTCTAACTCGACCACTTTTGATAAAGACGGCTATCGGTCGAATAATACCAGCCTCAGCGGTGTAGCGGGGAGTCGCGATCAGTTCAGCTACGGGGCTAACTTAAGCCATCAACATCAGGGCAGCGAAACAACAGCAGGTGGAAACCTGACCTGGCGTGCGCCATTGGCGACTATTGGTGGCAGCTATAGCCAGTCGAAAAAATATCAACAGGTTAGCGGTAATATTCAAGGCGGTTTAGTCGCGTGGTCGGACGGGGTGGCACTGGCTCCCAGACTTTCCGATACGTTTGCCATTGTCAAAGCGCCTGGACTGGAGGGAGCGGCGGTGCAGGGATATCGTTACCTGACCACGGATAGCAGAGGCTACGCTATTTATGACAACCTGACGCCGTATCGTGAAAATACGTTGATGTTGGATATTGCCGACAGTAAAAGCGATGTGGCGCTACTGGGTAACCGTAAAAACACCGTTCCTTATCGTGGTGCGGTAGTGATGACGCAGTTTGAGACTGATAAACGCAAACCCTGGTATTTCATCTCCCAACGACCTGATGGCTCTCCGTTGCCGTTTGGTTATGAGGTTGAAGATGAAAGTGGCAATAATGTGGGCTTAGTAGGACAGGGAAGTCGGATATTTATTCGCACTAATGATGTTCCCGCGTCGATTCGCGTCTCGGTTAATAAACAGCAGGAACAATTCTGCACTATTACCTTTGATAACGTTATTGATGAGAATAAAGTTTATATTTGTCGTTAAAGGATTTGTTTATGAAGAAATATTGGTTTTTGTTTCTACTGGCTTTGCCATTTTGGGGGCAGGCTAAATGTACTTTGGGGCCGAATACAACAGCAAGCCAAACGATAGAACTAGATATGGCACAGGAAACGGTAACGGCTGTAATTAATACAAACTTAGTTGATACGTTCACATGTAATGCAACAAGCGATAAAATGTATTATGCAACACCGTTAAAAGATTATATTGTTGAACTTAAAGAGTCTGATTCGCAGAAATCAATCTTTATGAAATTTAATCTTGAGAGTAGTGCATTCCCTGTTTCTACTGGAATCGATTCCTGGAATGCTTCTCCAAAAGAATATAACACTCAGGATGTTATAAATACCAAGCCGTTCACTCTTAAGGCAGAATATGTTGGGCCAACGAGTAAAGTAGACCATACAATAACCACCAATATCGACAAGATAACCATCCCGCGTCCTGCCATTAGCATACTAACAGATAACTCTTGCAATGATAGTATCATAAAATGGTTTTTATGTTGGATTAGTGGGCGATTAGATAGTGATGTTTCTTATACTCAGAATATAGAATTTAGCATCAAACACAAACCCACAACCTGTAGTTTCTCGCAACCGACTTACGAAATAAGAATGCCAGAAACAACGATAAGTGAGATGCAATCTGCCAATAATACAAAATCAGGCTCTATAGATCTGGTTTTAAATTGCGACAGTGTTTATAACGTCACGACTAATCCAGTAACTTTTAAAGTTGCGCGCGGTGAATGGGATGATAGTGGAACCATTCTGAAAAATACATCGCTTAATGGTGCTAAGGGGGTTGGGTTCCAGATTTATAATGGTAACGAAACGACACCGCTAAAGCTGGGTGATACTCTGATGAACAAACTAACTAAAATGGCGGCCATTGAGAATCAGTACACCTTCCCGATTACCGCGAAATATGTCCGCGTGAATGAGGAAGCACTACAGCCAGGAGAAGTCCAAAGCAAAGCCATATTTGCCGTATCCTACGACTAGTGGGTATAGTAATCAGCCACTGATTTTCACGTACTTTCGAAGAGGAAGTACGTGTTTTTTATTTAAGGCACATCAATGTGAAAAAAAAGCCCGTACTTTCGTACGAGCTCTTCTTAAAATATGGCGGTGAGGCGGGGATTGACTCGCTTCGCTCGCCCTGCGGGCAGCCCGTTCACTGCGTTCGCGGTCTGTCCAACTGGCTGGCGCCAGTTGTCGAACCCGGGTCCGGGCTTCTCATCCCCGCCAGGCTGTGCAATATGCGAAAAAAAAGCCCGTACTTTCGTACGAGCTCTTCTTAAAATATGGCGGTGAGGCGGGGATTCGAACCCCGGATACGTTGCCGTATACACACTTTCCAGGCGTGCTCCTTCAGCCACTCGGACACCTCACCAAATTGTTTTGCTGCCTGACCTCATGGGTGGCAACGGGGCGCTACTATAGGGAGTTGGAGTAAAACGGTCAAGAAGAATTTATAGAGATTGATTCGTTTGGTTACGCAATGAACACGCTGTTTGCGTGACGGAGATTATGACCGTATGTGTTCTGTTCAATTGTTTATCAAAAGCTATGCATAAAATATGAGATTGAAGAAGTACCAAATCGACCCTTTTTTTAGGTTGAAATGTAACTCATTGATTTTGTTTATTGCTGTTTTGAAGTCTGGAAAAAGGGTTTAAATCTGCGACTTTGTAAGTTTTAACAGTAAATCAATCGGATAGTCTGCTATTATTCCAGTTCACTGCCGTACAGGCAGCTTAGAAATCTTTCATCTCCTCCAGTCTCGCCCACGCAATGTTCACTGCCGTACAGGCAGCTTAGAAAAATTCTATGCATACTAAATTATTGACACTGAAGTTCACTGCCGTACAGGCAGCTTAGAAATTAAAAAGACCTTCCGTGGCTCAACATGTATTGTTCACTGCCGTACAGGCAGCTTAGAAAATTCACGCAGGCGCTGAACACCGCGCGCGCATGTTCACTGCCGTACAGGCAGCTTAGAAAAGAACGGCGACATTGTGGACGTATTAGTAATCGTTCACTGCCGTACAGGCAGCTTAGAAAAGATCTGCCAGCGCCTCTGCGGGGCGGTAAACGTTCACTGCCGTACAGGCAGCTTAGAAACGGCACCAGCAATGGAATTAGCGAAAAGCGGGGTTCACTGCCGTACAGGCAGCTTAGAAAGTGTACGCGCATTGGAGTAACCGCAATTAACTGTTCACTGCCGTACAGGCAGCTTAGAAAGTTCAATTATCAAATATTACCCGCGATATGATGTTCACTGCCGTACAGGCAGCTTAGAAATGCGATAACGAAGCTGTTGTTTCGTCGCCGTTGTTCACTGCCGTACAGGCAGTTTTCAAACTTAACTCACCATCCTCCAGTATTTATTCCCCGTAACTCCAAACGCAAAAAAGGCCGGTTAAACCGACCTTTTACTCGTTCTTTCTCTTCGCCCATCAGGCGGTAAAACAATCAGCGACTACGGAAGACAATGCGGCCTTTGCTCAGGTCGTACGGGGTCAGTTCAACAGTCACTTTGTCGCCCGTCAGGATGCGGATGTAGTTTTTGCGCATTTTACCGGAGATGTGTGCAGTAACCACGTGACCGTTTTCTAACTCTACGCGGAACATGGTATTAGGCAACGTTTCAAGAACGGTACCTTGCATTTCAATATTGTCTTCTTTGGCCATCTAATCCTCTGGGGTATCACTACCGTAATTTGAACCGGCAAGATAATGCCGAAGTTCTGTAAATAAGTAAAGATTTGTGCGCTAATTCGCAACAAACAGGTTTGGCACATAACTCCGAAAACACACGGCTAAGCCGCACTATAAGCGCAACGTATAAGGGAGCGGTGAGATAAACGGTGGGCGTTACCTGACGCGAAAAATTCCTTATCGGCAGCGGAGTAATGAGCATAACCAACTCTGCGACCGCAATTATAACACTCTGGGGAGAAATGTGCCGAAAACATTCATTCTTGTGGTGAAAACAATCGCCGTGGTACCCAGAAATTATTTGGTAACCGTTCGGGGCGCAGTTGATTGAGATAATTGAGGTAATCCCGGCGAGGGATTTCGCAGGCACCAAGCGAGGCCGTATGGTCATTTAATACCTGGCAGTCGATAAGCTTGCCGCCGTGGCGGATAAATTCGTCACAAAAAACCAGGAGCGCCGTTTTCGAGGCATTCTCCATGCGGCTGAACATCGACTCGCCACAAAACAGTGTTCCCTGCGCCACGCCGTACATGCCGCCGACAATTTCGCCTTCACGCCACACTTCTATGGAATGGGCATGGCCCAACTCGTGAAGACGATGGTAGGCTTCGACGACGTCACGCGTAATCCAGGTCCCTTCTTCGCGATCGCTGGCGCAGCCTTCAATGACCTGACCAAACGCGTAATTCAGCGTGACGCGATAGGGAGAGCGCTTATGAAAACGTTTCATGCTGCGGCTGATATGCAGTGATTCTGGCCATAAAACCGCACGTGGATCAGGCGACCACCAGAGAATAGGATCGCCAGGAGAAAACCACGGGAAAATACCGCGCTGATAAGCCATGAGTAGCCGAGCAGGGCTAAGATCGCCTCCCAGCGCCAGCAGACCGTTAGGCTCACGTAATGCGCCCTCCGGGGAAGGGAAGGCTATTGAATGGCGAGAAAGCTGAACCAGGCGCATGACTGCAAAACTCCACTACGCAAGTCGGATCGTTCAATAATAGCTTACAAACCCTGCTTAAACTGGTAATAACGCCCCTGTCTGGCAAGCAGTTCTGCATGGGTACCTTGTTCAATAATTTGCCCGTTGTCCATCACTATTATTTGCTGAAAATGTGAAAGTCCACGCAGCCGATGTGTAACCATCAATAGCGTTTTCTCACGCATCATTTCAGCCAGTAATTCGAGGATCTGACTTTCAGTCGTGGCATCTAAGCCTTCGGTTGGTTCATCCAGCAATACTAACGGCGCATCGTGCAATAGCGCACGGGCGATAGCCAGACGACGCAGTTCGCCGCCGGAAAGCTGACGTCCGCCTTCTCCCAACCAACTGTTGAGCCCTGTGTCTTCGAGTAGTTTCTCCAGACCGACGCGACGGAGAATTTCAGCAAGAGTCTCATCAGCAGCGCCAGGTGCGGCGAGTAACAGATTATCGCGCAGTGTGGCGCTAAACAGATGCACTCGCTGTGGCACAACGCTGATGGTCTGGCGCAATGTCGATTCATTCAGGTCAGAGATCGGGCTGCCGTTAAGCAAAATCTCACCCTGTTGTGGGTCCCATGCGCGGGTTAGCAGTTGTAACAACGTTGATTTGCCGCATCCGGTTCGCCCGAGAATCGCAATATGTTCTCCGGCGTTTGCCTGAAGAGAAATCCCTTTGAGCGCTTGTTGGGATTGTTCCGGATAAGTGAACGCAACATCCCGTAATGTCAGGGAAACCTGCTCAGGAACGGCAGACTGAGTATCCGGGAAGGTCACTTCTGGTTTTTGGTCCGTTAAGTCAGTGATACGCACGGCAGAAGCAATAACTTGCCCCAGATGCTGAAATGCACCTGTCACCGGGGCCAGGGCTTCGAATGCAGCCAATGCACAGAAGACAAACAGCGCAATTAACGCGCCTGGCTGGCTATTACCGCCAACGCCGCCGGAGGCCATCCATAGCATCAGAATCACCGCCAGCGCGCCAATCAACAGCATAATTGCCTGCGAGAGCGCAGTCAGTTCGGACTGACGACGTTGCGCTTCCAGCCACTGAATTTCGGTGTTCTCTAACTGCGTACGATAACGATCGCTGGCACCAAAAATGGTCAGTTCAGCTTGCCCTTGCAGCCAAGCGGTTAACTGTTGGCGATACTGCCCGCGAAGATGAGTCAGATTTTGCCCGGTGCTTTTCCCCGCACGATAAAACAGCGGTGGCATCAGGAAAAGCGTCAGTAACATAATGCCGCCCAGCGTAAAGGCGAGGGTGAAATCAAGGAAACTTAACCCGATTGTCACCACCATAATCACCACAAAAGCGCCCACCAGCGGCGAGATAACGCGCAGGTAAAGATGATCGAGCGTATCAACATCCGCCACCACGCGGTTGAGCAATTCGCCCTGACGATAGCGCGCCAGTCCGGCAGGGGAGAGGGGCAGCAATTTGCTGAAGGTGTAAATGCGCAGATGCTGCAACACGCGGAAAGTCGCGTCGTGACTTACCAGACGTTCAAAATAACGCCCGGCAGTGCGGGTGATTGCCGCGCCACGTACACCTGCGGCAGGCAGCATGTAGTTAAAGCTGTACAGTCCTGCAACTCCCGCCACTGCCGAAGCGGAGAGGAACCAACCAGAAAGCGTCAACAAGCCGATACTGGCGAGCAGTGTGACAATTGCCAGCACAATACCAAGGCTTAACATCCACTTATGACGCTTATATAGAGCCAGATAAGGAAGTAACGCGCGCATTTAAATCTCCTCCTGACGGTGGGCCAGCAACGTGGCGAATGGACCGTTAGCCACGCTTAAATCAGCGTAACAACCTTGCTCGATAATTTGGCCATCCTGCATCACCCAAATGACGTCCCAGTCGGCGAGATTTTCTAACTGGTGGGTGACCATCAGCGTTGTCTGGCGCTGCGAGGCAGCGTTTAGCGCCTGCATCACACGCTGCTCGCTGTGTGCATCGAGGCTGGCTGCAGGTTCATCCAGTAATAACAGTGAGCAGGGATGAAGTAATGCACGCGCTACGGCCACACGTTGTGCCTGACCTACGGAAAGGCGAGCTGCCTGATCGCCCACGGGAGTATCGATACCTTGCGGCAGGAGCGGCAGAAACTCACTGACCCAGGCGTTATCCAGGGCCGTTTGTAACTCTTGCTCGCTGGCATCCGGTCGTGCCAGCAGCACATTGTCTCGTACTGTTGCCGCGGGTAATTGCGGATTCTGGCCAACCCATGAGAGATGTTTTCGCCATGATTCCGGGGATAAATCCCGCAATTCAATGCCGTTGATTTGCAGCGAGCCTTGATAAGAGAGAAAACCGGAAAGCGCATTTAATAGTGAACTTTTCCCGGATCCGCTTCGTCCCACCAGTACCGCACGTTTGCCTGCAGGTAGTGTAAAGTTCAGCGGGCCAGCCAGTGTTTTACCTTCAGGCGATGTGATAAACAGATCTTTGGCTTCAATGGTCACTGGTTCGGTAGACGTTAACTCAACGTCACCACGCTGTGGATGGGCGAGCGGTGTTTCCATAAATGTTTTCAGGCTGTCAGCCGCGCCAACAGCCTGGGCTTTGGCATGATAAAACGTGCCGAGATCACGTAACGGCTGGAAAAACTCGGGGGCGAGGATCAACGCAAGGAAGCCCGCAGACAACGTCACGCCCGTGCTGTAGTGACCGAAATCCAGCTCACCAAGATAAGAGAAACCAAAGTACACCGCGACCAGGGCAATCGACAGCGAGGTAAAGAATTCAAGAATACCGGAGGATAAAAACGCCAGGCGTAATACTTCCATGGTCCGTTGGCGAAAATCTTCCGAAGCCGAACGGATACTTTCAATTTCAGCCTCGCCACGACCAAAAATACGCAGGGTTTCCATGCCGCGCAGACGATCGAGAAAATGCCCGCTTAAGCGAGCAAGCGCGAGAAAGTTGCGTCGGTTAGCATCGGCAGCACCCATCCCAACTAAAGCCATAAACAACGGAATTAACGGTGCAGTGCCGAGTAAAATAAGTGCCGCGGCCCAGTTAGAAGGGAAAATTGCGACGACAATCAGTAGTGGCACTGAGACTGCCAGCGCCATTTGCGGTAGGTAGCGAGCGTAGTAATCATGCATATCGTCAATTTGCTCGAGCACCAGCGTCGCCCAGCTCCCCGCAGGTTTGCCCTGAATCCAGGCAGGCCCCGCCTGCTGCAAACGGTCAAGAACCTGGCGGCGGATGGCAAAACGAATATGTTGCCCGGCGTGATAGCCCACCCGTTCGCGTAACCAGACCACCCATGCACGCAGCACAAAGGTCATCACCAGCAAGGTAAAGGGAAGCAGCAAGGCTTCTCGGGGGATGTTCTCCATGATCATATGTTGCAGAATTCGCGCCATAAACCAGGCCTGGGCAATTATTAATATGCCGCTCACAAAGCCCAGCAGACGAGAAATATTCAGCCAACGTTGGGAGATGACGCTTTGCTGTTTTAACCAGCGGGTTAACTCTTTTTGACGGGATTTATTCATTGCACGCTTAGCAGGTGAGTTATCAGAATTATTTGCAGAGCAATGTTACAACGGGGAAAAAATAAAGGCGACCCATAGTCGTATGGTGTCGCCTTCTTTACTTTTGTTACTGATTTGTAAAATTATTTTGCATCAGCTAAACCGTCGAGGTAGCGTTCCGCATCAAGTGCTGCCATGCAGCCTGTACCGGCAGAAGTAATGGCCTGGCGATAAATATGATCCATCACGTCACCTGCGGCAAAGACGCCCGGAATGCTGGTCTGGGTGGCATTACCATGAATACCCGACTGCACTTTGATGTAGCCGTTTTCCAGTTCCAGTTGTCCTTCAAAAATAGCCGTGTTCGGACTGTGACCGATAGCAACAAACAGACCAGCAACGTCGAGAGACTCGATATTATCGCTGTTTTGCGTATCGCGCAGACGAACGCCAGTGACGCCCATCTGATCGCCGATCACTTCTTCCAGCGTACGGTTGGTGTGCAGAATGATGTTGCCGTTCTCCACTTTGTCCATAAGACGCTTAATGAGGATTTTTTCCGCACGGAAACCATCGCGGCGGTGGATCAAATGTACTTCGGAAGCGATGTTAGACAGATACAGCGCCTCTTCAACTGCGGTATTGCCACCGCCGATGACCGCCACTTTCTGATTGCGATAGAAAAATCCATCGCAGGTTGCACAGGCAGAAACCCCACGGCCTTTAAAGGCTTCTTCAGAGGGCAGGCCGAGATAGCGTGCAGAAGCCCCGGTGGCAATAATCAGCGCATCGCAGGTATATTCGCCGTTATCGCCAGTCAGGCGGAACGGACGATTCTGCAAATCCACTTTATTGATGTGGTCAAAAATAATTTCAGTTTCAAACTTGGTAGCATGTTCATGCATGCGTTCCATGAGCAACGGGCCGGTCAGATCATTTGGATCTCCTGGCCAGTTTTCTACTTCAGTGGTCGTCGTCAGCTGGCCGCCTTTTTCCATGCCGGTAATCAGCACCGGTTGCAGGTTGGCGCGTGCCGCGTAGACAGCAGCGGTATATCCCGCCGGGCCTGAGCCCAGGATAAGCAGTTTACTGTGTTTGGTCGTGCCCATGAGATCCCCATAGTTGTTGGCAGACAATGGGCAGGATTGTAGGGAATTTACAGACGTAAAAAAAGAGTATGACGATTTTGTTAACGATTTGTGCAATCGTCAAAAGCGATAATCGTGTCAAATTCTCCTGTCATTCTCCCGTCATTATCACGTCTGCTACTTAATTTTTCCGGTTTACAAGCCGATTAAATGATGATTAAACGTCACTGTTAATGAATAACTGGCATGTTGTACTAAAAAACGATGTTTTGCTTTGACAATCACCTGGTGTTTTGCGAAAACATTCGAGGAAGAAAAAAACAGTATTGTTATGTGCGCATAATCATGCATGTAAATACCATGTTTACCGTGCTAGTGAAATCTACGCATGGCGTGGACAGACGCCATTCGTGATGTCGATAGCTGCCTCAAGGCAACGGTCTTCTCACCGTAGACCCAGGCATTGCGAGCCGTGAATCTTAATGATTTCGGTCTATCGTGACAGGTAGCGACTCTGAACAGTGATGTCTTCAGGGTCAGACAGGAGTAGGGAAGGAATACAGAGAGACAATAATAATGGTAGATAGCAAGAAGCGCCCTGGCAAAGATCTCGACCGTATCGATCGTAACATTCTTAATGAGTTGCAAAAGGATGGGCGTATTTCTAACGTCGAGCTTTCTAAACGTGTGGGACTTTCCCCAACGCCGTGCCTTGAGCGTGTGCGTCGGCTGGAAAGACAAGGGTTTATTCAGGGCTATACGGCGCTGTTGAACCCGCATTATCTGGATGCATCACTTCTGGTATTCGTTGAGATTACTCTGAATCGTGGCGCTCCGGATGTGTTTGAACAATTCAATACTGCTGTGCAAAAACTTGAAGAAATTCAGGAGTGTCATTTAGTATCCGGTGATTTCGACTACCTGTTGAAAACACGCGTGCCGGATATGTCAGCTTATCGTAAGCTGCTAGGGGAAACCC
This sequence comes from Escherichia sp. E14V7, assembly GCF_004212225.1. Taxonomy (NCBI): domain Bacteria; kingdom Pseudomonadati; phylum Pseudomonadota; class Gammaproteobacteria; order Enterobacterales; family Enterobacteriaceae; genus Escherichia; species Escherichia sp. E14V7. The sequence goes on from NZ_RHJJ01000010.1 coordinate 32,998, forward strand.
TGCTGCGTCTGCCTGGCGTCAATGACACACGGACATATGTTGTTATGGAAGAAGTCAAGCAGAGTAATCGTCTGGTTATTAAGACGCGCTAACACGGAACAGGTGCAAAATAAGCGTATTTTGATTACACTCCTGTTAATCCATACAGCAACAGTACTGGGGTAACCTGGTGCTGTTGTCCGTTTTAGCATCGGGCAGGAAAAGCCTGTAACCTGGAGAGCCTTTCTTGAGCCAGGAATACACTGAAGACAAAGAAGTCACATTGACAAAGTTAAGCAGCGGGCGCCGACTTCTGGAGGCGTTGCTGATTCTTATTGTCCTGTTTGCCGTCTGGTTGATGGCAGCCTTATTAAGCTTTAACCCTTCGGACCCCAGCTGGTCGCAAACGGCCTGGCATGAGCCTATCCATAATTTAGGCGGGACGCCTGGCGCGTGGCTGGCAGATACGCTGTTCTTCATTTTTGGCGTGATGGCTTACACCATCCCGGTCATTATTGTTGGCGGCTGTTGGTTTGCCTGGCGTCATCAGTCCAGCGATGAGTATGTTGACTATTTCGCCGTTTCACTACGAATTATTGGCGTGCTGGCGCTTATCCTTACGTCCTGTGGCCTTGCGGCAATCAACGCGGACGACATCTGGTATTTTGCCTCCGGTGGTGTAATCGGTAGTTTATTAAGCACTACGCTGCAGCCGCTGTTGCACAGCAGTGGTGGGACCATTGCGCTGCTCTGTGTTTGGGCGGCTGGCCTGACGCTGTTTACCGGCTGGTCCTGGGTGACCATTGCCGAAAAACTGGGGGGCTGGATTTTAAACATCCTCACTTTCGCCAGTAACCGCACTCGTCGCGATGATACCTGGGTTGATGAAGAAGAGTATGAAGACGACGAAGAGTATGAAGACGAGAAAAACGGCAAACAGCATGAATCGCGCCGTGCTCGTATTCTTCGTGGCGCGTTAGCGCGTCGTAAACGTCTGGCGGAAAAATTCATCAATCCGATGGGGCGGCAAACAGACGCTGCATTGTTCTCGGGTAAGCGGATGGATGATGAAGACGACATTACCTACACTGCGCGCGGCGTAGCCGCTGATCCTGATGATGTCCTCTTTTCGGGCAACCGTGCAACGCAGCCAGAATATGACGAATACGATCCATTATTAAACGGTGCACCAATTACCGAACCTGTTGCTGCAGTTGCTGCTGCTACCACGGCGACGCAAAGCTGGGCTGCTCCGGTTGGGCCTGTTACTCAGACGCCGCCTGTTGCGTCGGTTGATGTTCCACCTGCTCAACCTGCTGTTGCCTGGCAGCCTGCGCCAGGGCCGCAAACGGGCGAGCCGGTCATTGCTCCAGCGCCGGAAGGTTATCCGCAACAACCTGTGCAGTCACAGCAGCCATATTATGCGCCAGCTGCGGAACAACCTGTTCAACAACCCTATTATGCGCCAGTGCCTGAACAGTCGGTTCAGCAGCCATATTATGCGCCTGCTGCAGAACAACCTGTTCAACAACCCTATTATGCACCAGTGCCTGAACAACCAGTGGCTGATAACGGGTGGCAAGCCGAGGGGACACAATCCACTTTTGCGGCGCAGTCTACATACCAGCCTGAGCAAACCTACCAGCAGCCAGCCGTTCAGGAGACGTTGCGTCAACAGCCGCAACCGGTTGAACAGCCGCCTGTTGTAGAACCTGAACCGGTTGTTGAAGAAACAAAACCTGCGCGTCCGCCGCTTTACTACTTTGAAGAAGTTGAAGAGAAGCGTGCGCGCGAACGTGAGCAGCTCGCCGCCTGGTATCAGCCTATTCCTGAACCAGTTAAAGAACCTGAGCCTGTTAGACCTGTTCAGTCAGCTAAATCTGTTCAGTCATCGCCGACTGCTGCCGCAGTCCCTCCGGTAGAAGCCGTGGCTGGTGTTTCGCCGCTGGCATCGGGCGTGAAGAAAGCGACTCTGGCGACGGGGGCCACAGCAACGGTTGCTGCACCTGTTTTTAGCCTGGCAAATAGCGGTGGACCTCGACCACAAGTGAAAGAGGGGATAGGCCCGCAGTTGCCACGACCAAAGCGTATTCGTGTTCCGACTCGTCGTGAACTGGCATCGTATGGCATTAAACTACCTTCACAACGAGCCGCCGAAGAGAAAGCTCGCGAAGCGCAGCGCAATCAATACGATTCTGGCGATCAGTATAACGATGATGAAATCGATGCGATGCAGCAAGATGAGTTGGCACGTCAGTTTGCCCAGGCACAGCAGCAACGCTATGGTGAACAGTATCAGCATGATGCGCCAGTTAACCCTGAAGATGAAGATGCAGCGGCGGAGGCTGAACTGGCTCGTCAGTTTGCCCAGACTCAGCAGCAACGTTATTCCGGTGAACAACCTGCGGGAGCAAATCCATTCTCGCTGAATGATTTTGAATTTTCACCGATGAAAGCGTTGGTGGATGATGGCCCACACGAGCCACTGTTTACGCCCATTGTTGAACCACAGCAACCGGTAGCGCCGCAGCAGCAGTATCAGCAGCCACAGCAACCGGTAGCGCCGCAGCAGCAGTATCAGCAGCCGCAACAACCGGTGGCGCCGCAGTCGCAGTATCAACAGCCGCAACAACCGGTGGCGCCGCAGCAGCAGTATCAGCAGCCGCAACAACCGGTGGCGCCGCAGCCGCAGTATCAACAGCCGCAGCAGCCAGTAGCGCCGCAGCCGCAATATCAGCAGCCGCAGCAACCGGTAGCGCCACAGCAGCAATATCAGCAGCTGCAGCAACCGGTGGCGCCACAGCCGCAGGATACCCTGCTTCATCCGTTGTTAATGCGCAACGGTGATAGCCGTCCGTTGCATAAACCAACGACGCCACTACCCTCGCTGGATTTGCTGACACCACCGCCAAGCGAAGTTGAGCCAGTAGATACCTTTGCGCTTGAGCAAATGGCGCGTCTGGTAGAAGCACGGCTGGCCGATTTCCGCATTAAAGCTGATGTGGTCAATTATTCACCAGGGCCTGTAATCACCCGTTTTGAGTTGAACCTGGCGCCGGGCGTAAAAGCAGCACGTATTTCTAACCTGTCACGAGACCTTGCCCGTTCATTGTCGACCGTGGCGGTGCGTGTGGTTGAAGTCATTCCTGGCAAACCTTACGTAGGTCTGGAGTTGCCGAACAAAAAACGACAAACCGTTTATCTGCGCGAAGTGCTGGATAACGCGAAGTTCCGTGATAACCCATCGCCGCTGACGATTGTTTTGGGTAAAGATATCGCAGGCGATCCGGTCGTAGCCGATCTGGCTAAAATGCCTCACTTGCTGGTTGCGGGGACCACTGGTTCCGGTAAGTCGGTGGGAGTAAACGCCATGATCCTGAGCATGCTCTATAAAGCGCAGCCGGAAGATGTTCGTTTCATTATGATCGACCCGAAAATGCTGGAGCTTTCGGTTTATGAAGGCATCCCGCATCTGTTAACGGAAGTCGTTACCGACATGAAAGATGCTGCCAACGCTCTGCGCTGGTGCGTAAATGAAATGGAACGCCGTTATAAGCTGATGTCGGCACTGGGAGTGCGTAATCTTGCGGGGTATAACGAAAAAATTGCTGAAGCGGACCGAATGATGCGTCCGATTCCAGACCCGTACTGGAAGCCAGGTGACAGTATGGATGCCCAGCATCCAGTGCTGAAAAAAGAGCCGTACATTGTAGTGCTGGTGGATGAATTTGCCGACCTGATGATGACGGTAGGTAAAAAAGTGGAAGAGTTGATTGCGCGTCTGGCGCAAAAAGCCCGTGCCGCAGGTATTCACCTCGTGCTGGCAACGCAGCGCCCTTCGGTGGATGTTATTACGGGGCTGATTAAAGCGAACATTCCAACCCGTATCGCCTTTACCGTATCCAGCAAGATCGACTCACGTACCATTCTTGATCAGGCTGGCGCGGAATCACTGCTTGGTATGGGGGATATGCTTTACTCCGGGCCGAACTCAACCATGCCGGTACGTGTCCATGGTGCTTTTGTTCGCGATCAGGAAGTTCATGCCGTGGTGCAGGACTGGAAAGCGCGTGGTCGTCCGCAGTATGTAGATGGCATCACCTCCGACAGCGAAAGCGAAGGCGGAGCTGGTGGTTTCGACGGTGCTGAAGAACTGGATCCGCTATTCGATCAGGCGGTGGCGTTTGTCACTGAAAAACGCAAAGCGTCTATTTCTGGTGTTCAGCGTCAGTTCCGCATCGGTTACAACCGTGCAGCACGCATTGTTGAACAGATGGAAGCGCAAGGGATCGTCAGCGAGCAGGGACACAACGGTAATCGTGAAGTGCTGGCCCCGCCACCGTTTGACTAATTAGTGCATCGTAGGCCGGATAAGACGCGATAGCGTCGCATCCGGCACTCTATCAACTGAAAATTCAGTATTTTCTTCTTTCCTCAAGCTGATTATTAGCCTGGAATAGAGAGTAGAGGGAACTCCCGATCGGGAGTGACGTAATTTGAGGAACAATGATGAAAAAAATTGCCATCACCTGTGCATTACTCTCAAGTTTAGTGGCGTCCAGTGTTTGGGCTGATGCCGCAAGCGATCTGAAAAGCCGTCTGGACAAAGTCAGCAGCTTTCACGCCAGCTTTACGCAAAAAGTAACTGACGGTAGCGGTGCTGCGGTGCAGGAAGGTCAGGGTGATTTGTGGGTCAAACGCCCTAATTTATTCAACTGGCATATGACTCAACCTGATGAAAGCATTCTGGTTTCTGATGGTAAAACACTGTGGTTCTATAACCCGTTTGTTGAACAGGCTACGGCGACCTGGCTGAAAGATGCCACCGGGAATACGCCATTTATGCTGATCGCACGTAACCAGTCCAGCGACTGGCAGCAGTACAACATCAAACAGAACGGCGATGACTTTGTTCTGACGCCGAAAGCCAGCAATGGCAATCTGAAGCAGTTCACTATTAACGTGGGCCGTGATGGCACCATCCATCAATTCAGCGCGGTGGAACAGGACGATCAACGCAGCAGTTATCAGCTGAAATCCCAGCAAAACGGTGCTGTGGATGCAGCGAAATTTACCTTTACCCCGCCGCAAGGCGTAACGGTAGATGATCAACGTAAGTAGAGGCACCTGAGTGAGCAATCTGTCGCTCGATTTTTCGGATAATACTTTTCAACCTCTGGCCGCACGTATGCGGCCAGAAAATTTAGCACAGTATATTGGCCAGCAACATTTGCTGGCTGCGGGGAAGCCGTTGCCGCGCGCTATCGAAGCCGGACATCTGCATTCCATGATCCTCTGGGGGCCGCCAGGTACCGGTAAAACTACCCTTGCCGAAGTGATCGCCCGCTATGCAAATGCTGATGTGGAACGTATTTCTGCTGTCACTTCTGGCGTGAAAGAAATTCGCGAAGCGATAGAGCGCGCGCGGCAAAACCGCAATGCCGGTCGCCGTACCATTTTGTTTGTTGATGAAGTGCATCGCTTTAATAAAAGCCAACAGGATGCGTTTCTGCCGCACATTGAAGATGGCACCATCACGTTTATTGGCGCAACCACTGAAAACCCGTCGTTTGAGCTTAATTCGGCGCTGCTTTCCCGTGCTCGTGTCTATTTGCTCAAATCCCTGACCACCGAGGATATAGAGCAGGTACTGACTCAGGCGATGGAAGACAAAACCCGCGGCTACGGTGGGCAGGATATTGTTCTGCCAGATGAAACACGCCGCGCGATTGCTGAACTGGTGAATGGCGACGCGCGCCGGGCGTTAAATACGCTGGAAATGATGGCGGATATGGCCGAAGTCGATGACAGCGGCAAACGTGTCCTGAAGCCTGAGTTACTCACCGAAATTGCTGGTGAGCGTAGCGCTCGTTTTGATAACAAAGGTGATCGCTTTTACGATCTGATTTCCGCGCTGCATAAATCGGTACGCGGTAGCGCACCCGATGCAGCGCTTTACTGGTATGCGCGGATTATTACTGCGGGCGGTGATCCGTTATATGTCGCACGTCGCTGCCTGGCGATTGCTTCAGAAGATATCGGTAATGCCGATCCGCGGGCAATGCAGGTGGCGATTGCGGCCTGGGATTGCTTTACCCGCGTAGGTCCGGCAGAAGGTGAACGCGCCATTGCCCAGGCGATTGTTTATCTCGCTTGTGCGCCAAAAAGTAACGCTGTCTACACCGCGTTTAAAGCCGCGCTCGCCGATGCCCGTGAACGTCCGGATTATGACGTGCCGGTACACCTGCGTAATGCGCCAACCAAACTGATGAAGGAAATGGGCTACGGGCAGGAATATCGTTACGCCCACGATGAAGCAAACGCTTATGCTGCCGGTGAGGTTTACTTCCCGCCGGAAATAGCACAAACGCGCTATTATTTCCCGACAAACAGAGGCCTTGAAGGCAAGATTGGCGAAAAGCTCGCCTGGCTGGCTGAACAGGATCAAAATAGCCCCATAAAACGCTACCGTTAATGTTATCGTTGCGGTAATGTTGTTACTGTATCCCTGTGGTCGCAGGCTGTGGCCACATCTCCCATTTAATTCGATAAGCACAGGATAAGCATGCTCGATCCCAATCTGCTGCGTAATGAGCCAGACGCAGTCGCTGAAAAACTGGCACGCCGGGGCTTTAAGCTGGATGTAGATAAGCTGGGCGCTCTTGAAGAGCGTCGTAAAGTATTGCAGGTCAAAACGGAAAACCTGCAAGCAGAGCGTAACTCTCGATCGAAATCCATCGGCCAGGCGAAAGCGCGCGGGGAAGATATCGAGCCTTTACGTCTGGAAGTGAACAAACTGGGCGAAGAGCTGGATGCAGCAAAAGCCGAGCTGGATGCTTTACAGGCTGAAATTCGCGATATCGCGCTGACAATCCCTAACCTGCCTGCAGATGAAGTGCCGGTTGGTAAAGATGAAAATGACAACGTTGAAGTCAGCCGCTGGGGTACCCCGCGTGAATTTGACTTCGAAGTTCGTGACCACGTGACGCTGGGTGAAATGCACTCCGGCCTCGACTTTGCGGCAGCGGTTAAGCTGACAGGTTCGCGCTTTGTGGTGATGAAAGGGCAGATCGCTCGCATGCACCGCGCACTGTCGCAGTTTATGCTGGACCTGCACACCGAGCAGCATGGCTATAGCGAAAACTATGTCCCGTACCTGGTTAACCAGGATACGCTGTACGGTACGGGCCAGTTGCCGAAGTTTGCTGGCGATCTGTTCCATACTCGTCCGCTGGAAGAAGAAGCTGATACCAGTAACTACGCGCTGATCCCAACTGCAGAAGTTCCGCTGACCAACCTGGTTCGCGGTGAAATCATCGATGAAGATGATCTGCCGATCAAAATGACCGCTCATACCCCATGCTTCCGTTCTGAAGCCGGTTCTTATGGTCGTGATACCCGTGGTCTGATTCGTATGCACCAGTTCGACAAAGTTGAAATGGTTCAGATCGTGCGTCCGGAAGATTCAATGGCGGCACTTGAAGAGATGACTGGTCATGCGGAGAAAGTCCTGCAACTGCTGGGCCTGCCGTACCGCAAAATCATCCTTTGCACTGGCGACATGGGCTTTGGCGCTTGCAAAACTTACGACCTGGAAGTATGGATCCCGGCGCAGAATACCTACCGCGAGATCTCTTCCTGCTCCAACGTCTGGGATTTCCAGGCGCGTCGTATGCAGGCACGTTGCCGCAGTAAGTCTGACAAGAAAACCCGTCTGGTTCATACCCTGAACGGTTCTGGTCTGGCTGTTGGTCGTACGCTGGTTGCGGTAATGGAAAACTATCAGCAGGCTGATGGTCGTATTGAAGTACCAGAAGTTCTGCGCCCGTATATGAACGGACTGGAATATATCGGCTAATATCCAACTATTCTGAATCTAAAAAGCGCCTGCGGGCGCTTTTTTTATCTCCCTTTGATACCAAACAATAATTACAGCTGACTTAAGCGCAATACTACTTTCGAGTGAAAATCTACCTATCCCGTTGATTTTCAAATTATTCGATGTATACAAACCTATATAGCGTGCCGCTATGAAAATAATTACATAAGACGGTTTGTTACTGGAATCAATCGTAAGCAAGCTTGAGTGAGCCATTATGAAAACGAAAATTCCTGATGCGGTATTGGCTGCTGAGGTGAGTCGCCGTGGTTTGGTAAAAACGACAGCGATCGGCGGCCTGGCGATGGCCAGCAGCGCTTTAACATTACCCTTTAGCCGGATTGCGCACGCTGCTAATAGTGTCGCTCCGGCAAATTCAGACGAAAAGGTGATATGGAGCGCCTGTACTGTTAACTGTGGCAGCCGCTGTCCACTGCGTATGCATGTAGTGGACGGCGAAATCAAATATGTCGAAACGGATAATACCGGGGATGACAATTACGAAGGACTGCACCAGGTGCGCGCGTGCCTGCGTGGGCGTTCTATGCGTCGCCGCGTTTACAATCCCGACCGCCTGAAATATCCGATGAAACGAGTAGGTGCTCGTGGCGAAGGTAAGTTTGAGCGTATTAGTTGGGAAGAAGCCTACGATATCATCGCCACGAATATGCAGCGCCTGATAAAAGAGTACGGTAACGAATCCATCTATCTGAACTATGGTACCGGTACGCTGGGCGGCACCATGACCCGTTCTTGGCCGCCGGGAAATACTCTGGTAGCGCGTTTGATGAACTGCTGCGGCGGTTATCTGAACCATTATGGTGACTACTCCTCGGCGCAAATAGCCGAAGGTTTGAACTATACCTATGGCGGCTGGGCCGATGGCAACAGTCCGTCAGATATCGAAAACAGTAAACTGGTGGTGCTGTTTGGTAACAACCCTGGCGAGACGCGTATGAGCGGCGGCGGGGTGACTTATTACCTGGAGCAGGCGCGGCAAAAATCAAATGCACGTATGATCATTATCGATCCGCGCTATACCGATACGGGCGCCGGACGCGAAGATGAATGGATCCCGATTCGTCCGGGAACAGATGCGGCACTGGTTAACGGTCTGGCGTATGTCATGATCACCGAAAACCTGGTTGATCAGGAATTCCTCGACAAATATTGTGTCGGCTACGACGAAAAAACGTTGCCTGCCAGCGCGCCGAAAAATGGTCACTACAAAGCGTATATTCTGGGTGACGGGCCAGACGGTGTTGCCAAAACACCGGAATGGGCCTCGCAAATTACCGGTATCCCGGCAGATAAAATCATCAAACTTGCTCGTGAAATCGGTAGCACCAAACCGGCATTTATCAGCCAGGGGTGGGGGCCGCAGCGCCATGCCAATGGCGAAATCGCCACGCGTGCCATTTCGATGCTGGCAATCCTCACCGGGAATGTCGGTATTAACGGTGGTAACAGCGGTGCGCGAGAAGGTTCATACAGCTTACCGTTTGTGCGGATGCCTACTCTGGAAAACCCGATTCAGACCAGCATTTCCATGTTTATGTGGACCGATGCCATTGAGCGTGGCCCGGAAATGACGGCACTGCGTGATGGTGTGCGCGGGAAAGATAAGCTGGATGTTCCGATCAAGATGATCTGGAACTATGCCGGTAACTGCCTGATTAACCAGCATTCGGAAATCAACCGTACCCATGAAATCCTCCAGGATGATAAGAAGTGTGAGCTGATTGTGGTTATCGACTGCCACATGACCTCATCGGCAAAATATGCTGACATCCTGCTGCCGGACTGCACTGCCTCCGAACAGATGGACTTTGCGCTGGATGCATCCTGCGGGAATATGTCTTACGTCATTTTCAACGACCAGGTCATTAAACCGCGATTTGAATGTAAGACTATCTATGAGATGACCAGCGAACTGGCAAAACGTCTTGGCGTCGAGCAACAGTTTACTGAAGGTCGTACCCAGGAAGAGTGGATGCGCCACCTGTATGCCCAGTCGCGCGAAGCGATTCCGGAACTGCCAACATTTGAAGAGTTCCGCAAACAGGGGATCTTTAAAAAGCGCGATCCGCAAGGGCATCACGTTGCTTACAAAGCCTTCCGTGAAGATCCGCAGGCTAATCCATTGACCACGCCATCGGGCAAAATTGAGATCTATTCACAGGCGTTGGCTGACATTGCTGCCACCTGGGAATTGCCGGAAGGCGATGTGATCGATCCGCTACCGATCTATACACCGGGCTTTGAAAGTTATCAGGATCCGCTCAACAAACAGTATCCGCTGCAGCTTACGGGGTTCCATTACAAATCTCGTGTTCACTCGACTTACGGTAACGTAGACGTGCTGAAAGCAGCTTGCCGTCAGGAAATGTGGATCAACCCACTTGATGCGCAAAAACGTGGTATCAGCAACGGCGATAAGGTGCGGATCTTTAACGATCGTGGTGAAGTCCATATTGAGGCGAAAGTGACGCCACGAATGATGCCGGGCGTGGTCGCATTGGGCGAAGGTGCCTGGTATGACCCGGATGCGAAACGTGTCGATAAGGGCGGTTGTATTAACGTACTGACCACTCAACGTCCGTCTCCTCTTGCCAAGGGGAATCCATCACATACGAACCTTGTTCAGGTTGAAAAGGTGTAAGGAGTAACCGATGACAACCCAGTATGGATTTTTTATTGATTCCAGCCGTTGCACCGGTTGCAAAACCTGCGAGCTGGCCTGTAAAGACTACAAAGATCTGACGCCGGAAGTTAGTTTCCGCCGCATTTATGAATATGCTGGTGGAGACTGGCAGGAAGATAACGGCGTCTGGCATCAAAACGTATTTGCCTACTATTTGTCGATTTCATGCAACCACTGCGAAGATCCGGCTTGTACCAAAGTCTGCCCAAGCGGTGCGATGCATAAACGTGAAGATGGTTTTGTCGTTGTCGATGAAGATGTGTGTATTGGCTGTCGTTACTGCCATATGGCCTGCCCGTATGGCGCACCGCAGTACAACGCAACCAAAGGTCATATGACCAAATGTGATGGTTGCTATGACCGCGTCGCAGAAGGTAAAAAACCGATCTGCGTCGAATCTTGCCCGCTACGGGCGCTGGATTTCGGACCTATCGACGAGCTGCGTAAAAAACACGGCGATCTGGCGGCTGTTGCGCCGTTGCCGCGTGCGCACTTCACCAAACCGAATATTGTGATCAAACCTAACGCCAATAGCCGCCCAACCGGGGATACCACTGGCTATCTGGCAAACCCGAAGGAGGTGTGAGATGGGAAGTGGATGGCATGAATGGCCGCTGATGATCTTCACGGTCTTTGGGCAATGTGTGGCGGGCGGTTTTATCGTTCTGGCTTTGGCACTGCTTAAAGGTGACCTGCGAGCAGAAGCCCAGCAGCGTGTTATCGCCTGCATGTTTGGCTTATGGGTTCTGATGGGCATTGGGTTTATCGCCTCTATGCTCCATCTTGGCTCACCAATGCGCGCCTTTAACTCGCTTAACCGGGTAGGGGCTTCAGCACTGAGTAACGAAATCGCCAGCGGTTCGATCTTTTTTGCCGTAGGTGGCATCGGCTGGTTGTTGGCGATGCTGAAAAAATTGTCACCGGCATTACGCACGCTTTGGCTGGTGGTGACGATGGTTCTCGGCGTGGTCTTTGTCTGGATGATGGTGCGTGTCTATAACAGCATCGATACCGTACCGACCTGGTACAGCATCTGGACGCCGATGGGCTTCTTCCTGACCATGTTTATGGGCGGCCCGTTGCTGGGTTACCTGTTGCTGAGTCTTGCTGGCGTTGATGGCTGGGCGATGCGTCTGCTGCCTGCAATTTCCGTGTTGGCACTGGTGGTGAGTGGCGTGATGTCAGTAATGCAGGGCGCAGAACTGGCGACCATTCATAGTTCAGTGCAACAGGCTGCCGCACTGGTGCCGGACTATGGTGCGCTGATGTCCTGGCGGATTGTGCTTTTGGCCGTGGCACTGTGCTTGTGGATTGCACCGCAGGTGAAAGGCTTTCAGCCTGCGGTGCCTCTGCTTTCCGTATCATTCATCCTGCTTCTCGCAGGGGAATTAATCGGCCGCGGGGTATTCTACGGTTTGCATATGACCGTTGGCATGGCCGTTGCCAGTTAAGGTGTAATAACCGGGGTTTCGGCCCCGGGTATCTCTTATTTCTGTTTCGTTAATGTGTCATAACTGGTCATCAAATTACGATAATCAGGAATGTGATTAGAGAACAACGTTGCCAGTCCCTCAATATCATTACGCCAGTCGCGGTGCAGTTCACAAGCCACGCCGAACCATGTCATCAATTGAGCGCCAGCTTGTGACATACGATCCCACGCTGAATGCCGGGTAATCTCGTTAAAGGTTCCAGAAGCGTCGGTTACCACAAAGACATCAAACCCTTCTTCAATAGCCGAAAGCGCTGGGAATGCTACGCAAACCTCGGTTACCACCCCTGCAATAATCAGTTGTTTTTTACCTGTCGCTTTAACTGCTTTGACAAAATCTTCGTTATCCCAGGCGTTAATATTTCCAGGACGCGCAATATAAGGCGCATCCGGAAACTGTGCTTTCAGCTCGGGGACTAATGGGCCGTTAGGGCCGGTTTCAAAACTGGTGGTGAGAATGGTGGGGAGATTGAAATATTTTGCTAAGTCACCCAGCGCCAGCACGTTATTTTTGAATTTGTCGGGGTCAATATCCCGCACAAGGGAAAGCAAACCAGCCTGGTGATCAACTAACAAAACAGCAGCATCATTTTTATCGAGACGAACATACGGTTTGGTCATTCTCTTCTCCTTTTGAGAGTCAGTGGTACGCCTGAAAGCGTTCAGACGCGATGCGTTGCCCTGAAAGCATAGACGGGAAATTCAGGTTTGCTGTGACCATGAAATTTTTCGACTGAACTAACCATATGAACTTTATGTTAGATCAATAAAAACAATTAGATGAGACTGATTATCTTTTCGTTATTAGTGTTATGAATGAGTAATATAAATCGATAATACAGCCGCTGCGTTATGTACGTATTTTCCCCCCATTGACAATGTTTTGGTTGGTGGCATGATGCGCATGAAATTTGAACTTCCTCACGGTTTTAATTCATGTCCACGTATACCCGGCCTGTCATGCTCTTGCTGTCTGGCCTGCTTTTGTTGACTTTGGCGATTGCGGTGCTGAATACGCTCGTGCCTCTATGGCTCGCTCAGGAACACTTGCCCACATGGCAGGTCGGCGTTGTCAGCTCGTCATATTTTACAGGTAACCTCGTTGGTACCCTGCTAACAGGGTATGTCATTAAACGATTTGGGTTTAATCGTAGTTACTATCTGGCGTCGTTTATTTTTGCGGCTGGATGTGCCGGGCTTGGCCTTATGATTGGCTTCTGGAGCTGGCTTGCCTGGCGTTTCGTTGCAGGCGTTGGTTGCGCAATGATTTGGGTCGTGGTTGAAAGCGCGCTGATGTGCAGTGGGACGTCCCGTAACCGTGGGCGGCTGCTTGCTGCGTATATGATGGTTTATTACGTGGGGACGTTTTTAGGCCAGTTACTGGTCAGCAAAGTGTCGACTGAGCTGATGGCCGTGTTACCGTGGGCAACGGGTTTGATACTGGCAGGCATCTTACCGTTGTTGTTTACTCGTATTCTGAATCAGCAAACGGAAAAACATCCGGCTACGCCGATTACATCAATGCTTAAACTCCGCCAGGCACGGCTTGGGGTCAATGGCTGTATTATCTCCGGGATTGTCCTGGGCTCTCTGTATGGTCTGATGCCATTGTATCTTAACCATCAGGGGATCAATAACGCCAGCATCGGTTTCTGGATGGCTGTACTGGTCAGCGCAGGAATCCTTGGGCAGTGGCCTATTGGGCGTCTGGCGGATAAATTTGGTCGTCTACTGGTACTGCGCGTTCAGGTTTTTGTTGTCATTCTTGGTAGTATTGCAATGTTAAGCCAGGCTGCGATGGCGCCTTCATTGTTTATTCTCGGTGCTGCGGGGTTCACGCTGTATCCAGTAGCGATGGCCTGGGCTTGTGAGAAGGTTGAACATCATCAACTGGTGGCGATGAATCAGGCTTTACTGTTGAGTTATACAGTCGGTAGTCTGCTTGGTCCGTCTTTTACCGCCATACTGATGCAGAATTTTTCCGATAAACTGTTATTTATTATGATTGCCAGTGTGTCATTTATCTACTTGTTGATGCTGCTGCGTAACGCCGGTCATACACCCAAACCTGTCGCTCATGTGTAAATGAATTAGTGTAGAGTGTGAACATGCTGTATCACACTCTGTTTTTTTGTTTCCTCCATACAACTTGCTTTTACCAAATTTCATTTATGGAAAAATAAAGTGTGCAGCAGGTTATAATTTTTCGTTCCGCTATTTTCGTACTTCTTATTAGCTGCGCATAATCCCTCGTTTTACAGATATCTATTAAAAAAATAGCGAAGGATCGGTCTATGGCTGGGAACGTTCAGGAAAAACAGTTGCGCTGGTACAACATTGCACTGATGTCTTTTATTACGGTTTGGGGATTTGGCAATGTTGTTAATAATTATGCCAACCAGGGGTTGGTCGTTGTTTTTTCATGGCTGTTTATATTTGCGCTCTATTTTACACCATATGCATTGATTGTCGGTCAGTTGGGGTCGACTTTTAAAGATGGGAAAGGCGGAGTCAGTACCTGGATTAAACACACAATGGGCCCCGGATTGGCTTATCTTGCCGCGTGGACCTATTGGGTGGTGCATATACCCTATCTGGCACAAAAACCACAGGCCATTCTGATTGCGCTCGGCTGGGCGATGAAAGGTGACGGTTCGTTAATCAAAGAATATTCAGTCGTAGCGTTACAGGGGTTAACGCTGGTGCTGTTTGTCTTCTTTATGTGGATCGCTTCACGTGGTATGAAATCGCTGAAAATCGTCGGTTCTGTGGCAGGGATTGCGATGTTTATCATGTCGCTCCTGTATGTGGCGATGGCAGTAACCGCGCCTGCGATTACTGAAGTGCATATTGCGACCACGAACATTACCTGGGAAACGTTCATTCCCCATATCGATTTTACCTACATTACCACTATTTCAATGCTGGTTTTCGCGGTTGGCGGTGCAGAGAAGATTTCTCCCTACGTTAATCAAACGCGCAACCCAGGAAAAGAATTTCCAAAAGGGATGCTATGCCTGGCGGTGATGGTTGCGGTTTGTGCCATTCTGGGCTCTCTCGCAATGGGGATGATGTTTGACTCGCGTAATATTCCTGATGACTTAATGACTAACGGTCAGTATTACGCTTTTCAGAAGCTGGGCGAGTATTACAACATGGGGAATACCCTAATGGTGATTTACGCCATTGCAAATACCCTGGGACAAGTCGCCGCTCTGGTGTTCTCCATCGATGCTCCTCTGAAAGTGTTATTAGGTGATGCGGATAGTAAATATATTCCTGCCAGATTGTGCCGGACCAATGATTCAGGTACACCGGTTAATGGTTATCTACTGACCCTGGTGCTGGTGGCGATTCTGATTATGCTGCCAACACTGGGTATTGGTGACATGAATAATCTCTACAAATGGCTGCTCAATTTGAACTCAGTAGTGATGCCACTGCGTTATTTGTGGGTGTTCGTGGCGTTTATTGCAGTAGTTCGCCTGGCGCAGAAATATAAACCGGAATATGTCTTTATTCGTAATAAGTCTCTGGCGATGACTGTCGGGATTTGGTGTTTTGCCTTTACTGCTTTTGCCTGTTTGACGGGGATCTTCCCGAAAATGGAAGCCTTCACTGCAGAGTGGACCTTCCAGCTAGCGCTGAATATCGCTACACCATTTGTGCTGGTGGGGTTGGGGTTGATATTCCCGCTATTGGCTCGTAAAGCGAATACGGACTAATCATTGTGGTTAGTTCTGCAGAATGAAGCGAGGAATAACAAAGCGGCAACTCAATAAAGTTGCCGCTTTACGGGGAAATTAGAACATTACTTTATGACCATATTGCTCAAGAATACCTTTCACGCGTTCCATGGTCTCTTTCTTCGGTGGTTTAACACCATCAAGTTTGTATTCTTCACCCATCGCCACCCATTTGTGTTTGCCCAGCTCGTGGTAGGGAAGAAGCTCGATTTTCTCAACGTTGCCCATATCACGGGTAAATTCACCGAGGCGATGCGCTGAATCGTCATCGTCAGACCAGCCTGGGACAACAACGTAGCGGATCCAGACCTTCACATTTTTGTTCGCTAGATATTTGGCGAACTCCAGCGTACGATGATTGGAAACGCCGACCAGATTCTGGTGGATCTCGTCGTTCATCTGTTTGAGATCGAGCATTACCAGATCGGTCACTTCCAGCAGTTCATCAATCACTGGATCGTAACGACGAACAAAACCGTTGGTATCCAGGCAGGTATGAATGCCTTCTTTTTTGCAGGCGCGGAACCAGTCACGAACAAATTCAGCTTGCAGGATTGCTTCACCGCCGGATGCGGTAACGCCACCGCCTGAAGCATTCATAAAGTGGCGATAGGTCACCACCTCTTTCATTAAATCTTCAACGGTAACTTCTTTGCCGCCATGCGTGTCCCAGGTGTCGCGGTTATGGCAATACAGGCAGCGCATCAGGCAGCCCTGGAAAAAGGTGATAAAGCGAATACCCGGGCCGTCTACGGTTCCACAGGATTCAAAGGAGTGAATGCGACCAATAACTGACTTGGTAGCCCCCGCCGCAGCGGTATTTTCTGTTGTATTACAATTAGTTAAATTACTCATATCGCTTCAATTGGCTCTAGTTAACTCTGGTTTATGGACGCATTATGGACATTCCTGACACCGGGTTAAGAGTCACAGCATCTTGTAAGAAATCCGGTGCAAAGTGTGCGTAGGTCATAGTTTGCTGAATGTTAGAATGACCCAGGATGCGCTGCAATGTGATTATGTTACCTCCATTCATTATAAAATGTGTGGCAAATGTATGCCTCAAAACATGTACTGCTTGTCCGTCAGGTAAATCGGGTTTTACTTCCCGGAGAGCGTTACGCACTTTGTAGTAACTGGCATTAAAAAGCCTGCCTGAATTTTTGGTCTTGATCCGTTTAATCAGATCCTGCGAAACGGGAATTGTCCTGCGCTTTCCGTTTTTAGTTTTCATAAACGTAACCATCTGGTTAATGATGTGTTCAGCTTTTAAATTAGACACTTCACTCCAGCGTCCACCAGTAGAAAGGCAGACCAGCGTTGCATTTAATTCATCGCCATCAAGCATGGATAACAGCCGCGTAATCTCTTCACTGGACAAAAAAGCCATTTCCGTAACAGCTTCACGTAACCGCTTCACCTCACGGAACGGGTTGTGAGAGTGGTATTCACCGGCGTCAATTAACTTGGTGAACATCCCGCTCATTATTGCCAGATGCCGATTTACGCTGGCTGGTTTTAGACCATCGTTCATCATTACAACGCGATAATCAGTTATCGTTTTCTTTGTTAGCTGGTCTGCTCTGGACACTCCCATTTCTGCAAATTTGGCGATTATTGTCGTTAAACGCCCTCGTTCAATATCTCCACGCTCATGTGATTTTCCGTGATAGATCCACCATCTGCCTAATAACTCTGTAAGAGTTCGGCGGTCGGCTGGCTTCTCTAACCACTCTTTGTTGTGGTAGTTAACCAGCACATGACGTTCGAATGCCTGAGCTTCACCTTTAGTTTTAAATTTCCGCCTGATACGTTTTCCATCTGCACCCTGCGGTCTGACGTCCACTTCATAACGACCATCATCGAGCTTTTTAATAGACATAAAGCCCTCCGATGACGCTGTTTACTTTTACTACTTGAAAATTAATGCAATTTTCTATCGTACATTTACTGCACACATATGCTGAATAAATCGTCAGCCAGTCTTTTGGTCTGAGTGGTGCAAGGTTGTTGAGTCTTGCCCAATGTGCGCGAGCGCCGGGGCTATTTGTCCGCCAGCGGGATCAGTTTCATCAAACATAAACCAGTCACGGTACTTGCGAAATCTTTCTGGCTTGAAAAATTTCATACCTGCGTCAAAAGACATCTTTACTTTTCCCTGCTCATATCCAGCATAGGTGTTGTAGTTAATCCCAGTTAATTCAGCGACTTGCTTCCTTGTCATCCTTTCTGACTCCCTAATAAGTGCGAGCTTCTCTGCTTGAGATGTGATTTGTGTATTTGACATGAATTGTCGTATCTCGTAATTTATGTTGCATGCGACAAGCCAAAACAACGCAGAGCGGCTTCAAATAGCTCTGGTTGAATGGCACCAAAGTTGAGGATATCAAAATGAGTATTGGATCAGAAATGAATAACGATGTTGGAGAAAAAGTATCTGATCTCACAAAAAGTAAAAAATGTGACATCAAGCTCGCTGCCGCACCGTCGGATCTACTCTCGAAAGAGGGTTTTGCTCTTTACATCGGTAAGACGCCTCGCGCTGTAGCTGAAATGGCGAAAGCAGGCAAGCTGCCTGCCTTTTACATGGCAGACCCATTAAAGCCGGGAGGTCATGCTGAGTTATGGATTAATCGTCGTGAGTGGGACAAGTACGCAGCACAGCTAGTCGATGAAGCTCCATCAGAATGGCACGACTGGAAAAATCGCATTAGTTATAGCAAATCAAGACATGGCCGTGCGGCTTAAGGTGGAAAGGATGAAGGAGCCGCGTTGTATTGCTCAGTTATTGCGTAACGAAAGCCCCAGGGCGATTGACTTCACCATCACCCACGGGAAGGGACGCAAGGGAATCATTATCCGCACCAAAAAACAGAGTCCGTTAAAGAAGGCTCTGACCTTTCTGAAAAGCCGGAGGGTCTGGAAATGACAGTGATGACACTTAATCTCGTCGAAAAACAGCCAGCAACTATGCGCCGGATAATTGGTAAGCATCTGGCCGTCCCTCGCTGGCAGGAGACATGTGATTATTATAATCAGATGATGGAACGCGAACGGTTAACGGTTTGCTTCCATGCGCAGTTAAAACAACGTCACGCAACGATGCGTTTTGACGAAATGAACGACGTCGAACGTGAACGGCTGGTTTGTGCAATTGATGAACTGCGTGGGGCATTCTCAAAACGCCGTCAGGTTGGTGCAAGTGAGTATGCATATATTAGTTTTTTAACCGTCAGTCAGCGCCGTACATTATTTATGCATGCCGGATTGACAGAAAAAGAATTTAACCAGCCATACTGGCGAATTAATGAAGAGTCATGTTACTGGCGTGATGCTTTATTCCGTGCATTACGTGAATTATTCAGTCTGTTTGAGTATGCACCGACAATTCTGACGTCGGTAAAACCAGAGCAATATCTGCATTAAGTAATTAACCAGAGTTTTTAACGCACTTAATTGTGCGGGACTTCTTTTTGCCTGGAGAAAGTCATGCATAGAGTTTCTGAAAATCAGAGCGGTAAATACGCATTACTGCTGCAACAGGCCAGAACCGAAGCACAGGCCGACGCAGCGACGCGCTTTTCTTCTCATCTTGACGCCATGATTCGCCAAATCACAAAGGCGGAGTTATCCCGCGTGGAGATAGTCGAGCTGCTCAGTCAGGAGTCGGAAAATTTTCACAATATCGGATTGTCTCGCGGGGAGGTGCTTTGATGTCCTGTTCTCGTTCAATTGTATTACTGAATAACGCCTTAAAAATCGCCGTTATGGAAAATGGCGATTTGTCTCTTATTCAACTTTGTCTTGATAAAGAAAAGCGCGACATAACTGAATCTGTTATCGCGATTTATCAGAGTGAATTAAATCTCCTGTCTGATGTGGTCAATTTACTTGTTAAACGCGCTGTATTTCACAAGCAAATTTCCACCGTGGATGAACTGACAAAATTAACGACAGAAATCGCCAGTTATTGCGCTGATGTATCCAGGAAACTTAACGATAAAAGGAGCTGATAATGCCGGACAACGTAGATTTTATTCAGGAACAACAGGCTGAATTACTGGAGCGCCAGATTAACGCGGCAAGGGTAAAACATTGCGGTGCTTCTGCGCTGGTTTGCGAAGAGTGTGACGCGCCAATACCTGCTGCCCGTCGTGCGGCTTACCCGTCAGCCACGCGTTGTGTTTCCTGTCAGTCAGTCTTTGAAGCAAAAAACAAACATTACCGGAGAACGGCATGAGTATTCGTATTGAAATTGGCGAACGTTATGTCGTTACCAGTGACAGCTTTCAGTTTATTCTCCACGAGAAAAAGAGAGCGGAAAGCGGTAAAAACGCCGGTCAGGAATGGCTGGCGGTGGTTGGTTATTACCCGAAATTAAGCCAGCTCGTTTCCGGCCTGATGCATCACGATATTCTGACCGGAAGCGCAAAGTCTTTTGCTGATTTAAACGCGCAGGTTGAGCAACTCAGCAAGCGTTGTTCAGAGGCTTTTGGCTCATATGGCCGTTAAAGCCTCCGGGCGTTTTGTCCCTCCGTCAGCATTTGCCGCAGGCACCGGTAAGACGTTTACCGGTGCTTATGCATGGAACGCGCCACGCGAGGCTGTCGGGCGCGAAAGACCTCTTACACGTGACGAGATGCGTCAGGTGCAAGGTGTTTTATCCACGATTAACCGCCTGCCTTATTTTTTGCGCTCGCTGTTTACTTCACGCTATGACTACATCCGGCGCAATAAAAGCCCGGTGCACGGGTTTTATTTCCTCACATCCACTTTTCAGCATCGTTTATGGCCGCGCATTGAGCGCGTGAATCAGCGCCATGAAATGAACACCGACGCGTCGTTGCTGTTTCTGGCAGAGCGTGACCACTATGCGCGTCTGCCGGGGATGAATGACAAGGAGCTGAAAAAGTTTGCCGCCCGTATTTCATCGCAGCTTTTCATGATGTATGAGGAACTCTGCGATGCCTGGGTGGATGCGCATGGCGAAAAAGAATCACTGTTTACGGATGAGGCGCAGGATCATCTGTATGGTCATGTTGCTGGCGCTGCACGTGCTTTCAATATTTCCCCGCTCTACTGGAAAAAATACCGTAAAGGACAGATAACCACGAGGCAGGCATATTCTGCCATTGCCCGTCTGTTTAACGATGAGTGGTGGACTCATCAGCTTAAAGGCCAGCGTATGCGCTGGCATGAGGCGTTACTGATTGCTGTCGGGGAGGTCAATAAAGACCGTTCTCCTTATGCCAGTAAACATGCCATTCGTGATGTGCGTGCACGCCGCCAGGCAAATCTGGAGTTTCTTAAATCGTGTGACCTTGAAAATAAGGAAACCGGCGAGCGCATTGACCTTATCAGTAAGGTGATGGGCAGTATTTCTAATCCTGAAATTCGCCGGATGGAGCTGATGAATACCATTGCCGGTATTGAGCGTTACGCCGCTGCAGAGGGTGATGTGGGGATGTTTATCACGCTGACCGCGCCGTCAAAGTATCACCCGACACGTCAGGTCGGAAAAGGCGAAAGTAAAACCGTCCAGCTAAATCACGGCTGGAACGATGAGGCATTTAATCCAAAGGATGCGCAGCGTTATCTCTGCCGTATCTGGAGCCTGATGCGCACGGCATTCAAGGATAATGATTTACAGGTCTACGGTTTGCGAGTCGTCGAGCCACACCACGACGGAACGCCGCACTGGCATATGATGCTTTTTTGTAATCCACGCCAGCGTAACCAGATTATCGAAATCATGCGTCGCTATGCGCTCAAAGAGGATGGCGACGAAAGAGGAGCCGCGCGAAACCGTTTTCAGGCAAAACACCTTAACCGGGGCGGTGCTGCGGGGTATATCGCTAAATACATCTCAAAAAATATCGACGGCTATGCACTGGATGGTCAGCTCGATAACGATACCGGCAGGCCGCTGAAAGACACTGCAGCGGCTGTTACCGCATGGGCGTCAACGTGGCGTATCCCGCAATTTAAAACGGTTGGTCTGCCGACAATGGGGGCTTACCGTGAACTACGCAAATTGCCTCGTGGCGTCAGCATTGCTGATGAGTTTGACGAACGCGTCGAGGCTGCACGCGCCGCCGCAGACAGTGGTGATTTTGCGTTGTATATCAGCGCGCAGGGTGGGGCAAATGTCCCGCGCGATTGTCAGACTGTCAGGGTTGCCCGTAGCCCGTCGGATGACGTTAACGAGTATGAGGAAGAAGTCGAGAGAGTGGTCGGCATTTACGCGCCGCATCTCGGCGCGCGTCATATTCATATCACCAGAACCACGGACTGGCGCATTGTTCCGAAAGTTCCGGTCGTTGAGCCTTTGACTTTAAAAAGCGGCATCGCCGCGCCTCGGAGTCCTGTCAATAACTGTGGAAAGCTCACCGGTGGTGATACTTCATTACCGGCTCCCACGCCTTCTGAGCACGCCGCAGCAGTGCTTAATCTGGTTGATGACGGTGTTATCGAATGGAATGACCCGGAGGTCGTGAGGGCGCTCAGGGGCGCATTAAAACACGGGCTGAGAACACCAAATCGTCAGCAGAGAAACGGAAGCCCGTTAAAACAGTATGAAATGGCACCATCGGCCAGACTGACCCGGTCGGAACGAGTGCAATTTACCCGTATCCGCGTTGACCTCGCTCAGAACGGTATCAGGCCGCAGCGATGGGAGCTTGAGGCGCTGGCGCGTGGAGCAACCGTAAATTATGACGGGAAAAAATTCACGTATCCGGTCGCTGATGAGTGGCTGGGATTCTCAACAGTAATGGAGTGGACATTATGGCAAAAATTCACGAGGTAAAGCTGCACGCAAAATATTTCGACCTTGTGCTGGAAGGAAAGAAACGCGCAGAGTTTCGGAAAAATGACCGTAATTATGAGCGCGGGGACACGTTGATTTTGCATGAATGGGTGCAGGGTGTGTATACGGGGCGAAAGGTTGAAGCCCGGATAACAGATGTTACTGACCTGTCAGACTGGCTGGAAGATTATGTCTTGCTAAGTATTGAGCTGCTTAATACAGGTGCATATGAGATTGTGAACTGGAAAGAACTTAGTGAGCGTGGCCTGGTATTCAGAATTAATCATGAAATTATGCATCAGCTCGGCCTTGCTGTTATGTATGAACCAGAGACGGGGATGTCTGGCGGGGCAATGGTTGCCACGGATGGAGCATGGAACTATTCAGATGAACAGATTGAGCGTGCACAGCAAAACGGGTGGCTTGGATAATGCACAGAATACCAGGTGAGATACCGCACCATAAAACTAAAAATATCAAGCTGATGGCTATTGTTCAGCGTTTGCAGCAGATTATGGTCAACGAAAATCTGACGCCCGATGAGCTGGTCGGGTGTGCCGAAATAGTCCGGGATAATTACGGGCGGCTTAACGATATCGGTCAGTCCAGAGTTATGCCACCACCACGCAGACGATAGAGAACGCCGCCAGTCGTGAAACTTGTTTTCAGGGCTGGCGGGGTTGAACAACGAGCGAAGCGAGGCGTTAGTTGACAGTCATATTTTTACTGCGTTGGTGCTGGTTTTTGACGGTTGAAAGGAGTTAGCTCGGAGAGCTAAAGCTAACAACTTACAAATATTCAAAAGTAAGCTTCCTGTTGTTAACATAAGGTCGATTTTTTATGTGGATGATGCAAAAAGGATAGCTATGGATACTGTAATCGCTTTTCTATCACTCGCTTTTTTCGTTGCTTTTTTCATCGGGTTAATCAAACCATCACTGGTGCGGATGCCGAACCGTAAACGTGCAAGTGCGGTTTATCTCGGAGGAGGTTTTGTATTGAGCATAATTGGTTCAATACTCTATCCAACAGAAAAAAGCCAGCCAGTTGCTAAAACTGATACATCAACCGTTGCAGAACACCAAGTCCAAAAAACATTCGAATATGGTGGAAAAACACTCAAGGAATATCGGAACGAGCCAAAGAAAACTCGACACGATATTGTGAATAGTTACATTGATTTTAAGAAAGTGCCAGTCACCGCATCAGATGCATTTTATGCCTGCATGAGTGAATATACTTTTACCAAAGATGATGAGTTGAAACTCGGTGATGTTCTTGGGTGGTGCTTTAATGATTATGAAAATGACCCGAATTCACTAAACAATAAAATCAATCTTGATACATTTCAGAGTAATTTTAGTGGTTGGGATGGTTCTTATCGTCCATTGGAAAAACTAATTAAAGATAATATGAACGATGATTCATCTTATAAACATGTGTCAACGGTATATCATTTGGTTTTGAATAAAGACCCGCACGCCATTGTGAAAACCACATTTCGTGGCACTAATGCTTATGGAGGAGTAGTTAAACAGACTATTGCTGCGCGTGTCGACATCCGAACGGGCGAAGTCGTTTCAGTATTAGATAACTAATCGTTGATGCCGTATTGACACTTGTTATACTAGTGGTGGAACGAGACTGCAATAGTCTGTTCCACTACAGGAGTAATTACCTTGACTGTAAGTTGCTTTTATTGAGGGAACTATGAAGTTTAAGACTGAATTGAGTCGAAAATTGCATGACTCGGTAGTGTTTGATTTGAAAAAAGACCTGGTAAAATTAGAGGGAAACCTAAAAAATACAGATTTGTTGTTGTCGTTTCAGTTCAAAATAATAAGGAATATAATTAGAAGTGAAAGGATGATCAAAGGATTAAAGTCTTTCTTAGGGGAACTAAAGGCAACAAAAAGAAAAGGTGGTTTAAAAAAAGAACAATCTAAACTTATTAAGGAAAATATTAAGAGTGTTGAGCAGGTTATTGATGATGTGAAATTTAAAATATATATCTTCAAAATGTTTGGTGATAGTGTTGCTTTTTTGTATTTGGATAAGTTTGATATTAAGCATTTTTTTTATAATGTTGTGGATTACAGTCCCAAGGAGTCAGCGGGCTATATGGGAGGGAAGGATGGCTTAAAAGAAGAATGGGGATTGGTGAAGAAGGCCTGCAAGGCTGGTGTTCCTACGTTACTCAATGATATTACAATGAGTATGAGGCATGGTGATGTTTGTTTACTTGGTGAAGGTGCACCAGTACTGGTGGAGGTGAAATCAAGTCAAAATAAAAATGATCGTGTTGAACGTCAAAAAAATAACCTTAATAGACTAGCTGAATTTTTAGCAGAAGATAAAGCTGAAGATTTTAGAGGGATGCCATTAGTGTTAAGGAAAGAACTGTGTTTTTCAGAAGTTACATATAAAAAAGAATTTAATGAGCATCTGAATGTATGCAGGAAAAAAGGAATTTCATGGGTAAGGCTAGAAGATGGATTTTATGTGGTATCTAATCGTGGCTGTGATCTGGAAATAGCATTATCACAGTTGGATCTTAGAGGGAGGAAAATTGCACCTATATTTTTGAATGAATATAAAAATAATCAATTGTGGGTTCCTTTAACTCCATTTGTTAATCTTATAAATGATGCGCGTGATTTGTGTGACTTTATAAATGGGGAGTTAACTATTCTCTGTGTTCTTGATTTGGATTGTTTTAAACAAATAGCTTTGAATGAAGGGTTTGAGCTTGTTTTTGTCGATGGTGAAGACTATTCGATGATATTTAAAGAATTTGGTAGCTCATTGATTTGGGGTGTGTCATGGCAAATGATGCTTCGCACTCCTTTAGAAATGGTGTCAATGTCTTGGTTAATTAAAGATTCAATTGATAGATTTAAGCGTTTACAAAAGCAACATGCTGAGATGCAGCCTGCCACTGATGTTAATACATCCGAAACCTCCTTGTTTGAAAAATATAGGCCTCTTTTTACAAAGTAGTCAGATGCTGTAGGTGTATATGCTATTGCATTAATTTGCATGCAAAACAAGTAGAGGTAAAACTCTTACAGGCTGCTTGGGGGATAGCTTTTGAATGCTAATGCATTTGCATTCAAATTGCCCCACGAAGCGGGCGGGCGAGGCGGGGAAAGCACTGCGCGCTGGCGGTGGTGCTGATTTTATTTTTTCAGCGTCTGAGCGCGTCGTGATGGCGTTTAGAGTGTGCGCCGGGGCGTTGGTGTGTCTGCGGGCTGTTTTGTGCGGTGGTGAGCGTGTGAGGGCGTGATGGCGGGGTGTAAAAAAGCCGCCCGCAGGCGGCGATGTTCAGCCGTTGTCAGTGTCCAGTGAGTAGTTTTTAAAGCGGATGACCTCCTGACCGAGCCAGCCGTTTATTTCCCGAATCCTGTCCTGTAACGGGATAAGCTCATTGCGGACAAAGACCTTTGCCACTTTCTCAATATCACCCAGCGACCCGACGTTCTCCGGCTTGCCGCCCATCAACTGAAAGGGGATGCGGTGCGCGTCCAGCAGGTCAGCGGCGCTGGATTTTTTGATATTAAAAAAATCGTCCTTTGTCGCCACTTCACTGAGCGGGATAATTTTGATGCCGTCTGGCTTTCCCTGTGGTGCATAGAGAAACAGATTATTAAAGTTATTGCGTCCTTTCGACTTGGCCATGTTTTCGCGAAGTGAGTCAATGTAATCGCGATCCTGCAATGCGTCGGTGATATACATGATATATCCGGCATGTGCACCGTTTTCGTAATACTTGCGGCGGAACAGCGTGGCCGACTCATTCAGCCAGGCAGAGTTAAGGGCGCTCAGATATTCCGGCAGGCCGTACAGCTCCTGATTAATATCCGGCTCCAGCAGGTGAAACACGGAGCCGGGCGTGAAAGGTGTCGGCTCGTTGAAGGATGGCACCCACCAGTAAACATCCTCCTCCACGCCACGGCGGGTATATTTTGCCGGTGAGGTTTCCAGTCTGATGACCTTACCGGTGGTGCTGTAACGCTTTTCCAGAAACGCATTACCGAACACCAGAAAATCCAGCACAAAGCGGCTGAAATCCTGCTGGGAAAGCCACGGATGCGGGATAAACGTTGAAGCCAGAATATTACGTTTGACGTAAATCGGTGAGCTGTGATGCACGGCAGCACGCAGGCTTTTTGCCAGACCGGTAAAGCTGACCGGTGGCTCATACCATCTGCCGTTACTGATGCACTCGACATAATCCAGAATGTCACGGCGGTCGAGTACCGGCACCGGCTCGCCAAAGGTGAATGCCTCCATTTTCGGGGCGCTGGCGGTCATTGTTTTTGCCGCAGGTTGCGGTGTTTTCCCTTTTTTCTTGCTCATCAGTAAAACTCCAGAATGGTGGATGTCAGCGGGGTGTTGATACCGGCGGTGAGTGGCTCATTTAACAGGGCGTGCATGGTCGCCCAGGCGAGGTCGGCGTGGCTGGCTTCCTCGCTGCGACTGGCCTCATAGGTGGCGCTGCGTCCGCTGCTGGTCATGGTCTTACGGATAGCCATAAACGAGCTGGTGATGTCGGTGGCGCTGACGTCATATTCCAGACAGCCACGTCGGATAACGTCTTTTGCCTTGAGCACCATTGCGGTTTTCATTTCCGGCGTGTAGCGGATGTCGCGCGCGGCGGGATAGAACGAGCGCACGAGCTGGAACACGCCGACACCGAGGCCGGTGGCATCAATACCGATGTATTCGACGTTGTATTTTTCGGTGAGTTTGCGGATGGATTCCGCCTGAGTGGCAAAGTCCATGCCTTTCCACTGGTGACGCTCAAGTATTCTGAATTTGCCACCGGCCACCACCGGCGGTGCCAGTACCACGCATCCGGCACTGTCGCCACGGTGTGACGGGTCGTAACCAATCCATACCGGGCGGGAGCCGAACGGATTTGCGGCAAACGGCGCATAGTCTTCCCATTCTTCCAGCGTGTCGACCATGCAGCGTTGCAGCTCCTCGAACGGGAACACCGACGCCTTGTCGTCAACAAATTCACACATGAACAGGTTTTTAAAATCGTCGGCGCTGTTTTCGCGTTTGAGCTGCTCAATGTCGAACAGCGTGCAGCCGCCTTTCAGCGCGTCCTCAATGGTGACAATCTGCCGCCACTGGCCGTCCGCACAGAGAAGCCCACCGGCAAGGGCGTTATGACTGACGTCGATTTCCACGCGTTCAGCGGCGCTGGCGCGTCCCCGGTTAAACAGTTCACCGGACCAGAACGGGTAGGCGTCGTGCGCCAGCGTGGACGGGGTGGAGAAATAGGTCGAGCGCAGGTGACTCTGTGAGGCCATACCTGATGCCACCTTACGCAGTACCTGAAAATTCGGGATCCAGAAAATCTCGTCGACGTACAGGTCGCCGTTATGGCTTTGTGCGGTGTTGGAGTTGGTGCCGAGAAAAATCAGTTTTGCGCCGTTATTGCCCAGGACAATCGGGTCACCGGTCAGGTCAACGTCAACCAGCCGGGCAAAGGCGATGATGTATTCGCGGAACACATACGCCTGCGTTTTACTGGCCGACAGAAAAATCTGGTTATGACCGGTTTTCAGGGCGCGCAGCAGCGCCTCGCGGGAAAAATAAAATGTCGCGCCAATCTGGCGGGATTTCAGGATATCGCGGATGCGGTGCTCAAGCCCGGCGCGATACCAGTGCAACTGATAGTCGAAAGACTGCTCAAAGAAAATCTGCTCCAGCTTTTCGATGGCCTCGTCACTGAAAAAATTCTTTTTCGGTTTGCGCCGTCCGCCTTTGTTGCGGTTAGCGACGTTCGGATTAAGGTCTGCCTCGTTGCCGGTCTGACTGTAACGGTTTACCCGTGCCAGTCGTTCAATCTGGCGTCCCAGCAGGTCAATTTCCTTGAAGTCACCGCCGGTTTTCTGCGGTTTGATGATGAGCTGGGTCAGCCGCGCTTCCAGGCTCATTTCGACACGGCTGATGGGGGCAACGTTGTCCCAGCCGTCGCGCTGTTTCCAGCTCTGCACTGTCGGGCGTTTCATCTGCAACATGGCGGCAATCTGCGGCACGGAAAATCCCTGCCAGTACAGCAGCGCCGCCTGACGACGCGGGTCGTGTAAAAGAGTGGTGTCTGTGGTGATGGTCATGAATACCTCGCCGTGATGAATACACGGCAAGGCTACTGAGTCGCGCCCCGCGATTCGCTAAGGTGCTGTTGTGTCAGTGATAAGCCATCCGGGACTGATGGCGGAGGATGCGCATCGTCGGGAAACTGATGCCGACATGTGACTCCTCTAATCACTATTCAGGACTCCTGACAATGGCAAAAAAAGTCTCAAAATTCTTTCGTATCGGCGTTGAGGGTGACACCTGTGACGGGCGTGTCATCAGTGCGCAGGATATTCAGGAAATGGCGGAAACCTTTGACCCGCGTGTCTATGGTTGCCGCATTAACCTGGAACATCTGCGCGGCATCCTGCCTGACGGTATTTTTAAACGTTATGGCGATGTGGCCGAACTGAAGGCCGAAAAGATTGATGACGATTCGGCGCTGAAAGGCAAATGGGCGCTGTTTGCGAAAATCACCCCGACCGATGACCTTATCGCGATGAACAAGGCCGCGCAGAAGGTCTACACCTCAATGGAAATTCAGCCGAACTTTGCCAACACCGGCAAATGTTATCTGGTGGGGCTGGCCGTCACCGATGACCCGGCAAGCCTCGGCACGGAATACCTGGAATTCTGCCGCACGGCAAAACACAACCCCCTGAACCGCTTCAAATTAAGCCCTGAAAATCTGATTTCAGTGGCAACGCCCGTTGAGCTGGAATTTGAAGACCTGCCTGAAACCGTGTTCACCGCCCTGACCGAAAAGGTGAAATCCATTTTTGGCCGCAAACAGGCCAGCGATGACGCCCGTCTGAATGACGTGCATGAAGCGGTGACCGCTGTTGCTGAACATGTGCAGGAAAAACTGAGCGCCACTGAGCAGCGCCTCGCTGAGATGGAAACCGCCTTTTCTGCACTTAAGCAGGAGGTGACTGACAGGGCGGATGAAACCAGCCAGGCATTCACCCGCCTGAAAAACAGTCTCGACCACACCGAAAGTCTGACCCAGCAGCGCCGCAGCAAGGCCACCGGTGGTGGCGGTGACGCCCTGATGACGAACTGCTGACCGGCGTCAGTCAGTCCGGGAAAACCTTCACGATTAACCCTTAATTTCAGGAAAAACTATGCGCCAGGAAACCCGCTTTAAATTTAATGCCTACCTGTCCCGTGTTGCCGAACTGAACGGCATCGACGCCGGTGATGTGTCGAAAAAATTCACCGTTGAACCGTCGGTCACCCAGACCCTGATGAACACCATGCAGGAGTCCTCTGACTTTCTGACCCGCATCAACATTGTGCCGGTCAGCGAAATGAAAGGGGAAAAAATTGGTATCGGTGTCACCGGCTCCATCGCCAGCACCACCGACACCGCCGGTGGTACCGAACGTCAGCCGAAGGACTTCTCGAAGCTGGCGTCAAACAAGTACGAATGCGACCAGATTAACTTCGATTTTTATATCCGCTACAAAACGCTGGACCTGTGGGCGCGTTATCAGGATTTCCAGCTCCGTATCCGTAACGCCATTATCAAACGCCAGTCCCTTGATTTGATCATGGCCGGTTTTAACGGCGTGAAGCGTGCCGAAACCTCTGACCGCAGCAGCAATCCGATGCTGCAGGATGTGGCGGTCGGCTGGCTGCAGAAATACCGCAATGAAGCCCCGGCGCGCGTGATGAGCAAGGTCACTGACGAGGAAGGTCGCACCACCTCTGAGGTCATCCGCGTGGGTAAGGGCGGTGATTATGCCAGCCTCGACGCACTGGTGATGGATGCGACCAACAACCTGATTGAGCAGTGGTATCAGGAAGACCCTGACCTTGTGGTGATTGTGGGGCGTCAGCTACTGGCGGACAAGTATTTCCCCATCGTTAACAAGGAGCAGGACAACAGCGAAATGCTGGCCGCTGACGTCATCATCAGCCAGAAACGCATCGGTAACCTGCCAGCGGTACGCGTCCCGTACTTCCCGGCGGATGCGATGCTCATCACGAAGCTGGAAAACCTGTCCATCTACTACATGGATGACAGCCATCGCCGCGTGATTGAGGAAAACCCGAAACTCGACCGCGTGGAGAACTACGAGTCAATGAACATTGATTACGTGGTGGAAGACTACGCCGCCGGTTGTCTGGTGGAAAAAATTAAGGTCGGTGATTTCTCCACACCGGCTAAGGCGACCGCAGAGCCGGGAGCGTAACCGATGACGAGTCCCGCACAGCGCCACATGATGCGGGTCTCGGCAGCGATGACCGCGCAGCGGGAAGCCGCCCCGCTGCGACATGCAACTGTCTATGAGCAGATGCTGGTCAAGCTGGCCGCAG
Organism: Escherichia sp. E14V7; assembly: GCF_004212225.1. Taxonomy (NCBI): domain Bacteria; kingdom Pseudomonadati; phylum Pseudomonadota; class Gammaproteobacteria; order Enterobacterales; family Enterobacteriaceae; genus Escherichia; species Escherichia sp. E14V7. Next base: position 64,021 of record NZ_RHJJ01000010.1, read on the forward strand.
ACCAGCGCACACTGAAAGCGATTTATTCAAAAGAGCTGAAGGCCGCAAAAAAACGCGAACTGCTGCCGTTCTGGTTGCCGTGGGTGAACGGCGTGCTGGAGCAGGGCAAAGGTGCACAGGATGACATTCTGATGACGGTCATGCTGTGGCGTCTGGATACCGGCGATATTGCCGGTGCGCTGGAGATTGCCCGTTATGCCCTGAAGTACGGTCTGACCATGCCGGGTAAACACCGCCGCACCCCGCCGTACATGTTCACCGAGGAGGTGGCGCTCGCGGCCATGCGCGCCCACGCTGCCGGTGAGTCTGTGGATACCCGCCTGCTGACGGACACCCTTGAACTGACCGCCGCTGCTGACATGCCTGATGAAGTGCGCGCAAAGCTGCACAAAATCACCGGTCTGTTTCTGCGTGACGCTGGTGATGCCGCAGGTGCGCTGGCGCACCTGCAACGTGCGACACAGCTCGACTGTCAGGCAGGCGTCAAAAAAGAGATTGAACGACTGGAGCGGGAGCTGAAACCGAAGCCGGAGCCGCAGCCAAAAGCGGCCATCCGTACCCCGCGTAAGACCCGGAGCGTGACACCGGCAAAACGTGGACGTCCGAAAAAGAAAGCCAGTTAACAACCGAATGCGCCCCGCGCCAGGGCGGCACGCCGGTCAGTGAGGGTGAATCACCTGACACTGCACCGGCGTCCACCGCCCGACTTTTCAGAGGTAGTCATGATGACGCTGATTATTCCGCGAAAGGAGGCTCCCGTGTCCGGTGAGGGTACGGTGGTCATCCCGCAACCGGCAGGCGACGAGCCGGTGATTAAAAACACGTTCTTTTTTCCCGATATCGACCCGAAGCGCGTCCGGGAACGTATGCGCCTTGAGCAGACCGTCGCCCCCGCCCGTCTGCGTGAGGCCATCAAGTCAGGCATGGCGGAAACGAATGCGGAGCTGTACGAGTACCGCGAACAGAAAATTGCCGCTGGTTTTAGGCGTCTGGCTGACGTTCCGGCGGACGACATCGACGGTGAAAGCATCAAAGTTTTTTACTACGAGCGCGCCGTGTGTGCGATGGCGACCGCGTCGCTTTATGAGCGTTATCGCGGTGTGGATGCCAGTGCGAAAGGCGACAAGAAGGCCGACAGCATTGACAGCACCATTGATGAGCTGTGGCGGGATATGCGCTGGGCAGTGGCGCGCATCCAGGACAAGCCGCGCTGCATCGTGAGTCAAATCTGATGAAGACCTTTGCGCTACAGGGCGACACGCTCGACGCCATTTGTGTCCGGTATTACGGGCGCACTGAGGGCGTGGTTGAGACCGTGCTCGCCGCAAATCCGGGACTGGCTGAACTGGGTGCGGTGCTGCCACACGGCACCGCCGTCGAACTGCCCGACGTTCAGACCGCGCCCGTGGCTGAAACTGTCAATCTGTGGGAGTAACGCATGACAGCAGAAGAAAAAAGCGTCCTGTCGCTTTTCATGATTGGGGTGCTGATTGTTGTCGGCAAGGTGCTTGCCGGTGGTGAACCCATCACCCCGCGTCTGTTTATCGGGCGCATGTTGCTCGGTGGTTTTGTCTCGATGGTTGCCGGTGTTGTTCTGGTGCAGTTTCCTGACCTGTCACTGCCTGCGGTGTGCGGCATCGGCTCCATGCTGGGTATCGCCGGTTATCAGGTGATTGAGATTGCCATTCAGCGCCGCTTTAAGGGCAGGGGGAAACCGTAATGCCGGTAATTAACACGCATCAGAATATCGCCGCCTTTCTCGACATGCTGGCAGTGTCCGAAGGGACGGCGAACCATCCGCTGACGAAAAACCGGGGCTATGACGTGATAGTCACCGGACTGGACGGAAAGCCGGAAATTTTCACCGACTACAGTGACCACCCGTTCGCGCATGGCCGACCGGCGAAGGTGTTTAACCGTCGCGGTGAAAAATCCACGGCCTCCGGTCGCTATCAGCAGCTTTACCTGTTCTGGCCGCATTACCGCAAACAGCTTGCCCTGCCGGATTTCAGTCCGTTGTCACAGGACAGACTTGCCATTCAGTTGATCCGCGAACGCGGTGCACTGGATGACATCCGGGCGGGACGCATTGAGCGCGCCATTTCACGCTGTCGCAATATCTGGGCGTCCCTGCCGGGTGCCGGTTACGGTCAGCGTGAGCATTCACTGGAAAAACTGGTCACCGTCTGGCGTACCGCTGGCGGCGTACCGGCGTAAACGGAGTAAACACCATGAAGAAATTATCCCTTTCACTGATGCTGAACGTGTCGCTGGCGCTGATGCTGGCACTGTCCCTGATTTACCCGCAGAGCGTGGCCGTCAATTTTGTCGCCACCTGGGCGATTCTGGCGACGGTTATCTGTGTGGTTGCCGGTGGTGTCGGCGTGTATGCCACTGAGTATGTGCTGGAACGCTACGGGCGGGAGCTGCCGCCGGAATCGCTGGCCGTGAAGATTGTCACGTCGCTGTTTTTGCAGCCGGTGCCGTGGCGCAGACGGGCGGCGGCTCTGGTGGTGATGGTGGCGACGTTTATCTCGCTGGTCGCTGCCGGGTGGATTTTTACCGCGCTGATTTATCTTGTGGCGTCGCTGTTTTTCCGGCTGATACGCACGGCCTGCCGTCAGCGTCTTGAGGGGCGGGAACTATGTCAAGGCTGATGATTGTGCTGGTTGTGTTGTTATCGCTGGCGGTGGCCGGTCTGTTTCTGGTGAAACACAAAAATGCCAGCCTGCGCGCCTCGCTGGACAGGGCGAACAACGTCGCCAGCGGGCAGCAGACGACTATCACCGTGATGAAAAACCAGCTTCATGTTGCACTCACCAGGGCAGACAAAAACGAGCTGGCGCAGGTGGCACTGCGTCAGGAACTGGAGAACGCCGCGAAGCGTGAAGCACAGCGCGAGAAAACCATCACGAGGTTACTCAATGAAAACGAAGATTTTCGCCGCTGGTACGGTGCTGACCTGCCTGATGCTGTGCGCCGGTTGCACCAGCGCCCGGCCTGCACTGACGCCAGTGATTGTCCACAACGCCTGCCCGAAAGTGAGTCTTTGCCCGATGCCGGGCAGTGACCCGGAGACGAACGGCGATTTAAGTGCCGATATCCGGCAGCTTGAGAACGCGCTGGCACGCTGTGCCAGCCAGGTAAAAATGATTAAACACTGTCAGGACGAAAACGATGCTCAAACCCGACAGCCTGCGCAGGGCGCTGACTGATGCCGTCACGGTGCTGAAAACTAACCCCGATATGCTGCGGATATTCGTGGATAACGGGAGTATTGCCTCCACACTGGCGGCGTCGTTGTCATTCGAAAAGCGTTACACGCTCAATGTCATTGTGACCGACTTTACCGGTGATTTTGACCTGCTCATCGTGCCGGTGCTGGCGTGGCTGCGGGAAAATCAGCCCGACATCATGACCACCGACGCAGGCCAGAAAAAGGGCTTCACGTTTTATGCAGACATCAACAATGACAGCAGCTTTGATATCAGCATCAGCCTGATGCTGACCGAGCGCACGCTGGTCAGTGAGGTGGACGGCGCACTGCATGTGAAGAATATCCCGGAACCCCCGCCGCCGGAGCCGGTCACCCGCCCGATGGAGCTGTATATCAATGGCGAACTGGTGAGCAAGTGGGATGAATGAGTTTAAGCGTTTTGAAGACCGGCTGGCCGGACTGATTGAATCGCTGTCACCGTCAGGGCGTCGGCGACTGAGTGCCGAACTGGCGAAACGTCTGCGGCAGAGTCAGCAGCGTCGGGTGATGGCACAGAAAGCCCCGGACGGCACACCCTACGCGCCACGCCAGCAGCAGAGCGCCAGAAAAAAGACCGGTCGTGTTAAGCGAAAAATGTTTGCGAAACTTATCACCAGCCGTTTTTTGCATATCCGCGCCAGCCCGGAACAGGCATCAATGGAATTTTACGGCGGGAAGTCACCGAAAATCGCCAGCGTGCATCAGTTCGGTCTGTCGGAAGAAAACCGGAAAGACGGTAAGAAAATTGATTATCCGGCGCGTCCTCTGCTCGGCTTTACCGGTGAGGATGTGCAGATGATTGAAGAGATTATCCTGTCTCACCTCGACCGTTAGTTGTGCCATTCCCGACACCTCATCGTCACATTGCCGCCGGTATGACCCGGCGGCATCCTTCCCGTTATGAACACTCTCGCAAATATTCAGGAACTCGCGCGCGCACTGCGCAACATGATCCGCACCGGCATTATCGTCGAAACCGACCTTAACGCCGGTCGCTGCCGTGTGCAGACCGGCGGCATGTGCACCGACTGGCTTCAGTGGCTGACCCATCGTGCCGGACGTTCGCGCACATGGTGGGCACCTTCCGTGGGGGAACAGGTGCTGATTCTGGCCGTGGGCGGTGAACTCGACACGGCGTTCGTTCTGCCGGGGATTTATTCCGGCGATAACCCCGCGCCGTCTGCGTCGGCGGATGCCCTGCATATCCGTTTCCCTGACGGGGCGGTGATTGAGTATGAACCCGAAACCAGTGCACTTACGGTAAGCGGAATTAAAACGGCCAGCGTGACGGCTTCTGATTCTGTTACTGCCACGGTGCCGGTGGTCACGGTGAAAGCATCAACCCGTGTCACTCTGGACACGCCGGAGGTGGTCTGCACAAACAAGCTGATCACCGGCACGCTGGAAGTGCAGAAGGGGGGGACGATGCGCGGCAACATTAAACATACCGGCGGTGAACTCTCATCAAACGGTAAGGTACTGCATACCCATAAACACCCCGGCGACAGCGGCGGCACAACCGGGAGTCCTCTATGACAGCGCGTTATCTTGGAATGAATCGCAATGATGGCCTGACTGTCACTGACCTTGAGCATATCAGCCAGAGTATCGGCGATATCCTGCGCACACCGGTCGGCTCACGGGTGATGCGTCGTGATTACGGCTCGTTGCTGGCGTCAATGATTGACCAGCCGCAGACCCCGGCGCTTGAGTTGCAGATTAAGGTCGCCTGTTACATGGCGGTGCTGAAATGGGAACCCCGCGTCACCCTGTCATCCGTCACCACTGAGCGCAGTTTTGACGGGCGAATGACGGTCACGTTAACCGGCCAGCACAACGACACCGGCCAGCCACTTTCGTTAACCATCCCTGTGAGTTGAAACCATGCCGATTATCGACCTGAACCAGCTACCTGCACCGGATGTGGTCGAGGAGCTGGACTTTGAAACCATTCTTGCCGAACGCAAGGCGACACTGATTTCTCTTTACCCGGAAGACCAGCAGGAGGCGGTCGCCCGTACCCTGACGCTGGAATCTGAGCCTCTCGTCAAACTGCTGGAGGAAAATGCTTATCGTGAGCTTATCTGGCGTCAGCGTGTGGATGAGGCTGCGCGGGCGGTGATGCTGGCCTGTGCCGCCGGTAATGACCTTGATGTGATTGGTGCCAATTACAACACCACGCGCCTGACTATCACCCCGGCAGATGATTCGACCATCCCGCCGACACCGGCAGTGATGGAGTCTGACACCGATTATCGTCTGCGTATTCAGCAGGCGTTTGAAGGTTTAAGCGTCGCCGGGTCGGTGGGAGCCTATCAGTATCATGGTCGCAGTGCCGACGGGCGTGTCGCGGATATCTCTGTCACCAGTCCGTCTCCTGCCTGTGTCACCATCTCTGTGCTGTCACGTGAAAATAACGGTGTGGCATCCGAAGACCTGCTGGCGGTGGTGCGCAACGCCCTTAATGGTGAGGACGTCAGGCCGGTGGCCGACCGCGTGACCGTGCAGTCTGCCGCCATTGTTGAATACCAGATAAACGCCACGCTTTACCTTTACCCTGGTCCCGAAAGCGAACCCATCCGCGCTGCTGCCGTGAAAAAACTGGAAGCGTACATCACGGCACAGCACCGGCTGGGGCGTGACATCCGTCTGTCTGCCATTTATGCCGCTTTGCATGTAGAAGGCGTGCAGCGTGTCGAGCTGGCCGCACCACTGGCCGACATTGTGCTCAACAGTACGCAGGCGTCTTTCTGCACCGAATACCGCGTCGTGACCGGAGGCTCGGATGAGTGATTCGCGACTGCTGCCGACCGGCTCATCACCGCTTGAAGTCGCCGCCGCAAAAGCCTGTGCGGAAATTGAAAAAACGCCGGTCAGTATTCGTGAGCTGTGGAACCCGGACACCTGCCCGGCAAATCTGCTGCCGTGGCTGGCGTGGGCGTTTTCGGTTGACCGCTGGGATGAAAAGTGGCCGGAAGCAACAAAACGCGCCGTTATCCGCGATGCCTATTTCATCCACTGTCATAAAGGCACTGTCGGCGCAATCCGACGCGTGGTGGAGCCGCTCGGCTATCTCATTAACATAAAGGAATGGTGGGAGACAAACGACCCGGCCGGAACCTTTCGCCTTGATATCGGTGTGCTGGAAAGCGGTATCACAGAGGAAATGTATCTGGAAATGGAACGGCTGATTGCCGATGCCAAACCCGCAAGTCGCCACCTTATCGGCCTGAACATTATCCAGGACATTCCCGGCTGTCTGTATACAGGCGGTGTGGTCTGTGATGGTGATGTTATTACTGTTTATCCCGGATAAGTGAGAAACAATGAGCACGAAATTTAAAACCGTTATCACTACTGCCGGAGCCGCAAAGCTGGCAGCCGCCACTGTCCCCGGCGGGAAAAAAGTAACCCTGTCTGCAATGGCCGTGGGTGACGGTAATGGCAAATTGCCGGTGCCGGATGCCGGTCAGACGAAACTGGTGCATGAGGTCTGGCGTCACGCTCTGAATAAAGTCAGCGTGGATAACAAGAATAAAAACTATATCGTGGCTGAACTGGTTGTACCGCCCGAAGTGGGCGGCTTCTGGATGCGTGAGCTTGGTCTGTATGACGATGCCGGAACACTGATTGCGGTCGCTAACATGGCAGAAAGCTATAAGCCTGAACTGGCTGAAGGCTCCGGGCGTGCGCAGACCTGCCGCATGGTCATTATTGTCAGTAACGTGGCGTCTGTTGAGCTGAGTATTGATGCCAGCACAGTGATGGCGACGCAGGATTACGTCGATGACAAAATCGCAGAACATGAGCAGTCCCGCCGCCATCCTGACGCCACGCTGACAGAAAAAGGTTTTACTCAGTTAAGCAGTGCAACAAACAGCACCAGTGAGTCATTGGCGGCAACGCCAAAAGCGGTCAAGGCAGCAAATGACAACGCAAATTCACGTCTGGCGAAAAATCAGAATGGTGCAGATATCCAGGATAAATCAGCTTTTCTGGACAATGTTGGCGTTACCAGCCTGACGTTTATGAAAAACAATGGCGAAATGCCGGTTGATGCTGATCTGAATACGTTTGGTCCTGTTAAGGCTTATTCAGGTATCTGGTCTAAAGCAACATCCACCAACGCAACACTGGAGAAAAATTTCCCGGAAGATAATGCTGTCGGTGTGCTTGAGGTTTTTGCTGCCGGAAATTTTGCAGGTACGCAACGCTTTACCACAAGAGACGGCAATGTATACATGCGTAAACTCGCCAATAAGTGGAATGGCACTGATGGTCCGTGGGGCGTATGGCGTCACACTCAATCAGCGACCCGCCCTTTGAGTACGACTATAGACCTGAATACGCTTGGAGCCGCCGAGCATCTTGGTTTATGGCGTAACAGTAGCTCGGCTATAGCTTCATATGAACGCAATTATCCAGAGGAAGGCGGCTTTGCTCAGGGGACGCTTGAGATCCTCGAAGGCGGGAATTATGGAAGAACGCAACGTTATACCACTCGCCGTGGAAATATGTACGTCCGCTGCCTTGCGGCAAGCTGGGATGCATCAAATCCGCAGTGGGAACCGTGGTTAAGAGTCGGTCATCAGTCAGAGAGTCGTTATTACGACGGGGATTTGAATGATGTGACTTCACCAGGTATTTACAGCGTTACAGGTAAAGCGACCAACGGTCCAATACTGGACGGAAACGGCGTGACAGTCCTCGGTATTCTGGAAGTGTTGAGGCGCTTTGATGGTGTTAACGTATGGCAGCGTTATACAACTGCCGGAACAGGTACAACCCTTAAAGGTCGCACGTTTGAGCGCGTTTTTACCGGCAGCTCGTGGAGCGAATGGCGGGAAGTCTACACCTCGTATTCACTTCCCGTGAATCTGGGTATCGGCGGTGTTACAGACAGGTTATCCAGTCTGGACTGGCAGACCTACGACTTTATACCGGGCAGCATGATAACTGTCAGGCTTTCAGATATGACCAATATTCCCGATGGGATGGAATGGGGCGTCATTGATACTAACCTGATAAATATCACTGTTGGCCCCAGTGAAGGCGGAGGTGTCGCCCGTTCAATGCAGGTATGGCGCAGCACTTCAAACAAAACCAACTATCGTTTTTTTACAGTCCGTTTATATGGCAATCCTGGGGAGCGTAGCTTCAATATTCGTCGGCTACCAATTATCGACGAAGCCCAGACATGGGAGGCAAAACAGACATTCAGCGGTGGCCTTTCAGGTGAGCTGTCCGGCAATGCTGCTACAGCAACAAAGCTGAAAACGGCAAGGACAATTAACGGCGTAAAATTTGACGGCTCGGCAAATATTGAAGCGTTTCCGCCAGGTGTTCCGCTGCCGTGGCCATCAGATACACCACCTGCGGGCTATGCAATTATGCAGGGGCAGACGTTTGATAAGGCAGCATATCCGAAACTGGCTATAGCCTATCCTTCTGGTGTTATTCCAGATATGCGCGGCTGGACAATCAAGGGCAAACCCGCCAGTGGGCGTGCCGTATTGTCACAGGAACAGGACGGGATTAAATCGCATACTCACAGCGCCAGTGCGTCAAATACGGATTTAGGGACGAAAACGACCAGTTCATTTGATTACGGCACGAAGACAGTCAGTACGTTTAACTACGGAACAAAAACCACTAATACCACAGGTAACCATACACATACCATTTACAGAGGGAATGCCAATACTAATGGTGAAACCGGTAAAACAGGCTTTGACAACCCATCGTTTAATGGCACATCAGGAGCTGCCGGGAATCATGCCCACACGGTAGATATTGGCGCACATAATCATACGGTTGGTATTGGTGCACATTCACACACGGTTGCTATTGGCTCACACGGGCACTCTATTACCGTTAATGCTACAGGTAATACAGAAAACACCGTCAAAAACATCGCATTTAACTATATTGTGAGGCTTGCATAATGGCTTTCAGAATGAGTGCAGAAGCACAAACTATCCTCGTTTTCAATTTACTTGATGGAACCAATGAGTTTATTGGCGAAAGTGATGCATATATTCCGCCGCATACAGGTCTGCCTGCAAACAGTACAGATATTGCACCACCTGATATTCCTGCTGGTTATGCAGCCGTTTTCAATGCAGATGAAATGAAATGGGAACTGATGGAAGACCATCGCGGAAAGACCGTCTACGAAACGAAAACAGGAGCAGCCATTTATATTTCTGAACTTGGCGTATTACCTCCAGATGTGACAGCTATTTCCCCGGAGGGGGATTATCAGAAATGGAACGGAAATGCGTGGGTGAATGATGAGAATGCAGAGCGTGATGCACTTGTCAGAGCGGCGGAGTCTCAGAAGAAAGAGCAGATTGTATATGCCGGTGAAATTATTGGCATGCTGCAGGATGCTGTCGATTTAGATATGGCTACCGAGGAAGAAAAGTTAAGCCTGACACACTGGAAAAAATACCGTGTGCTACTGAATCGCGTTCAGCCGGAAAATGCCCCGGATATAGAATGGCCAGAAATGCCGCAATAAATCGTATTAGCTCTGGTGTGAGATTACTCATCTATGGCACAGAGTAAAACCTAATCTGACTGTCCGCTCTGTGCCAAGGGCGGACGTTAGAAATATAAAAGCATCTTTATAACCTGGTTGTTGGGGAGAGTTTTGTTGCGTTCGCCACCACTCCTGAGAATGCTGCTATTTACTATGGTAATATTGACAGCTAAAATTTATAATGAAGAGCGACTCAATAGCCAGTTCAAGCCAGATTCTGATGGGGCATTAATGATATTCCTTCTCGCTATTTCGGTATGTTGCCCACTCTAGCATCTTTAGAATAAGGAACGAAACCGTGACAGAATTTCTTGAAAAAATGTTTGATCGTGTTTATTCGGAAAAAGACTTCAGCATTAATATCGCCATATTTGTCTCCGGAATCGCAGGAGTTACCTGTTATCTTATTCTCCACGATTATGTACTGACGCTGTTTTCTTTTATTATTGTTTTTCCGGTTGTAAAGATTATTGCGGGAGGATTATACCTGCGAATTATTACCCTCAAGGGAGAGGCAGTTGCAGAAAAACGACTGGCAATGCTTTATAATTCTTTGACTGGAAGAGAAAAAGAAGTAGTAATGCACTTTGTGACGCATGGTGGTTCTGTTATGACATGGGGACAAATGAATAGGCTTGATGATCCTGAACCGGGTGTAGAATCTCTGGCCCGTCGTGGATTACTGAATACGTCCGTAACGATGGATGGTATGCGAGAAACGTTTGAACTAGATCTGACCCTCTTTAATTATGCATACAACTATCACCCCCATCAGGAGAAGATGCTTACTTCAGAAGAATAAGAAATTTGTAATCTTTATGATGAAAATCTTAAACAGTATGGCGCCTCCCATCCTGTTTATTCAAAGGATGTAAGGTTTACACATTCCTGAAAACTTCAGACTCAACCATGATGTATGAGCTGTAGTATGAAGTCTCTTTCCATCCAGTTAAGTAAATGTCTGCTCCTCGCTTAAAGCGGACTTTTAGCTTAGTTAGCTAGTCAGCTCAGTGCTAAAAGCTGTATAGTCTGTATTGATGAACTAAGGAGCAGATCAGGAGTATTTTGGAGAGCGTTTTAGTTACTGTGAAATATAATAGATTGAAACCATGAGGCTCTATTAGAACCTCATGGTAAACTTAAATACTTACTGAAGTAAAACATTCATTCTTTCTCTCCGATAATCCACAAGTTGTTCAATATCGCTCTCAAGACTTTCTATCCCAAAAGCAACTGAATCACTAATTTGTAGAGTGTGTTTTTTGACAACAGTGCTTTCAAAAAACTCATTTAATTGAATTGGTTTTTCAAATTGTTTAATTAAGTCAGAGGCTTGAAGCGTATTATTTTCCCATAATTTATGCATGGGGTGATTTGTGGACGTTAACGTACCATATTCATTTCTTACTTTAATTCCACTTATATGACTATTGTGCAGTATTTTGCTAAGTGCCGAATAGTCAGTTACATACACCCCATAGTATTTCCCAGGAAGTGAGAATGGAAGGTTGTTGACAATTACTGGTATAATTTCAAAGTTATTAATATCAAGGCCAAATTTATCGCTGAATACATCCTGGTGTTTTTTTAGACCATCAGCAAGTCTGATAACTTGATTAGCTGCGTCAATTAAAAACATTTTCTTCTTGAATGCTTTAGTTACAGAACCACCGGATAAATTTGTATTTTTACATTCCAGAACAAATACTTTATCATCTAATACAATTATTGCATCATACTCATATTCTTCATTCTCTCTTTTGAACTTAAAATGCTGATGATTTATTTTTAAATCAGAGAGCATTTCGTGGATCTCTTTTTCAAAACCAAATCCTTTTTGGGAAAGATCTACTTTTAGTGATGAGAACTTTGATAATATAATGTTACTTATTCCAGGGCTGAAATAGCCAATACTACAGAATAGATAATCTCCAGATTTCATTTTTAAAAGAGGAGAATCATAAAGGTCACGGGATTCATTGTTAAAGCTAGCCAAATCAATAAATAGCTTTGATTTATTACCAGGTATACCAACTAATTGTAAATATGTGCTCAATTCCGATGAAGTAAATACTTCTCTTTTTTCCGATATTTTGGATAGTCTTTCTAGCGCGGAGTAACACCTAACCCATTCACGCAGTGTTAAACCAAAAATTAACATGCTCTCATCAGTTAAACATAGAGTCTCGAGTAGTGCTACATATGCCGGAAACTCTGATGTCGTTATTGAATAACCGTTATTAATATCTGCAAGCCTAGTTAAATTTTCATCTACTGTTTTATGGACATTATGTTTATACAACGCCTCCATGAAGTTCTGTGATAACTTTGAATACAGCCTTTCATTTGACATGTAATCCAATCTTATGAATTGTTCTTTAGTTAGATTAAATTCATAGAATGTCTCAAGACCAGCGTTCTCTAATCCATTAGGTAAGTTTGTAGAGGTATATTCATTTAATTCATAATCAAATAGCAGGCATGTTTCTACAGAACGCTCTAAAGAAGACCACAGTATCGAATTGTAAAATATTACCCCAGCATCATTAATATCATCTTCCTTAACATCTACCATGTCAGGAATTACAATGAAACCCCCACTATTTAACTTATAATTAAAGCCAATCATCTTCAAACTAAGAGATAGATAATCGACTGTTTTGGATATTACAACATCAGGAGAGTATGATTCACCTTGTTTGTTTTTTAAGTATGCGGTAGAAATATCAAACAATTTTGGTTCCCGGTTAATGCTCTCTAGATATTTCTTTGTTTCGTTTTTTAAAAAATCTATCTCACCTTGCGCCCGTCTTATTATAGCCCAACACTGTATTTCCGGCGTTTTTTTGCTGATGGGTAAGCTTGATAAGTTAGATTTAATAACATCAAATATTTTTTCCGCACAAATACATAGTTTTTTAAGGTTATCTATTTTTTGTATTAAATCAGGGACACTTGTAGCTCCTTTTAAGTCGGTGAGGAATGAATTTCTTTTTTCCCGTAAATTCACATTGTGGGGTTGTATATTGATGTTTTTTTTAAACATCGCAAAAAGGAAACGAAGTATTTTATCATTATAATTCTGTTTTAACTGTATCACTATGTTCTTTGACTTGAATTTGCAATAGTCGATTTCTAACGTTTTATAGATATTTTCTGCATGTGATTGTGACATAAAGAAACCTTACAGTGGTGGTAATATTTGACATGATGTCCATTGAGGTAGCATGCAGTTTATCCAATATCCTGAATACTCGCAAATTTAAAACAATATTAATGGAGAGTATAAATATCCTGCTTAACCGGACCATTCACTTTGAGAGATCTTCCGGCAAACCAATGTCCGCAGTTCGCTCAAAGTAGACTGTCAGATTTGACAGAGCTTTGGTTACTTAATTTGTCAGTTGGAAACTGAGAGAGTACAAATCAAGGCCGGCGGGCTGATTGCCCGCCTTTTCTTTATCTGTTGTTTCATCCACTGACCAGTCAGGTCAAATAGCGTCTCATGCACTGCCCAACAGAAAATAGTTGCACCCATTAACCACGGAGTTAAACGGATGAGTGACTATCATCACGGCGTGCAGGTGCTGGAGATTAACGACGGCACCCGCGTCATTTCCACCGTATCCACTGCCATTGTCGGCATGGTCTGCACGGCCAGCGATGCGGATGCGGAAACCTTCCCCCTCAATAAACCGGTGCTGATTACCAATGTGCAGAGCGCAATTGCAAAGGCTGGTAAAAAAGGCACGCTGGCGGCGTCGTTGCAGGCCATCGCTGACCAGTCAAAACCAGTCACCGTTGTCGTGCGTGTTGAAGACGGCACCGGCGACGACGAGGAAACGAAACTCGCGCAGACCGTTTCCAATATCATCGGCACCACTGACGAAAACGGTCAGTACACCGGACTGAAAGCCCTGATGGGGGCTGAGTCGGTTACCGGCGTTAAACCGCGCATTCTTGGTGTGCCGGGGCTGGACACCAAAGAGGTTGCCGTCGCACTGGCATCGGTATGCCAGGAACTGAATGCATTCGGGTATATCAGCGCATGGGGCTGTAAAACCATTTCCGAGGTGAAAGCCTACCGCCAGAATTTCAGCCAGCGTGAGCTGATGGTCATCTGGCCGGATTTCCTCGCATGGGATACGGTCACCAGCACCACCGCCACCGCGTATGCCACCGCCCGTGCGCTGGGTCTGCGCGCTAAAATCGACCAGGAGCAGGGCTGGCATAAAACGCTGTCCAACGTCGGGGTAAACGGTGTTACCGGCATCAGCGCATCTGTATTCTGGGATTTGCAGAAGTCCGGCACTGATGCTGACCTGCTGAACGAGGCAGGCGTCACAACGCTGGTTCGCCGCGACGGTTTCCGTTTCTGGGGTAACCGTACCTGCTCCGATGACCCACTGTTCCTCTTTGAAAGCTACACACGCACCGCGCAGGTACTGGCTGACACGATGGCTGAGGCGCACATGTGGGCTATTGATAAGCCCATCACCGCAACGCTGATTCGCGACATCGTTGACGGCATCAATGCCAAATTCCGTGAACTGAAAAGCAACGGTTATATCGTGGATGGCACATGCTGGTTCAGTGAAGAAGCCAATGATGCGGAAACCCTCAAGGCCGGAAAACTGTATATCGACTACGACTACACCCCGGTGCCTCCTCTCGAAAACCTGACCCTGCGCCAGCGTATTACTTCAAGATACCTGGCAAGTCTGGTCACCTCGGTTAACAGCAATTAAGGAGCCTGACCGATGGCAATGCCGCGCAAACTCAAGTTAATGAACGTCTTTCTGAACGGCTACAGCTATCAGGGCGTTGCAAAGTCCGTCACGCTGCCAAAACTGACCCGTAAGCTCGAAAACTATCGCGGTGCGGGGATGAACGGCAGCGCACCGGTAGACCTCGGCCTTGATGACGATGCGCTGTCAATGGAGTGGTCGCTCGGTGGCTTCCCGGATTCGGTTATCTGGGAGCTTTACGCCGCAACCGGTGTGGATGCCGTGCCGATTCGTTTTGCAGGCTCTTACCAGCGCGACGATACCGGCGAAACGGTGGCCGTCGAAGTGGTCATGCGTGGACGTCAGAAAGAAATCGACACCGGCGAGGGTAAACAGGGAGAAGACACCGAGTCGAAAATCTCCGTGGTCTGCACCTATTTCCGGCTGACGATGGACGGTAAGGAGCTGGTCGAAATCGACACCATCAACATGATTGAGAAGGTGAACGGCGTCGACCGGCTGGAGCAACACCGCCGCAATATCGGCCTGTGATTTTCATCCGGTCAGCCTGGCTGACCGGTTAACCCTGATTCAGAAGTGAGAAAACCATGAACAAAGAAAATGTCATTACCCTGGACAATCCGGTTAAACGTGGTGAGCAGGTTATCGAACAGGTCACGCTGATGAAACCTAATGCCGGGACGCTGCGCGGTGTCAGTCTGGCAGCGGTCGCGAACTCCGAAGTCGATGCACTGATTAAGGTGCTGCCGCGCATGACGGCACCGATGCTGACCGAGCAGGAAGTCGCCGCGCTGGAACTGCCTGACCTTGTGGCGCTGGCCGGTAAGGTGGTCGGTTTTTTGTCGCCGAACTCGGTGCAGTGACGTTTCCGAAAAATCTGTCGGTCGATGACCTGATGGCGGATGTGGCAGTGGTATTTCACTGGCCGCCATCAGAACTGTATCCCATGAGCCTGACCGAACTCATCACATGGCGCGAAAAGGCGCTCAGGCGAAGCGGAAACACGAATGAGTAACAATGTAAAATTACAGGTATTGCTCAGGGCTGTTGACCAGGCATCCCGCCCGTTTAAATCCATCCGCACAGCGAGTAAGTCGCTGTCGGGGGATATCCGGGAAACACAAAAATCACTGCGCGAGCTGAACGGTCACGCATCCCGTATTGAGGGATTCCGCAAGACCAGTGCACAGCTCGCCGTGACTGGTCATGCACTTGAAAAGGCACGGCAGGAGGCCGAAGCCCTTGCCACACAGTTTAAAAACACCGAACGCCCGACCCGTGCTCAGGCGAAAGTGCTGGAATCCGCAAAGCGTGCGGCGGAGGACTTACAGGCGAAATATAACCGCCTGACGGATTCCGTTAAACGCCAGCAGCGGGAGCTGGCCGCTGTGGGAATTAATACCCGCAATCTTGCACATGATGAGCAGGGACTGAAAAACCGTATCAGTGAAACCACCGCACAGCTTAACCGTCAGCGTGATGCGCTGGCGCGTGTCAGTGCGCAACAGGCAAAACTTAACGCAGTAAAACAGCGTTATCAGGCCGGAAAGGAACTGGCCGGAAATATGGCCTCAGTGGGCGCTGCCGGTGCGGGGATTGCGGCGGCGGGAACGATGGCCGGTGTTAAGCTGCTGATGCCCGGTTATGAGTTTGCGCAGAAAAACTCAGAATTACAGGCCGTGCTCGGAGTGGCAAAAGACTCTGCCGAAATGGCCGCGCTCCGCAAGCAGGCGCGCCAGCTCGGCGATAATACCGCCGCCTCGGCGGATGATGCGGCCGGTGCGCAGATTATCATTGCGAAAGCGGGTGGAGATGCTGCGGCTATTCAGGCGGCAACGCCGGTCACGCTGAATATGGCACTGGCGAATCAGCGGTCGATGGAAGAAAACGCGCAACTGTTGCTGGGGACTAAGGCATCCTTTCAACTGTCAAATGATGATGTCAGCCATGTGGGCGACGTGTTGTCTGCAACGATGAATAAGTCGGCGGCTGATTTTCAGGGACTCAGTGATGCACTGACTTACCTCGGGCCGGTTGCGAGGACGGCAGGCGTAAGTCTTGAGCAGGCAGCGGCCATGACAGGTGTGCTGCATGACAATAACATCAGGGGGTCAATGGCGGGTACGGGTAGTAGTGCCGTTGTCACCCGATTACAGGCACCGACTGGAAAAGCATGGGATGCACTCAAAGAGCTTGGCGTTAAAACCTCGGACAAAAAGGGAAATATGCGTCCGTTGTTCACCATTCTGAAAGAGATTCAGGCCAGCTTTGATAAACACAAGCTGGGAACGTCTCAGAAGGGGGAATACCTTAAAACCATTTTTGGTGAGGAAGCCCTGAAATCAGCGAACGTTTTACTGGCAGCGGCAGCAAGCGGAAAACTGGATAAGCTGACCGCCACGCTGAAAGCCTCGGACGGTAAAACGGAAGAGCTGGTTAAAATCATGCAGGACAACCTCGGCGGTGACTTTAAGGAGTTTCAGTCCGCTTATGAGGCTGTGGGGACTGACCTGTTTGACCAGCAGGAAGGCGCACTGCGTAAGCTCACGCAGACGGTCACAAAGTATGTGTTAAAACTCGACGGCTGGATCCAGAAAAACAAATCACTGGCGTCAACCATCGGCGTCATTGTCGGTGGTGCACTGGCACTGATTGGTGTCATCGGTGCCATTGGCCTCGTAGCCTGGCCGGTTATCACCGGCATCAATGCCATCATCGCGGCAGCAGGCGCAATGGGTGCAATCTTCACGACGGTTGGCAGTGCTGTTATGACGGCCATCGGGGCGATTAGCTGGCCGGTTGTGGCCGTGGTGGCCGCCATTGTCGCCGGGGCGTTACTTATCCGTAAATACTGGGAGCCTGTCAGCGCATTCTTTGGCGGTGTGGTAGAAGGGCTGAAAGCGGCATTTGCGCCTGTGGGGGAACTGTTCACGCCACTTAAGCCGGTGTTTGACTGGCTGGGCGAAAAGTTACAGGCCGCGTGGCAGTGGTTTAAAAACCTGATTGCCCCGGTCAAAGCCACCCAGGACACCCTGAACCGTTGCCGTGACACGGGCGTCCTGTTCGGGCAGGCACTGGCTGACGCGCTGATGCTGCCGCTTAATGCGTTCAACAAACTGCGCAGCGGTATTGACTGGGTACTGGAAAAACTCGGTGTTATCAACAAAGAGTCAGACACACTTGACCAGACCGCCGCCAGAACTCAAGCCGCCACGTATGGCAGCGGTGGTTATATTCCGGCGACCAGCTCTTATGCAGGCTATCAGGCTTATCAGCCGGTCACGGCACCGGCTGGCCGCTCTTATGTAGACCAGAGTAAAAACGAATATCACATCAGCCTGACGGGTGGTACTGCGCCGGGGACACAGCTTGACCGCCAGTTACAGGATGCGCTCGAAAAATACGAGCGGGATAAACGTGCGCGCGCCCGTGCCAGCATGATGCATGACGGTTAAGGAGGTGACGAAAAATGATGCTCGCGTTAGGTATGTTTGTTTTTATGCGCCAGACGCTGCCACACCAGACCATGCAGCGTGAATCAGATTATCGCTGGCCGTCAAATTCCCGTATCGGCAAACGGGATGCCTTTCAATTTCTCGGTGTGGGTGAGGAAAACATCACGCTTGCCGGTGTGCTTTATCCCGAACTGACCGGCGGAAAGCTGACGATGACCACGCTCAGGCTGATGGCGGAGGAAGGCCGGGCGTGGCCGTTGCTGGATGGCACTGGCATGATTTACGGCATGTATGTCATCAGCAGGGTGAGTGAAACAGGGAGTATTTTCTTTGCAGACGGCACACCCCGAAAAATTGATTTTACGCTGTCGCTCACCCGCGTTGATGAATCACTGGCCGCGCTGTATGGCGATATCGGTAAACAGGCGGAATCGCTCATCGGTAAGGCTGGCAGTATGGCGACCAGATTCACGGGTATGACGGGGGCGGGATAATGCTGGATGCGCTGACATTTGATGCAGGCAGTACGCTGACGCCGGATTACATGCTGATGCTCGACAGCAGGGATATTACCGGCAATATCAGCGACCGTCTGATGAGCATGACCCTGACGGATAACCGGGGCTTTGAGGCTGACCAGCTTGATATTGAACTGAACGATGCCGACGGGCAGGTCGGGCTGCCGATTCGTGGCGCTGTCCTGACGGTGTATATCGGCTGGAAAGGTTTTGCCCTGGTATGCAAAGGGAAATTTACCGTTGATGAGGTTGAACACAGGGGCGCGCCGGATGTGGTCACCATCCGCGCCCGGAGTGCAGATTTTCGCGGGACGCTCAATTCCCGCCGTGAAGGCTCATGGCATGACACCACACTCGGTGCGATTGTTGAGGCGATAGCCTCCCGTAACAAGCTGGAAGCCAGTGTCGCTCCGCCACTGGCCGGAATTAAAATCCCGCACATCGACCAGTCGCAGGAGTCTGATGCGAAATTCCTGACCCGTCTTGCTGAACGCAACGGCGGCGAGGTGTCGGTAAAAATGGGAAAACTGTTGTTTCTCAAAGCGGGGCAGGGGGTGACGGCCAGCGGTAAAAAAATCTCGCAGGTCACCATCACCCGCAGCGACGGCGACCGTCATCATTTTGCGATTGCTGACCGTGGAGCCTATACCGGTGTAACGGCAAAGTGGTTACACACCAAAGACCCGAAACCGCAAAAGCAGATGGTAAAACTGAAACGCAAAAAGAAAGAGAAACACCTGCGCGCACTGGAGCACCCGAAAGCGAAACCGGTCACGCAGAAGAAAGCGCCAAAAGTACCGGAGGCGCGCGAAGGTGAATACATGGCCGGTGAAGCTGACAACGTTTTTGCCCTGACCACGGTATATGCCACGAAAGCGCAGGCCATGCGTGCCGCTCAGGCGAAGTGGGATAAACTGCAACGGGGCGTTGCGGAGTTCTCCATCAGCCTGGCTACCGGTCGTGCTGATATTTACACGGAAACACCGGTCAGAGTGTCAGGCTTTAAGCGCGTCATAGACGAGCAGGACTGGACAATCACTAAGGTGACACATTTTCTGAATAATAGCGGCTTCACGACGTCCTTAGAGCTTGAGGTCAGGCTTTCTGACGTGGAGTACGAAACAGAAGATGATGAGCAATGAGTTGTTTTATCTATTTGTTTTATAAGGATAAAATAACTAAAATGGCACCATCAACAAAACCGGAAGAGGTGCTCGCGATGTTTCATTGTCCTTTATGCCAGCATGCCGCACATGCGCGTACAAGCCGCTATATCACTGACACGACAAAAGAGCGTTATCACCAGTGTCAGAACGTGAATTGCAGCGCCACGTTCATCACTTATGAGTCGGTACAGCGATACATCGTGAAGCCGGGAGAAGTCCACGCCGTAAGGCCGCACCCATTGCCGTCAGGGCAGCAAATTATGTGGATGTAATTACAAACAGAAAGCCCCTCAGTCGAGGGGCTTTTTTTGTCGATGTGGTCAATGTGTGGACGTGACCAGAAATAAATCCTTTTATTTCATATGATTAGATATCAAAAAATGTCACCAATAACTGACATTGCGGTGTTTCTCCAGATGTGGCCCATCTGAGGCCGTGTTGGTGCGCAGCTCGAAGGCTACGTCGAGTCTGTTTTGGCAGTTACCCTAAAGTATAGATAGCTGACAAAAAAGGCTCTCTTGCTAAAAAAGGCCCCACTTTCGTGGAGCCTTTATTGTACGCTTTTTACTGTAAGATTTCAGTCAAATCTAATTACATAGATTGAGTGAAGGTACGAGTAATAACGTCCTGCTGCTGTTCTTTAGTCAGCGAGTTGAAACGTACTGCGTAGCCAGATACACGGATGGTCAGCTGCGGATATTTTTCCGGGTTTTCCATCGCGTCGAGCAGCATTTCACGGTTCATCACGTTAACGTTCAGGTGCTGACCACCTTCGATGGACGCTTCGTGGTGGAAGTAACCATCCATCAGACCAGCCAGGTTGGTCTTACGAACTTCGTCGTCTTTACCCAGTGCGTTCGGAACGATAGAGAAGGTGTAAGAGATACCATCTTTAGCGTAAGCGAACGGCAGTTTAGCAACGGAAGTCAGAGACGCTACTGCACCTTTCTGGTCACGGCCGTGCATCGGGTTAGCACCCGGTCCGAACGGCGCGCCAGCACGACGACCGTCTGGGGTGTTACCGGTTTTCTTACCATACACAACGTTAGAAGTGATGGTCAGAACAGACTGAGTCGGGATAGCGTCACGGTAGGTGTGCAGTTTCTGAATTTTCTTCATGAAACGTTCTACCAGGTCAACAGCCAGGTCATCTACACGCGGATCGTTGTTACCAAACTGCGGGTATTCGCCTTCGATTTCGAAGTCGATAGCCAGACCGTCTTCGTCACGAATCGGTTTAACTTTCGCATATTTGATTGCAGACAGGGAGTCAGCAGCAACGGACAGACCAGCGATACCACACGCCATGGTGCGGATAACGTCACGGTCGTGCAGCGCCATCAGAGAGGCTTCGTAGCTGTACTTGTCGTGCATGTAGTGGATGATGTTCAGTGCAGTGATGTACTGTTTAGCCAGCCAGTCCATGAAGTGATCCATGCGCTCCATCACTTCATCGTAGTTCAGGAGGTCGCCTTTGATCGGTTCAGACTTCGGACCAACCTGCATTTTCAGTTTTTCGTCAACGCCGCCGTTGATTGCGTACAGCATGGTTTTCGCCAGGTTTGCACGCGCACCGAAGAACTGCATTTGTTTACCAACGATCATCGGGCTTACGCAGCAAGCGATAGCGTAGTCATCGTTGTTGAAGTCCGGACGCATCAGGTCATCGTTCTCGTACTGCAGAGAAGAGGTGTCGATGGACACTTTAGCGGCGAATTTTTTGAAGTTCAGCGGCAGTTTTTCAGACCACAGAATGGTCATGTTCGGTTCCGGAGACGGACCCATGGTGTACAGGGTGTTCAGGAAACGGAAGCTGTTTTTGGTAACCAGGGTACGACCGTCGAGGCCCATACCACCGATAGATTCGGTTGCCCAGATCGGGTCGCCAGAGAACAGTTCATCGTACTCCGGAGTACGCAGGAAGCGAACCATACGCAGTTTCATGACCAGGTGGTCAACCATTTCCTGCGCTTCTTGTTCGGTGATCTTGCCAGCTTTCAGGTCACGTTCGATGTACACATCCAGGAAGGTGGAGGTACGACCGAAGGACATTGCAGCACCGTTCTGAGACTTAACAGCAGCCAGGTAGCCGAAGTAAGTCCACTGGATAGCTTCCTGAGCGTTGGTAGCCGGACCAGAAATGTCGTAGCCGTATTTCGCAGCCATTTCTTTCATCTGACCCAGAGCGCGGTGCTGTTCAGCGATTTCTTCGCGCAGACGGATAGTCTGTTCCAGGTTTACGCCGTTTTCCAGATCAGCCTGCAGAGAGGTGAACTGTGCCAGTTTGTCTTTCATCAGGTAGTCGATACCGTACAGCGCAACGCGACGGTAGTCACCGATGATACGACCACGGCCATATGCATCTGGCAGACCGGTCAGAACACCAGATTTACGGCAACGCAGGATGTCCGGAGTGTAAACGTCGAACACGCCCTGGTTGTGAGTTTTACGGTATTCAGTGAAGATTTTTTTGATCATCGGATCCAGTTCGCGGTTGTACGCTTTGCAGGAACCTTCGATCATTTTGATACCACCGAACGGGATAAGAGCACGTTTCAGCGGAGCTTCAGTCTGCAGACCAACGATTTTCTCAAGCTGCTTGTTGATGTAGCCAGCGTCGTGAGAGGTGATGGTGGAAGCAACAGCGGTGTCAAAGTCAACTGGCGCGTGAGTGCGGTTTTCCAGTTTAACGCCTTCCATTACTTTGTCCCACAGGGTGGTGGTCGCTTCAGTAGCGCCAGCCAGGAAGGACTCGTCACCCTCGTACGGAGTGTAGTTTTTCTGAATGAAGTCACGGACGTTTACTTCATTCTGCCAGTCACCTTTGGTAAAACCTTCCCAGGCTGTGGCTAACTTTTCATTAAGCTCGGACATGTAACACCTACCTTCTTAAGTGGATTTTTTATTTACTACGTACTTCGACAACCATTAATGGTGATCGTTTTCACGCAGGTAAATGACCCAGTATGTCAACCCAACCAACAAACCACCGCCGATAATATTACCGATCGTAACCGGAATCAGGTTATCAGTGATGAAGTTCATCACGGTCAGGTGAGAAAAATTTTCCGGTGCAGAACCGACAGCGGTCCAGAATTCCGGAGATGCGAAGTCGCGGATTACAATACCCATCGGGATCATAAACATGTTTGCGATACTGTGCTCAAAACCGCTGGCAACAAACATCGCGACCGGCAGCACCATGATAAACGCTTTGTCCATCAGGCTGCGGCCAGAATAACTCATCCATACTGCCAGACATACCATCAGGTTTGCCAGGATACCAAGACAGACGGCCTCAATAAAAGTATGGTGCACTTTGTGGTCGGCGGTTTGTAGGACGTTTAGTCCCCATTGACCATTCGCGGTCATATATTCGCCAGAAAGCCACATTAAAAGTACAAACAGCAGTGCGCCGACCAGGTTGCCAAAATAGACATTTAGCCAGTTTTTCGCCAACTGGCCCCAGGTGATGCGCCCACTCGCCTTGGCAACAACAATCAACACTGTGGAAGTAAAGAGATCGGCTCCGCAGACAACACAAAGAATCAGCCCCAGAGAGAAGCAAATGCCGCCAACCAGTTTTGCCATGCCGAAGGGCATTGTGCCTGTGCCAGTGGTTGCTGTGATATAGAAGACGAATGCGATTGAGATGAAAACACCGGCGGTAATCGCCAGATAGAAAGTCTTAAGCGGATGTTTCGTTGCTTTATAGACACCTGCCTCTTCGGCCACTTTGGCCATTGCAGCAGGAAGTAAAAGATCAAAAGGGTTGTCAGCTTTCACACTAACTCTCTCTTTATTAAGTCGGCGACGAGATACTAACAAAGCATTATAGATGAGAAATTGATATAGATCATATCTCGCCTGGCTTATAGGCCCGTAACTCGCATGGTTTTTATGCAAATACGGAGTAAATATTTGATTATCCAAATAAAAATAAATTTTAAAAATTAACAAATGAGTTGAATTTTTTCCGCATCCTCCGCTAAAACAGTTAATTAAAAGGGAGCACCAGGCGAATAAAGTAACAATATCGATCGTATTTATTAAATACAAATTACCGATATTTAACCTTATAATTACAATTATTTTATTAATGCAAATATATGTAAAGCGGGGCATTAAAAAAACGCCCCGTAATATAACTCAGACGAATCATTAAGCCTACATTGCGTAGGCTATTTGATTTTATTTTGCCCAGAATGCTGCTTTGGCGCGCTGCAGCTTTTCGTAGGCCTTCAACAACGACTGATGTGCAGCAAACGCGTGCAGATCGCTATCTACTGGTTGCAACCCATAAAACGCCGCTTCGCCGCTCATTGCCGCACTGGCGGCTTCTACGGCATCTGCGCCGTACATGCGAACAAACGCATTCAGATATTGCAGCGGCTGGCGATCTTCTTCCTGTGCCAGTAATAACAACGTTTGCAGGCAACGATAATAGTTGGCGCGTTCCGGACTAAATACTGATGAGTTAAACTCCATCGTCCATTCGGTCCAGACCAGAGCCTGTTCCAGATCGCCACCAGCCAGCGCCAGCATGGCTTTTAATTCACCGATACGCAGAGTGTACCAGCCGTTATCCGGTCCGGTCGCCAGACCCAGCAGCTCACGCACGCGGGTAAAGTCATCAAAACCTTCTTCATCCAGTTGCTCGATGAGGTTCAGGTAATCTTCCTTTTCCCACTCGCTACCGGGCAGTGACAGAATTGTTTCCCGTAAATGGCTGCCCATACCGTTATTTGCCAGCCATAAATCTTCAGCCGGATAAATATCGGACATGCCAGGCACGATAATGCGGCAAGCGTAGACACCCAGATGCTCGTAATCGGCAATATAAACTTCTTTATCTTCCTTTTTGAAGATAGCCATCAGCGTGGCGAACTCTTCTTCAGTGGAGCCGGAGAAGCTCCAGTCCACAAACGGATAATCGGCATCCTGCTTGAACAGGTCCCAGGAGATCAAACCGCTGGAGTCGATAAAGTGCGTTTCGAGGTTAGTATGTTCAGCGACTTCTTCATCATCGAAGGTTGGCGGAGTAAACACATCCAGGTCTTTCAAACCGCGGCCTTGCAGCAGTTCGGTCACGGTACGTTCTAGTGCAACGCCAAAATCAGGATGCGCACCGAAAGAGGCAAAGCAGGTACCGTTCGCTGGATTGAACAGTACCACGCAGATCACCGGATATTGACCGCCAAGCGAACCATCATAAGCAAAGATTGGGAAACCTTCTGCTTCCAGTGTTTCGATGGCTTCAACCACCGCTGGGTAACGCGCCAGCACGTCTGCTGGGATCTCTGGCAGGCTGATGCTTTCAGCAATAATGCGGTTTTTCACGTAGCGTTCGAAAACTTCCGACAATCCCTGAACGCGTGCTTCGTTGCGGGTATTACCTGCGGACATACCGTTGGAGACGTACAGGTTACCAATGATATTCATCGGAATATAAACGGTCTGATTGTCGGACTGACGCGTAAACGGCAGGCCGCAAATACCACGATCTTCGTTACCGGATTGCAGGTCAATCAGCATGCTACCGGTCAGTTCATTTTCCGGATCGTAAAATGCGCGCAGACGGTCATCGAGCAGCCCTTCTGGCACATCGTCATTTTCGGTCAGTGGGAACCATTTTTCGTTGGGATAATGCACGAACGGACCGTTGGCGATGGTTTCGCCCAGCCAGAAGTCCGCAAAAAAGTAGTTGGTAGACAGACGCTCGAAATATTCACCGAGGGCAGAAGCCAGCGCCGCTTTTTTGGTTGCGCCTTTGCCGTTGGTAAAACACAGGGCGCACTCTTTGTCGCGAATGTGCACGGACCAGACGTTCGGTACCGGATTCAGCCAGGAGGCCTCTTCAATCTGAAAACCGAGGTCGGAGAGTTTTTGCTGGAAGCGAGCGATGGAATCTTCCAGTGCGGCATCTTTGCCGGGGATAAATGTTTGCGTCATGAAAATCACTTTAGTCGTACGGAAAGCGCGCAATAATACGGGTTTTATCTCAAAGGTGCTATCACCGCCGCCACGCTGATGAACTGTTAGCTATGCTTTTAGCGGATAAACTACGATAAGAGCATAAAAATGAAGGCGTTCGATCTCCACCGTATGGCATTCGATAAAGTGCCTTTTGATTTTCTTGGCGAAGTTGCACTACGTAGTCTCTATACCTTTGTACTGGTCTTTTTGTTCCTCAAAATGACCGGAAGACGCGGTGTGCGGCAGATGTCGCTGTTTGAAGTTTTAATCATTCTGACGCTGGGATCAGCGGCGGGAGATGTGGCGTTTTATGATGATGTGCCGATGGTCCCGGTGCTTATCGTCTTTATTACTCTGGCGTTGTTATACCGCCTGGTGATGTGGTTGATGGCGCACAGTGAAAAACTGGAAGATTTGCTGGAAGGTAAACCGGTTGTCATTATTGAAGATGGCGAGCTGGCCTGGTCGAAACTCAATAACTCCAACATGACGGAATTTGAGTTCTTTATGGAACTACGGTTGCGTGGCGTGGAACAACTGGGGCAGGTACGTTTGGCTATTCTCGAAACCAACGGGCAAATTAGCGTCTATTTCTTTGAGAATGACAAAGTAAAACCGGGATTACTTATTTTACCCAGTGACTGTACTCAGCGTTACAAAGTGGTGCCGGAGTCGGCGGACTATGCATGCATCCGTTGCAGTGAAATCATTCATATGAAAGCGGGGGAAAAACAATTATGTCCGCGCTGTGCAAATCCAGAATGGACGAAGGCAAGTCGGGCAAAACGGGTGACCTGACAGTAAAAACATCGGCTTTTTGCTAATAATCCGAGAGATTCTTTTGTGTGATGCAAGCCACATTTTTGCCCTCAACGGTTTTACTCATTGCGATGTGTGTCACTGAATGATAAAACCGATAGCCACAGGAATAATGTATTACCTGTGGTCGCAATCGATTGACCGCGGGTTAATAGCAACGCAACGTGGTGAGGGGAAATGGCTCAAATCTTCAATTTTAGTTCTGGTCCGGCAATGCTACCGGCAGAGGTGCTTAAACAGGCTCAACAGGAACTGCGCGACTGGAACGGTCTTGGTACGTCGGTGATGGAAGTGAGTCACCGTGGCAAAGAGTTCATTCAGGTTGCAGAGGAAGCCGAGAAGGATTTTCGTGATCTTCTTAATATCCCCTCCAACTACAAGGTATTGTTCTGCCACGGCGGCGGTCGCGGTCAGTTTGCTGCTGTACCGCTGAATATTCTTGGTGATAAAACCACCGCAGATTATGTTGATGCCGGTTACTGGGCGGCAAGTGCCATTAAAGAAGCGAAAAAATACTGCACGCCTAATGTCTTTGACGCCAAAGTGACTGTTGATGGTCTGCGTGCGGTTAAGCCAATGCGCGAATGGCAACTCTCTGATAATGCTGCTTATATGCATTACTGCCCGAATGAAACCATTGATGGTATCGCCATCGACGAAACGCCAGACTTCGGCAAAGATGTGGTGGTCGCAGCCGACTTCTCTTCAACCATTCTTTCCCGTCCGATTGACGTCAGCCGTTATGGCGTAATTTACGCTGGCGCGCAGAAAAATATCGGCCCGGCTGGCCTGACAATCGTCATCGTTCGTGAAGATTTGCTGGGCAAAGCGAATATCGCTTGTCCGTCGATTCTGGATTATTCCATCCTCAACGATAACGACTCCATGTTTAACACGCCGCCAACGTTTGCCTGGTATCTGTCTGGTCTGGTCTTCAAATGGCTGAAAGCGAACGGCGGTGTGGCTGCAATGGATAAGATCAATCAGCAAAAAGCAGAACTGCTGTATGGGGTGATTGATAACAGCGATTTCTACCGCAATGATGTGGCGAAAGCTAACCGTTCGCGGATGAACGTGCCGTTCCAGTTGGTGGATAGCGCGCTTGATAAATTGTTCCTCGAAGAGTCTTTCGCTGCGGGCTTACATGCGCTGAAAGGTCACCGTGTGGTCGGCGGAATGCGTGCTTCTATTTATAACGCCATGCCGCTGGAAGGCGTTAAAGCACTGACAGACTTCATGGTTGAGTTCGAACGTCGTCACGGCTAATGCTGACATTTTGCGTAATCCCCACAGCCAGACTGTGGGGTTTTTATTTCTGTTGTAGAGAGTTGAGTTCATGGAATCCCTGACGTTGCACCCCATCGCCCGTGTCGATGGCACTATTAATCTGCCCGGTTCCAAGAGCGTTTCTAACCGCGCTTTATTGCTGGCGGCATTAGCACACGGCAAAACAGTATTAACTAATCTGCTGGATAGCGATGACGTGCGCCATATGCTGAATGCATTAACGGCGTTAGGGGTAAGTTACACGCTTTCAGCCGATCGTACGCGTTGCGAAATCATCGGTAACGGCGGTCCATTACACGCAGAAAGCTCGCTGGAGTTGTTTCTTGGAAACGCCGGAACGGCTATGCGTCCGCTGGCGGCGGCACTTTGTCTGGGAAACAATGATATTGTCCTGACTGGTGAGCCGCGTATGAAAGAACGCCCGATTGGTCATCTGGTGGATGCGTTGCGCCAGGGCGGAGCGAAAATCACTTACCTGGAACAAGATAATTATCCGCCGTTGCGTTTACAGGGCGGTTTTACTGGCGGCAACGTTGACGTTGATGGCTCCGTTTCCAGCCAGTTCCTCACCGCACTGTTAATGACTGCGCCTCTTGCGCCGAAAGATACAGTTATTCGTATTAAAGGTGATCTGGTTTCTAAACCTTATATCGATATCACGCTCAACCTGATGAAAACGTTTGGTGTTGAGATTGAAAATCAGCACTATCAACAATTTGTCGTAAAAGGGGGGCAGTCTTATCAGTCTCCGGGTACTTATTTGGTCGAAGGAGATGCATCTTCAGCTTCTTACTTCCTGGCAGCAGCAGCAATCAAAGGCGGCACGGTAAAAGTGACCGGCATTGGACGCAACAGTATGCAGGGCGATATTCGATTTGCTGATGTACTGGAAAAAATGGGGGCGACCATTAGCTGGGGCGATGATTATATTGCCTGCACGTGTGGCGAACTGAACGCCATCGATATGGATATGAACCATATTCCCGATGCGGCGATGACCATTGCCACGACGGCGTTATTTGCAAAAGGCACAACCACGCTGCGCAATATTTATAACTGGCGCGTAAAAGAAACGGATCGCCTGTTCGCGATGGCAACAGAGCTACGTAAAGTCGGTGCAGAAGTTGAAGAGGGGCACGATTTCATTCGCATAACTCCACCGGTAAAACTGAACTTTGCCGAGATCGCGACATACAATGATCACCGGATGGCGATGTGTTTCTCGCTGGTGGCATTGTCAGATACGCCAGTGACGATTCTTGACCCCAAATGTACGGCTAAAACCTTCCCGGATTACTTCGAACAACTGGCGCGGATAAGCCAACCAGCTTGAATAACGGGCGATAAATAGACAAATATTTCTTTCTAAAAACGTCGGCACATTGCCGGCGTTTTTTTTCGGACCTTGTGAGTCATTTTGAACAGTGGTAACGTCGATTATCAATGTAAGTTATTGATGCATAATATTTATATATGATTAATCAACGGATGATTCACATGAAGAATACTAAATTACTGCTGGCGATTGCGACTTCTGCAGCACTACTGACAGGGTGTCAAAATACGCACGGTATTGATACCAATATGGCTATCAGCTCCGGTTTAAATGCCTATAAAGCTGCAACGTTAAGCGACGCCGATGCAAAAGCCATTGCCAATCAGGGCTGTACCGAAATGGACAGCGGCAATCAAGTTGCAAGCAAATCCAGCAAGTACGGTAAACGTCTGGCAAAAATCGCCAAAGCATTGGGTAACAACATTAACGGTACGCCGGTCAACTATAAGGTTTATATGACCAGCGACGTTAACGCATGGGCGATGGCAAACGGCTGTGTCCGAGTCTACAGTGGCCTGATGGACATGATGAACGACAACGAAATTGAAGGCGTTCTGGGTCATGAACTGGGACACGTTGCATTGGGTCACTCGCTGGCTGAAATGAAAGCCTCTTATGCGATCGTTGCTGCACGTGATGCAATTTCCGCCACCAGCGGTGTTGCTTCCCAGCTTTCTCGCTCGCAACTGGGCGATATCGCAGAAGGCGCTATCAATGCTAAGTACTCCCGCGATAAAGAGTCTGAAGCAGATGATTTCTCCTTTGATCTGCTGAAGAAACGTGGCATTAACACCCAGGGACTGGTCGGTAGCTTTGAAAAACTGGCCAGCCTGGATGGTGGTCGTACTCAATCTATGTTTGACTCTCATCCACCATCAGCAGAGCGTGCACAGCACATCCGCGATCGTATCGCCTCCGGTAAGTAAATCATTGTCATCTTTCGGGCTGGTCTTTCGCCAGCCCGCTATAATTGCGCAATAAATCCCCATCTGAATACAGACAAAACTGGTTTTTGCACACAACGTTAACGATTTGTGGCGCCGACGCGTATAATGCGCGCGGTTATGTTAACGGTACGCCTGTTTTAAGGAGATAAAGATGACGGCAATTGCCCCGGTTATTACCATTGATGGCCCAAGCGGTGCAGGGAAAGGCACCTTGTGTAAGGCTATGGCGGAAGCGTTGCAATGGCATCTGCTGGACTCGGGTGCAATTTATCGCGTACTGGCACTGGCGGCATTACATCACCATGTTGATGTTGCGTCGGAAGATGCGCTGGTGCCGCTGGCATCCCATCTGGACGTACGTTTTGTGTCGACCAATGGCAATCTGGAAGTGATCCTCGAAGGGGAAGATGTCAGCGGCGAAATTCGTACTCAGGAAGTGGCGAATGCTGCTTCACAAGTCGCTGCATTCCCACGCGTTCGTGAAGCATTATTGCGTCGCCAACGCGCATTCCGGGAGTTACCCGGTTTGATCGCCGATGGTCGCGATATGGGGACAGTGGTATTCCCTGATGCGCCAGTAAAAATTTTCCTTGACGCCTCCTCGGAAGAACGTGCGCATCGCCGCATGCTACAGTTGCAGGAGAAGGGCTTTAGTGTTAACTTTGAGCGCCTTTTGGCCGAGATCAAAGAACGCGACGACCGCGATCGTAATCGCGCGGTAGCGCCCTTGGTTCCGGCAGCCGATGCTTTAGTTTTGGATTCCACCACCTTAAGCATTGAGCAAGTGATTGAAAAAGCGTTACACTACGCGCGCCAAAAATTGGCTCTCGCATAAGCGACCGAATTTGCAGTACCCCCGTTGCAATGGAATGACAGCGGGTATGTTAAACAACCCCATCCGGCACGGAGCCAGGTGGACGTTAAATATAAACCTGAAGATTAAACATGACTGAATCTTTTGCTCAACTCTTTGAAGAGTCCTTAAAAGAAATCGAAACCCGCCCGGGTTCTATCGTTCGTGGCGTTGTTGTTGCTATCGACAAAGATGTAGTACTGGTTGACGCTGGTCTGAAATCTGAGTCTGCCATCCCGGCTGAGCAGTTCAAAAACGCCCAGGGCGAACTGGAAATCCAGGTAGGTGACGAAGTTGACGTTGCTCTGGACGCAGTAGAAGACGGCTTCGGTGAAACTCTGCTGTCCCGTGAAAAAGCTAAACGTCACGAAGCCTGGATCACGCTGGAAAAAGCTTACGAAGATGCTGAAACTGTTACCGGTGTTATCAACGGCAAAGTTAAGGGCGGCTTCACTGTTGAGCTGAACGGTATTCGTGCGTTCCTGCCAGGTTCTCTGGTAGACGTTCGTCCGGTGCGTGACACTCTGCACCTGGAAGGCAAAGAGCTTGAATTCAAAGTAATCAAGCTGGATCAGAAGCGCAACAACGTTGTTGTTTCTCGTCGTGCCGTTATCGAATCCGAAAACAGCGCAGAGCGCGATCAGCTGCTGGAAAACCTGCAGGAAGGCATGGAAGTTAAAGGTATCGTTAAGAACCTCACTGACTACGGTGCATTCGTTGATCTGGGCGGCGTTGACGGCCTGCTGCACATCACTGACATGGCCTGGAAACGCGTTAAGCATCCGAGCGAAATCGTCAACGTGGGCGACGAAATCACTGTTAAAGTGCTGAAGTTCGACCGCGAACGTACCCGTGTTTCCCTGGGCCTGAAACAGCTGGGCGAAGATCCGTGGGTAGCTATCGCTAAACGTTATCCGGAAGGTACCAAACTGACTGGTCGCGTGACCAACCTGACCGACTACGGCTGCTTCGTTGAAATCGAAGAAGGCGTTGAAGGCTTGGTACACGTTTCCGAAATGGATTGGACCAACAAAAACATCCACCCGTCCAAAGTTGTTAACGTTGGCGATGTAGTGGAAGTTATGGTTCTGGATATCGACGAAGAACGTCGTCGTATCTCCCTGGGTCTGAAACAGTGCAAAGCTAACCCGTGGCAGCAGTTCGCGGAAACCCACAACAAGGGCGACCGTGTTGAAGGTAAAATCAAGTCTATCACTGACTTCGGTATCTTCATCGGCCTGGACGGCGGCATCGACGGCCTGGTTCACCTGTCTGACATCTCCTGGAACGTTGCAGGCGAAGAAGCAGTTCGTGAATACAAAAAAGGCGACGAAATCGCTGCAGTTGTTCTGCAGGTTGACGCAGAACGTGAACGTATCTCCCTGGGCGTTAAACAGCTCGCAGAAGATCCGTTCAACAACTGGGTTGCTCTGAACAAGAAAGGCGCTATCGTAACCGGTAAAGTAACTGCAGTTGACGCTAAAGGCGCAACCGTAGAACTGGCTGACGGCGTTGAAGGTTACCTGCGTGCTTCTGAAGCATCCCGTGACCGCGTTGAAGACGCTACCCTGGTTCTGAGCGTTGGCGACGAAGTTGAAGCTAAATTCACTGGCGTTGATCGTAAAAACCGCGCAATCAGCCTGTCTGTTCGTGCGAAAGACGAAGCTGACGAGAAAGATGCAATCGCAACTGTTAACAAACAGGAAGATGCAAACTTCTCCAACAACGCAATGGCTGAAGCTTTCAAAGCAGCTAAAGGCGAGTAATTCTCTGACTCTTCGGGATTTTTATTCCGAAGTTTGCTGAGTTTACTTGACAGATTGCAGGTTTCGTCCTGTAATCAAGCACTAAGGGCGGCTACGGCCGCCCTTAATCAATGCAGCAACAGCAGCCGTTAAATTTGCCTTTAAGGAACCGGAGGAATCATGACCAAGTCAGAATTGATAGAAAGACTTGCCACCCAGCAATCGCACATTCCCGCCAAGACGGTTGAAGATGCAGTAAAAGAGATGCTGGAGCATATGGCCTCGACTCTTGCGCAGGGCGAGCGTATTGAAATCCGCGGTTTCGGCAGTTTCTCTTTGCACTACCGCGCACCGCGTACCGGACGTAATCCGAAGACTGGCGATAAAGTAGAGCTGGAAGGAAAATACGTTCCTCACTTTAAACCTGGTAAAGAACTGCGCGATCGCGCCAATATTTACGGTTAAGTTTTAGTAAAACTTGAACGCGGAAAAAGCACCTGACGGGTGCTTTTTTCATTTCTGCAATATGGTTCTGGAAGCTGTCTCGCAGAGTTGTGTACAGTTTTCATGATCCTGCTAAATTCTTCTGAACGTGCCTCGGGCAACGCAAAACTCCCGCCAGACAACCACTCAACAAAGTTGCACACTTTCCAAAAACAGGGAGGAGTGCATGAAAATAACGACAGTTAGCCTGTGCATAATTTGCGGGATTTTTCCGCTGCTGATTTTGCCGCAGTTGCCTGGGACATTAACTCTCGCGAGTCTGACTGTATTCGTCTGCGTACTGGCATTTATTCCTGTTAAAGTCGTCCGTTATTTCACGCTGACATTGCTGTTTTTTCTTTGGGGCGTGTTGGCGGCGAAGCAAATTCTGTGGGCAGGAGAAAACTTAACTGGCGCGACGCAGGATGCAGTCGTCGAGATTACCGCCACTGACGGCATGACCACGCATTACGGGCAAATTACTCATCTACAAGGGCGGCGGTTATTTCCCGCGCCAGGCATCGCGCTATATGGCGAATATTTGCCACAATCGGTATGCGCTGGGCAACGATGGTCGATGAAACTCAAAGTACGTGCTGTTCATGGTCAACTTAATGATGGCGGCTTTGACAGCCAGCGTTATGCCATTGCCCAGCATCAGCCACTTACCGGACGTTTTCTGCAAGCAAGCGTCATTGAACCAGGTTGTAGCCTACGTGCGCAATATCTGGCATCCCTGCAAACGACGCTGCAGCCGTATTCATGGCAGACGGTGATGCTTGGCTTAGGAATGGGTGAACGGTTATCGGTATCCAAAGAAATTAAAAATATAATGCGCGATACCGGTACGGCACATTTAATGGCGATATCGGGTTTACACATCGCTTTTGCAGCATTACTGGCTGCGGGGCTAATTCGTGGCGGGCAAATTTTCCTCCCCGGGCGTTGGATTTACTGGCAGATGCCATTAATCGGTGGAGTTTGCTGCGCTGCTTTTTATGCCTGGCTTACCGGTATGCAGCCGCCTGCATTGCGTACCGTGGTGGCGCTTGCGACCTGGGGAGCGCTCAAATTGAGCGGCCGGCAATGGAGTGGTTGGGATGTGTGGATATGCTGCCTGGCAGCAATTCTGCTGATGGATCCTGTCGCTATCCTTTCGCAAAGTTTGTGGCTCTCTGCCGCAGCGGTGGCAGCGCTGATATTTTGGTATCAGTGGTTTCCCTGCCCAGTCTGGCCATTGCCGCCTGTATTGCAATCTATTGTTTCACTTATCCATCTGCAACTTGGTATAACACTCCTGCTAATGCCGGTGCAAATAGTCATATTTCATGGCATTAGTCTGACTTCATTTATGGCAAATTTGTTCGCTATTCCCTTAGTGACATTTATTTCGGTTCCGTTGATCCTCGCCGCGATGGTTGTGCATTTAAGCGGGCCATTAATCCTGGAACAAGGTATATGGTTTCTTGCCGATCGGTCCTTAGCTTTACTTTTTTGGGGGTTAAAGAGTTTGCCTGAAGGGTGGATAAGCATTGCTGAACGTTGGCAATGGCTATCATTTTCGCCCTGGTTATTACTGGTGATATGGCGACTAAACGCATGGCAAACGTTGCCTGCGGTGTGTATGGCTGGAGGAATTATAATGTGTTGGCCACTGTGGCAAAAACCACGGTCTGATGAGTGGCAGGTTTATATGCTTGATGTCGGGCAAGGGCTGGCAATGGTGATCGCTCGAAACGGTAAAGCGGTTCTCTATGATACAGGGCTCGCCTGGCCGGAGGGGGACAGTGGGCAACAACTGATTATTCCCTGGCTCCGCTGGCATGACCTTGAACCGGTAGGCGTTATTCTTAGTCATGAACATCTTGATCATCGGGGTGGGCTGGGCTCGATATTACATGCCTGGCCGACGTTATGGGTAAGAAGCCCCTTAAACTGGGTGCATCATCAGCCCTGCGTGCGTGGCGAAGCGTGGCAGTGGCAAGGATTGCAGTTTAGCGTGCACTGGCCTTTGCAAGGGAGTAACGAAAAGGGAAATAACCATTCCTGTGTGATTAAGGTTGATGATGGAACACATAGCATTCTTTTTACTGGCGATATTGAAGCCCCCGCTGAACAAAAAATGCTAAGTCATTACTGGCAACAGGTTCAGGCAACTTTGATTCAGGTACCCCATCACGGTAGTAATACCTCGTCATCAGTGCCATTGATTCAGCGGGTAAATGGAAAAATGGCACTGGCATCGGCATCGCGCTATAACGCATGGCGATTGCCCTCCAGTAAAGTCAAACTTCGCTATCAACTACAAGGATATCAATGGGTTGACACCCCACATCAGGGGCAAATAACGGTCTATTTTTCAGCGCAAGGTTGGCGGGTGAGCAGCCTAAGGGAGCAAATTTTACCTCGTTGGTATCATCAGTGGTTTGGCGTGCCAGTGGATAACGGGTAGAATATGCGGCTATTTCAACAAATGCTGGTTTTTTGAATGCATAACGACAAAGATCTCTCTACGTGGCAGACATTCCGCCGACTGTGGCCAACCATTGCGCCTTTTAAAGCGGGTCTGATCGTGGCGGGCATAGCGTTAATTCTCAACGCAGCCAGCGATACCTTCATGTTATCGCTCCTTAAGCCGCTTCTCGATGATGGCTTTGGTAAAACAGATCGCTCCGTGCTGATGTGGATGCCGCTGGTGGTTATCGGCCTGATGATTTTACGTGGTATCACCAGTTATATCTCCAGCTACTGTATCTCCTGGGTATCAGGAAAAGTGGTCATGACCATGCGTCGACGTCTGTTCGGCCACATGATGGGAATGCCAGTGTCATTTTTTGACAAACAGTCAACCGGGACACTGCTTTCACGTATTACTTACGATTCTGAACAGGTTGCTTCGTCGTCATCCGGCGCGCTGATTACGGTGGTGCGTGAAGGTGCTTCCATTATCGGTCTGTTCGCCATGATGTTCTATTACAGCTGGCAGCTGTCGATCATTTTGATTGTGTTGGCGCCGATTGTCTCGATTGCGATTCGTATCGTGTCGAAGCGTTTTCGCAGCATCAGTAAAAACATGCAGAACACCATGGGGCAGGTGACCACCAGTGCTGAACAGATGCTGAAAGGCCACAAAGAAGTATTGATTTTTGGCGGCCAGGAAGTAGAAACAAAGCGTTTTGATAAGGTCAGCAACAAGATGCGTTTGCAGGGGATGAAGATGGTTTCTGCTTCTTCCATCTCTGACCCGATCATTCAGCTGATCGCCTCTCTGGCACTGGCATTTGTTCTCTACGCTGCGAGCTTCCCAAGCGTGATGGATAGCCTGACAGCCGGTACGATTACTGTCGTCTTCTCTTCGATGATTGCACTGATGCGTCCGTTGAAATCGCTGACCAACGTTAACGCCCAGTTCCAACGCGGGATGGCAGCATGTCAGACGCTGTTTACCATTCTGGATAGTGAACAGGAGAAAGACGAAGGTAAACGCGAGATTGAGCGCGCTACTGGTGACGTTGAATTCCGCAATGTCACTTTTACCTATCCGGGGCGTGAAGTCCCTGCGCTGCGTAATATCAACCTGAAGATCCCGGCAGGGAAAACGGTGGCTCTGGTAGGGCGTTCGGGGTCGGGTAAATCGACCATCGCCAGCCTGATCACCCGTTTTTATGATATCGATGAAGGCGAGATCCTGATGGATGGTCACGATCTGCGCGAGTATACCCTGGCGTCTTTACGTAACCAGGTTGCTCTGGTGTCGCAGAATGTCCATCTGTTTAATGACACGGTTGCCAACAACATTGCTTACGCCCGTACTGAACAGTACAGCCGTGAGCAAATTGAAGAAGCGGCACGTATGGCCTATGCCATGGACTTTATCAATAAGATGGATAACGGTCTTGATACGGTGATTGGTGAAAACGGCGTGTTGCTTTCTGGTGGGCAGCGCCAGCGTATTGCCATTGCCCGTGCCTTGCTGCGTGATAGCCCAATTCTGATTCTGGATGAAGCCACCTCGGCGCTGGACACCGAATCCGAACGCGCGATTCAGGCGGCGCTGGACGAGTTGCAGAAAAACCGTACCTCTCTGGTGATTGCCCACCGCTTGTCTACCATTGAAAAGGCAGACGAAATTGTGGTCGTCGAGGACGGGATCATTGTGGAACGCGGTACGCATAACGATTTGCTTGAGCACCGTGGAGTCTACGCACAACTTCATAAAATGCAGTTTGGCCAATGATCGAAAAAATCTGGTCTGGCGAGTCGCCTTTGTGGCGGCTACTGCTGCCACTCTCCTGGCTGTATGGTCTGGTGAGTGGCGTTATCCGTCTTTGCTATAAACTAAAACTGAAGCGCGCCTGGCGTGCCCCCGTACCGGTTGTCGTGGTTGGTAATCTCACCGCAGGCGGCAACGGAAAAACTCCGGTGGTTGTCTGGCTGGTGGAACAACTACAAAAACGCGGTATTCGTGTTGGCGTAGTGTCCCGGGGCTATGGCGGTAAAGCTGAGTCGTATCCGCTGTTATTGTCGGCAGGTACCACCACCGCACAGGCGGGCGATGAACCGGTGCTGATTTATCAGCGTACGGGTGCACCTGTTGCAGTTTCTCCTGTCCGTTCAGATGCGGTAAAAGCCATTCTGGCGCAATATCCCGATGTGCAAATTATCGTGACTGATGACGGTTTACAGCATTATCGTCTGGCGCGTGATGTGGAAATCGTCGTCATCGATGGCGTGCGTCGCTTTGGCAATGGCTGGTGGTTGCCTGCGGGGCCAATGCGCGAGCGCGCGGGGCGCTTAAAATCGGTTGATGCGGTAATCGTCAACGGCGGTGTCCCCCGCAGCGGTGAAATCCCCATGCATCTGCTGCCGGGTCAGGCGGTGAATTTACGTACCGGTACGCGTTGTGACGTTGCTCAGCTTGAACATGTGGTGGCGATGGCGGGGATTGGGCATCCGCCGCGCTTTTTTGCCACGCTGAAGATGTGCGGCGTACAACCGGAAAAATGTGTACCGCTGGCCGATCATCAGTCTTTGAATCATGCGGATGTTAGCGCGTTGGTAAGCGCCGGGCAAACGCTGGTAATGACTGAAAAAGATGCGGTGAAATGCCTGGCTTTTGCAGAAGAAAATTGGTGGTATTTGCCCGTTGACGCACAGCTTTCAGGTGATGAACCAGCAAAACTGCTTGCGCAACTAACTTCGCTGGCTTCTGGCAACTAGTTACGCCGCGGCAGCGTTCGATTGATGGAGTCATGAATGTCGCTGCCGCACCTCTCCCTTGCTGATGCGCGTAATCTTCACCTTGCCGCGCAAGGCCTGTTAAACAAGCCCCGTCGTCGCGCGTCGCCGGAAGATATTCTGGCTACCATTTCTCGCATGTCCTTGCTGCAAATTGACACCATTAAT
The DNA here is from genome assembly GCF_004212225.1 of Escherichia sp. E14V7. Lineage (NCBI taxonomy): Bacteria > Pseudomonadati > Pseudomonadota > Gammaproteobacteria > Enterobacterales > Enterobacteriaceae > Escherichia > Escherichia sp. E14V7. The sequence goes on from NZ_RHJJ01000010.1 coordinate 102,560, forward strand.
ATCGTTGCCCGTAGTCCATATCTGGTGCTTTTCAGTCGTCTGGGAAATTATCCTGCGCAGTGGCTGGATGAGTCTCTGGCGTGTGGCGAATTAATGGAATACTGGGCGCATGAAGCCTGCTTTATGCCGCGTAGCGATTTTCGTCTTATTCGCCACCGCATGCTGGCACCTGAAAAAATGGGCTGGAAATACAAAGATGCCTGGATGCAGGAACATGCGGCGGAAATTGCACAGTTAATTCAGCATATTCATGATAAGGGGCCGGTACGTTCAGCCGATTTTGAGCATCCTCGTAAAGGGGCGAGCGGCTGGTGGGAGTGGAAGCCGCATAAACGGCATCTGGAAGGGCTCTTTACCGCCGGAAAGGTGATGGTGATTGAACGGCGCAACTTCCAGCGCGTTTATGATTTAACCCACCGTGTCATGCCTGACTGGGATGATGAGCGCGATCTCGTTTCGCAAACAGAAGCAGAAATCATCATGCTGGATAACAGTGCGCGCAGCCTGGGAATATTTCGCGAACAGTGGCTGGCGGATTACTACCGGCTGAAACGTCCGGCGCTGGCGGCGTGGCGCGAAGCGAGGGCTGAACAGCAGCAAATCATTGCTGTGCATGTTGAAAAATTGGGTAATCTTTGGCTGCATGCTGATTTGCTGCCGCAACTCGAACGTGCGCTCGCCGGAAAGCTTACTGCAACGCACAGCGCGGTACTTTCGCCTTTTGATCCTGTTGTCTGGGATCGTAAACGGGCAGAGCAACTTTTTGATTTTAGCTACCGGCTGGAGTGCTACACGCCAGCGCCCAAACGCCAGTATGGTTATTTCGTTCTACCGTTATTGCATCGTGGGCAATTAGTTGGGCGAATGGATTCTAAGATGCATCGCCAGACTGGCATCTTTGAAGTGCTCTCTCTCTGGTTACAGGATGGGGTAAAACCAACAGTGACCCTTCAAAAAGGGCTGCGTCAGGCGATTACTGATTTTGCTCACTGGCAGCAGGCAACACGAGTAACAATAGGGCGCTGCCCGCACGGTTTCTTTACCGATTGCCGCACCGGCTGGGAAATAGACCCCGACGCATAAATGATTATGATAAGATTTATGCATTCATAACCCGATCCATCTGGAGGAACTATGGATCATCGTCTGCTTGAAATCATTGCCTGCCCGGTTTGCAATGGCAAACTTTGGTATAACCAGGAAAAACAAGAGCTTATTTGCAAACTGGACAACCTGGCTTTTCCGCTGCGCGATGGCATTCCAGTGCTGCTGGAAACGGAAGCCCGCGTGCTGACTGCTGATGAGAGTAAATCATGAGTTTTGTGGTCATTATTCCCGCGCGCTACGCTTCCACGCGTCTGCCAGGTAAGCCGCTGGTCGATATTAACGGCAAACCCATGATTGTTCATGTACTCGAACGCGCGCGCGAATCAGGTGCCGAGCGCATCATCGTCGCAACCGATCATGAGGATGTCGCCCGCGCTGTTGAAGCTGCTGGCGGTGAAGTATGCATGACGCGTGCTGATCACCAGTCAGGTACAGAACGCCTTGCGGAAGTTGTCGAAAAATGCGCGTTCAGCGACGACACGGTGATTGTGAATGTGCAGGGTGATGAACCGATGATCCCCGCGACAATCATTCGTCAGGTTGCCGATAACCTTGCCCAGCGTCAGGTTGGAATGGCGACCCTGGCTGTGCCTATCCACAGTGCGGAAGAAGCCTTTAATCCGAATGCGGTTAAAGTTGTTCTCGACGCCGAAGGTTATGCGCTCTACTTCTCGCGCGCCACTATTCCGTGGGATCGTGACCGTTTTGCGAAAGGTCTGGAAACCGTAGGAGATAACTTCCTGCGCCATCTCGGCATTTATGGCTATCGTGCAGGTTTTATCCGCCGCTATGTTAACTGGCAGCCAAGCCCGTTAGAACATATCGAAATGCTAGAGCAGCTTCGTGTGCTGTGGTATGGAGAAAAAATCCATGTTGCTGTCGCCCAGGAGGTTCCTGGCACCGGTGTAGATACTCCCGAAGATCTTGAGCGTGTTCGCGCTGAAATGGCTTAATTTTTCCCCACGACACTCCATCTCAATTTTGGGAGGAGTGTCGTAGCGTTACGATTCTCTTCATTTTTTCCCTTCAACAATTGATCTCATTCAGGTGACATCTTTTACATTGGCGCTCATTATGAAAGCAGTAGCTTTTATGAGGGTAATCTGAATGGAACAGCTGCGTGCCGAACTAAGCCATTTACTGGGCGAAAGATTGAGTCGTATAGAGTGTGTGAATGAAAAAGCAGACACAACTCTGTGGGCGTTGTATGACAGCCAGGGAAACCCGATGCCGCTCATGGCGCGAAGTTTTTCTACCCCGGGGCAGGCCAGACAGCTGGCATGGAAAACCACCATGCTGGCTCGGAGCGGGACTGTTCGCATGCCGACTATCTATGGCGTGATGACGCATGAAGAACATCCCGGTCCCGATGTCTTGTTGCTGGAGCGGATGCGCGGTGTTTCTGTGGAAGCTCCCGCAAGAACGCCAGAGCGCTGGGAACATCTGAAAGATCAAATTGTTGAAGCGTTGCTGGCCTGGCACCGTCAGGACAGCCGCGGATGTGTTGGCGCGGTTGACAATACTCAGGAAAATTTCTGGCCCTCATGGTATCGGCAACATGTTGAAGTGCTATGGACCACGCTCAATCAGTTCAATAACACCGGTCTAACGATGCAGGATAAGCGGATTCTGTTTCGCACCCGCGAATGTCTGCCGGTGTTGTTTGAAGGTTTTAACGATAATTGTGTGCTGATTCACGGCAATTTCTGTTTGCGTAGCATGCTGAAAGATTCCCGTAGCGATCAGCTCCTGGCGATGGTCGGACCGGGGTTAATGCTCTGGGCGCCACGTGAGTATGAATTATTCCGGTTGATGGATAACACCCTGGCGGAAGATTTGCTCTGGAGTTACCTGCAACGCGCGCCAGTGGCGGAGTCTTTCATCTGGCGGCGTTGGCTGTATGTGTTATGGGATGAAGTTGCACAACTGGTCAATACCGGGCGGTTTAACCGTAGCAACTTTGATCTGGCGACTAAATCACTTCTGCCCTGGCTCGCCTGACGCACCTTTTAGCCACTGCCAGATGCGGCCAAGCGTTTCATAGCCAACGCGGTCGCTATGCATCAACCAGACCGGAGACGGGATTGCCCGTTCCCACGGATTAAGCGGCGAGTCGATTGCCAACTGGTTCGCCGGGGCTGGCAGCGGATTTAGCCCTTCCTGCTGAAAAAAGATCATCGCGCGTGGCAAATGAGACGCAGATGTCACCAGCAGGAAAGGGGCGTCGCCAATCGCCTGTTTCACTGCGGCAGCTTCTTCTTCGGTATCTTTTGGTAAATCCAGTGTGATAATTTGCTCGCGTGGGACACCCAGCGATTGCGCCACTCTGGCACCTACTTCGGCTGTACTCACCGTATTGGTTTTTGCTACGCCTCCCGTGAAGATCAGCTTTGATCCCGGATTTTCGCGCCATAAGCGAATACCTTCATTCAGGCGCGGCAAACTGTTATTGATTAAATTAGAGCTCGGTGCCCACTGCGGGTTCCAGGTATAACCACCTCCGAGCACCACGATATAGTCCACTTTTTGCGCATTATTCCATGTCGGATAGGTGCTTTCGATGGGACGCAGCAGGCGGTCGGCTACCGGTTGCAAACTCAATAACATGAGCGCCAGCCACCCAATGCTAATAAAAATCTTCCCGGTTTTTTGAAAACGGCTAAACCACAGCAGCGCCAGGCCAGCACCAATAATCAACAACATCAGCGGAAGTGGCAGCAGCATGCCGCCAATCACTTTTTTCAGTGTAAAAAGCATCCTTTCTGGTTCCTTTTTTGACCATATAGCAAGGGATCGCCAGCGATATTACACCAGACGGGTTCATTCTCGCCGTGGCTGTGACAAAATAGCGTCTTTATCAGAAAACGTCTTAGCCAACCGGTGGAGAAAGCAATGCAGGATCGCAATTTTGATGATATTGCGGAAAAGTTTTCCCGTAACATTTACGGCACCACCAAAGGGCAGCTTCGACAGGCTATTCTGTGGCAGGATCTCGATCGCGTGCTGGCGGAAATGAGCCCGCAAAAACTGCGTGTGCTGGATGCTGGCGGTGGAGAAGGGCAGACCGCAATCAAAATGGCCGAGCGCGGGCATCAGGTCATTTTATGCGATCTTTCTGCGCAGATGATCGACCGCGCAAAACAGGCGGCAGAAGCAAAAGGTGTGAGCGACAACATGCAATTTATACATTGCGCCGCTCAGGATGTTGCTTCACATTTGGAAACGCCCGTTGATCTGATATTGTTCCATGCGGTGCTGGAGTGGGTGGCCGATCCCCGCAGCGTATTGCAGACCCTGTGGTCAGTGTTGCGTCCAGGCGGCGTGTTGTCATTAATGTTCTACAATGCGCACGGCTTGCTGATGCATAACATGGTCGCCGGGAATTTTGATTACGTGCAGGCGGGAATGCCGAAAAAGAAAAAACGGACGCTTTCGCCAGATTATCCACGCGACCCGGCGCAGGTTTATCTGTGGCTGGAAGAAGCTGGTTGGCAAATTATGGGTAAGACAGGCGTTCGCGTGTTTCATGATTATCTGCGTGAAAAGCACCAACAGCGCGACAGCTATGAAGCATTACTTGAATTAGAAACGCGTTATTGCCGTCAGGAACCGTATATTAACCTGGGGCGTTATATTCATGTCACCGCGCACAAACCGCAGAGCAAGGATAAAGTATGAGTGAATTATCCCAGACAGTCCCCGAACTGGTTGCCTGGGCCAGAAAAAATGACTTCTCCATCTCGCTGCCGGTAGACCGACTCTCTTTTCTGCTGGCGGTTGCCACGCTGAATGGCGAGCGTCTTGATGGTGAGATGAGTGAAGGCGAGCTGGTGGATGCGTTCCGCCATGTGAGTGATGCGTTTGAGCAAACCAGCGAAACCATCGGCGTGCGCGCCAACAACGCGATCAACGATATGGTGCGTCAACGTCTGCTGAACCGCTTTACCAGCGAGCAGGCGGAAGGGAATGCTATTTATCGCCTGACGCCGCTCGGCATCGGCATTACTGACTACTACATCCGTCAGCGCGAGTTTTCTACGTTGCGCCTTTCTATGCAGTTGTCGATTGTGGCGGGCGAGTTAAAACGTGCAGCTGATGCCGCCGAAGAGGGCGGTGATGAATTTCACTGGCACCGCAACGTCTATGCGCCGCTGAAATATTCGGTAGCGGAAATTTTCGACAGTATCGACCTGACGCAACGTCTGATGGACGAACAGCAGCAGCAGGTGAAGGACGATATCGCTCAGTTGCTGAATAAAGACTGGCGGGCGGCGATTTCCAGCTGTGAATTGTTGCTTTCAGAAACTTCCGGAACGCTGCGTGAATTGCAGGATACGCTGGAAGCAGCAGGCGACAAGTTGCAGGCCAACCTGTTGCGCATTCAGGATGCGACGATGACCCATGACGACCTGCATTTTGTCGATCGTCTGGTGTTCGATCTGCAAAGTAAGCTCGATCGTATTATCAGCTGGGGGCAGCAATCCATCGACTTGTGGATTGGCTACGATCGCCACGTACACAAATTTATTCGTACCGCTATCGATATGGATAAAAACCGCGTCTTTGCCCAGCGTTTACGCCAGTCGGTACAAACCTATTTTGATGAGCCGTGGGCGCTGACTTACGCCAATGCCGATCGTCTGCTGGACATGCGTGACGAAGAGATGGCACTGCGCGATGAAGAAGTGACCGGGGAACTTCCGCCAGATTTAGAGTACGAAGAGTTTAACGAGATCCGCGAACAACTCGCCGCGATTATCGAAGAGCAGCTCGCCGTCTATAAAACCAGACAAGTACCGCTGGATCTTGGTCTGGTGGTACGCGAATATCTGGCGCAGTATCCGCGTGCGCGTCACTTTGACGTCGCGCGCATTGTTATTGATCAGGCGGTACGCCTCGGCGTAGCGCAAGCAGACTTCACCGGACTGCCAGCGAAATGGCAGCCGATTAATGATTACGGAGCCAAGGTACAGGCGCATGTCATCGACAAATATTGAACAAGTGATGCCGGTTAAGCTGGCGCAGGCGCTGGCGAATCCGTTATTTCCGGCGCTGGATAGCGCCTTACGTTCAGGCCGCCATATTGGCCTCGACGAACTGGATAATCATGCTTTCCTGATGGATTTTCAGGAATATCTGGAAGAGTTTTACGCGCGTTATAACGTGGAGTTAATCCGCGCGCCGGAAGGTTTCTTCTATTTACGTCCACGTTCCACCACCATCATCCCACGTTCCGTATTGTCTGAACTGGACATGATGGTCGGTAAAATCCTCTGTTATCTCTATCTCAGCCCGGAACGGCTGGCCAACGAGGGGATCTTTACCCAGCAGGAACTGTATGACGAACTGCTCACTCTGGCCGATGAAGCAAAATTGCTGAAACTGGTGAACAATCGTTCTACCGGTTCAGACGTTGACCGCCAGAAGTTGCAGGAAAAAGTACGCTCTTCGCTCAACCGTCTGCGTCGCTTAGGCATGGTGTGGTTTATGGGCCACGACAGCAGCAAGTTCCGCATTACCGAATCGGTGTTCCGCTTTGGTGCCGATGTGCGTGCGGGCGACGATCCGCGTGAAGCACAACGTCGTCTGATTCGCGATGGTGAAGCAATGCCGATTGAAAATCACCTGCAACTCAATGACGAAACCGAAGAGAGTCAGCCAGATAGCGGAGAGGAAGAATAATGATTGAACGCGGTAAATTTCGCTCACTGACGCTGATTAACTGGAACGGCTTTTTTGCCCGAACTTTTGACCTGGATGAGTTGGTCACGACGCTTTCCGGCGGTAACGGTGCGGGTAAATCCACCACGATGGCGGCGTTTGTTACGGCGCTCATTCCCGACCTGACCCTGCTGCATTTCCGTAACACCACGGAAGCCGGGGCTACCAGCGGTTCGCGCGATAAAGGTCTGCACGGTAAGCTGAAAGCGGGTGTCTGTTATTCGATGCTCGACACCATTAACTCGCGCCACCAGCGCGTGGTGGTCGGTGTGCGTCTGCAACAGGTTGCCGGACGCGATCGTAAAGTGGATATCAAGCCGTTTGCCATTCAGGGACTGCCGATGTCGGTGCAGCCGACACAGCTGGTGACCGAATCCCTGAACGAACGTCAGGCGCGCGTGCTGCCGCTTAACGAGCTGAAAGACAAGCTCGAGGCGATGGAAGGCGTGCAGTTTAAACAGTTCAACTCCATTACCGATTACCACTCGCTGATGTTCGATCTGGGCATCATCGCGCGTCGTCTGCGCTCAGCGTCTGATCGTAGTAAATTCTATCGTCTGATCGAGGCCTCGCTGTATGGCGGGATCTCCAGCGCCATTACCCGTTCTCTGCGCGACTACCTGTTGCCGGAAAACAGCGGCGTGCGTAAAGCGTTCCAGGACATGGAAGCGGCGCTGCGCGAAAACCGCATGACGCTGGAAGCGATTCGCGTCACCCAGTCTGACCGTGACCTGTTTAAGCATCTGATCAGCGAAGCCACCAACTACGTGGCAGCGGACTACATGCGTCATGCCAACGAGCGCCGTGTTCACCTGGATAAGGCGCTGGAGTTTCGTCGCGAACTACATACTTCGCGTCAGCAACTGGCGGCTGAGCAGTACAAACACGTCGATATGGCGCGTGAACTGGCAGAGCACAACGGTGCCGAGGGCGATCTGGAAGCGGATTATCAGGCGGCCAGCGATCACCTGAACCTGGTGCAAACCGCACTGCGTCAGCAGGAGAAGATCGAACGCTACGAAGCGGATCTCGATGAGCTGCAGATCCGTCTCGAAGAGCAAAACGAAGTGGTGGCAGAAGCCATCGAACGCCAGGAAGAGAACGAAGCGCGCGCAGAAGCCGCCGAACTGGAAGTGGACGAGCTGAAAAGCCAGCTTGCCGACTACCAGCAGGCGCTGGACGTCCAGCAAACGCGCGCGATCCAGTACAACCAGGCGATTGCTGCGCTTAATCGCGCCAAAGAACTGTGCCATCTGCCGGACTTAACCGCCGACAGCGCCGCCGAATGGCTGGAAACCTTCCAGGCGAAAGAGCTGGAAGCGACCGAAAAAATGCTCTCTCTTGAGCAGAAAATGAGCATGGCGCAAACTGCGCACAGCCAGTTTGAGCAGGCTTATCAGCTGGTGGTTGCAATCAACGGCCCGCTGGCGCGTAACGAGGCGTGGGATGTCGCCCGCGAACTGCTGCGCGAAGGAGTCGATCAGCGTCACCTGGCAGAGCAGGTTCAGCCACTGCGGATGCGCTTAAGCGAACTGGAACAGCGTCTGCGCGAGCAGCAAGAAGCTGAACGTCTGCTGGCAGATTTCTGCAAACGTCAGGGCAAGAATTTTGATATCGACGAACTGGAAGCCCTGCATCAGGAACTGGAAGCGCGTATTGCCTCTCTTTCTGACAGCGTTTCCAACGCCCGTGAAGAGCGTATGGCACTGCGTCAGGAACAGGAACAGCTGCAATCTCGTATTCAGAGCCTGATGCAGCGTGCGCCGGTTTGGCTGGCAGCGCAAAACAGTCTCAATCAGTTGAGCGAGCAGTGCGGTGAAGAGTTCACCTGCAGCCAGGATGTCACCGAATATCTGCAACAACTGCTGGAGCGTGAGCGCGAAGCGATTGTTGAACGTGATGAAGTGGGCGCGCGCAAAAACGCTGTCGATGAAGAGATCGAACGTTTAAGCCAGCCAGGCGGCTCCGAAGACCAGCGTCTGAATGCGCTGGCGGAACGCTTTGGCGGCGTGCTGCTGTCAGAAATTTATGACGACGTTAGCCTGGACGATGCGCCGTACTTCTCGGCGTTGTATGGCCCGTCTCGCCACGCCATTGTGGTGCCGGATCTGTCACAGGTGGCCGAACAGCTGGAAGGCTTAACCGATTGCCCGGAAGATCTCTACTTGATCGAGGGAGATCCGCAGTCGTTCGATGATAGCGTGTTCAACGTCGATGAGCTGGAAAAAGCGGTGGTGGTGAAAACCGCCGAGCGTCAGTGGCGTTATTCACGTTTCCCGGAAGTGCCGCTGTTTGGTCGCGCGGCGCGTGAAAGCCGGATCGAAAGCCTGCACGCCGAGCGCGAATTGCTCTCTGAACGCTTTGCTACGCTCTCCTTTGATGTTCAGAAAACCCAGCGACTGCATCAGGCATTCAGCCGCTTTATTGGCAGCCATCTGGCAGTGGCGTTTGAGTCCGATCCGGAAGCCGAAATTCGCCAACTGAACAGCCGCCGTGTCGAACTGGAGCGGGCGTTGAGTAATCATGAAAATGATAACCAGCAGCAGCGAATTCAGTTTGAGCAGGCGAAAGAGGGCGTTGCGGCACTGAACCGTATCCTGCCGCGTCTCAACCTGTTGGCGGATGACTCACTGGCGGATCGTGTCGATGAAATCCGCGAACGTCTTGATGAAGCTCAGGAAGCTGCGCGTTTTGTTCAGCAGTTTGGCAACCAACTGGCGAAACTGGAGCCGATCGTTTCTGTGTTGCAGAGCGACCCGGAACAGTTCGAACAGTTAAAAGAAGATTACGCGTATTCTCAGCAGATGCAGCGCGATGCCCGTCAACAGGCATTTGCCCTGACTGAAGTGGTGCAGCGTCGTGCGCACTTTAGCTACTCTGACTCGGCAGAAATGCTTAGTGGGAACAGCGATCTCAACGAAAAACTGCGCGAACGTCTGGAGCAGGCGGAAGCGGAACGTACTCGTGCTCGTGAAGCGTTGCGCGGCCACGCTGCGCAGTTGAGTCAGTACAACCAGGTACTGGCTTCGCTGAAAAGTTCTTACGACACCAAAAAAGAGCTGCTCAACGATCTGCAACGTGAACTGCAGGATATCGGCGTGCGCGCCGATAGCGGGGCAGAAGAGCGGGCGCGTATTCGTCGTGACGAATTGCATGCGCAACTGAGCAATAACCGTTCACGCCGCAATCAACTGGAAAAAGCGCTGACCTTCTGCGAGGCGGAGATGGACAACCTGACCCGCAAACTGCGCAAGCTGGAACGTGATTACTTTGAGATGCGCGAGCAGGTAGTGACCGCCAAAGCGGGCTGGTGTGCAGTCATGCGCATGGTGAAAGATAATGGCGTTGAACGCCGCTTACACCGTCGTGAGTTGGCTTATCTCTCTGCCGATGATTTACGTTCCATGTCGGATAAGGCGTTAGGTGCGCTACGTCTGGCGGTGGCGGATAACGAACATCTGCGCGACGTGCTGCGCATGTCGGAAGATCCAAAACGACCTGAGCGCAAAATCCAGTTCTTCGTGGCGGTTTATCAGCATCTGCGCGAACGTATTCGCCAGGATATTATTCGTACCGATGATCCGGTGGAAGCTATCGAGCAGATGGAAATCGAACTCAGCCGTCTGACCGAAGAGTTAACTTCTCGTGAACAGAAACTGGCGATCAGCTCCCGCAGTGTGGCGAACATCATTCGCAAAACCATTCAGCGCGAACAGAACCGTATCCGCATGCTCAACCAGGGCTTGCAGAGCGTATCGTTCGGTCAGGTGAACAGTGTGCGTCTGAACGTGAACGTGCGTGAAACCCACGCCATGCTGCTTGACGTGCTTTCAGAACAGCATGAGCAACATCAGGATCTGTTCAAGAGCAACCGCCTGACCTTCTCGGAAGCTCTGGCAAAACTGTATCAGCGACTTAACCCACAAATTGATATGGGCCAGCGCACGCCGCAGACCATTGGTGAAGAACTTCTGGATTACCGTAACTACCTGGAGATGGAAGTTGAGGTTAACCGTGGTTCCGATGGCTGGCTGCGCGCGGAGTCTGGCGCACTGTCGACCGGTGAGGCTATCGGTACGGGTATGTCGATTCTGGTGATGGTAGTACAGAGCTGGGAAGATGAATCTCGCCGCCTGCGCGGTAAAGATATCTCTCCTTGCCGTCTGCTATTCCTCGATGAAGCTGCGCGACTGGATGCCCGTTCCATCGCCACGCTGTTTGAATTGTGTGAGCGTTTGCAAATGCAGCTCATCATCGCGGCACCTGAAAATATCAGCCCGGAGAAAGGCACCACCTATAAACTGGTGCGTAAAGTCTTCCAGAATACCGAACACGTTCACGTAGTCGGCCTGCGAGGATTTGCGCCGCAACTCCCTGAAACGCTTCCAGGAACAGATGAAGCGCCTTCTCAGGCAAGTTAAGTTCAAGGCGGCAGCGATGCCGCCTTTTTTTTCGAAAAACTCCGTTTCTGCACTAAAAAAATGCCGCATTATGGCGCGCTTTTCTTTAAACTTCTTTACATTAGGTTGTGTAAAAACGTACCGACGTTTATATACTGAAGGTAAGCCTGATAAGTAACAGGCTTGCTCGTCATACTTTCATGAGTATTGGCGTTGTAAAGGCAGTTAAGATAAAACAGCCTGGCTATTCAGAGTATGATAAAAACAGGGGGCAAGGGATGTTGCTTAACATGATGTGTGGTCGTCGGCTTTCGGCAATCAGTTTGTGCCTGGCCGTAACATTCGCTCCACTGTTCAGTGTGCAGGCTGATGAGCCTGAGGTTATCCCTGGTGACAGCCCGGTGGCTGTAAGTGAACAGGGAGATGTACTGCCGCAGGCGCAAGCCACGGCAATAATGGCGGGGATCCAACCGCTACCTGAAGGTGCGGCAGAAAAGGCCCGCACGCAAATTGAATCACAATTACCTGCAGGTTATAAGCCGGTTTATCTTAACCAGCTTCAACTCTTGTATGCAGCACGCGATATGCAGCCGATGTGGGAAAATCGTGATGCAGTTAAAGCTTTCCAGCAGCAGTTGGCGGAAGTGGCGATTGCCGGTTTTCAACCGCAGTTTAACAAATGGGTGGAGTTACTGACTAACCCTGGCGTTAACGGTATGGCACGTGATGTGGTGCTATCGGATGCAATGATGGGGTATCTCCATTTCGTCGCAAACATTCCGGTCAAAGGTACCCGCTGGCTGTACAGCAGTAAACCTTATGCGCTCTCAACACCGCCGCTCTCGGTCATTAACCATTGGCAGGTGGCGCTGGATAACGGTCAATTGACCACGTTTGTCTCAGGGTTGGCACCACAGCATCCGCAATATTCAGCAATGCATGAATCTTTGCTGACCTTATTGAGTGATTCCAAACCGTGGCCACAACTGACCGGTAAAGCAACGCTACGCCCTGGTCAATGGAGTAACGACGTCCCGGCGCTGCGCGAGATTTTGCAGCGTACAGGTATGCTCGAAGGTGGGCCGAAAATAGCACTGCCGGGTGATGAAACATCGACAGGCGCGGTAGTTAGTCCGTCTGCCGCTGCAATCGAAACAGCCGAAACTAAGCCGATGGATAAGCAAACTACAGCTCGCAGTAAACCTGCGCCAGCCGTCCGAGCTGCTTATGATAATGAGCTGGTGGAAGCCGTGAAACGTTTTCAGGCATGGCAAGGCTTAGGGGCAGATGGATCTATTGGCCCGGCAACGCGAGACTGGTTAAACGTCACGCCTGCACAGCGTGCGGGCGTGCTGGCGCTCAATATCCAGCGATTGCGCTTGCTGCCATCCGAGCTTTCTACTGGCATCATGGTTAACATTCCGGCCTATTCGCTGGTCTATTATCAGAACGGCAATCAAGTGCTGGATTCACGGGTCATTGTCGGTCGTCCCGATCGCAAAACGCCGATGATGAGCAGTGCCTTAAACAATGTGGTGGTAAACCCGCCGTGGAACGTACCACCGACGCTGGCACGCAAAGATATTCTGCCAAAGGTGCGTAACGATCCTGGTTATCTGGAAAGTCATGGCTATACGGTGATGCGCGGCTGGAACAGCAAAGATGCGCTTGACCCGTGGCAGATTGACTGGTCGACGATAACCGCATCGAATTTGCCGTTCCGCTTCCAGCAAGCTCCTGGTCCGCGAAATTCGCTAGGACGGTATAAATTTAATATGCCGAGTTCAGACGCTATCTATTTGCATGACACGCCGAATCACAATCTTTTCAAACGTGAAACGCGCGCGTTGAGTTCTGGCTGTGTGCGGGTGAACAAGGCGTCGGATCTGGCAAACATGCTGCTGCAGGATGCTGGCTGGAATGACAAGCGTATCTCCGATGCTCTGAAGCGGGGTGATACCCGTTACGTTAATATTCGTCAATCGATACCGGTTAATCTTTACTATCTGACCGCCTTTGTTGGTGCAGATGGTCGTACCCAATATCGTACAGATATTTACAATTATGATCTGCCTGCACGATCCAGCTCGCAAATTGTCTCAAAAGCGGAACAATTAATCAGATAAATGAAGTAGTTCGGGAAAATCTGTTGTCGTAATAATTGGCATGTTCGGGGGCTATTCTCTGTAGCCCCCGTCGCTGCTGGGGGTGAGTCATCTTGACGTCAGCTTTATGGGCGGTTAAGGTGCCTCTTGTGCGCCAGAAGTGCATATAAACGATAACATTGACCTGTAGACTTGATTATCATGGACAAATTCGACGCTAATCGCCGCAAACTACTGGCGCTTGGTGGCGTTGCACTTGGTGCCGCCATCCTGCCGACGCCTTCATTTGCGACACTATCTACCCCACGTCCGCGCATTTTGACACTTAACAATCTCCATACCGGAGAGTCAATTAAGGCGGAGTTTTTCGATGGCAGAGGCTATATTCAGGAAGAATTGGCAAAACTAAACCATTTTTTCCGCGATTTCCGCGCGAACAAAATAAGGTCCATCGACCCAGGATTATTCGACCAGTTATATCGCCTGCAAGGGTTGTTAGGCACTCGCAAGCCAGTACAGCTCATTTCTGGCTACCGTTCTATTGACACCAATAATGAATTACGCGCCCACAGCCGTGGAGTAGCAAAGAAAAGCTATCACACTAAAGGGCAGGCGATGGACTTCCATATTGAAGGTATTGCGTTAAGCAATATACGCAAAGCAGCGTTATCTATGCGCGCAGGTGGTGTAGGATATTACCCACGCAGTAACTTTGTGCATATTGATACCGGGCCAGCGCGGCACTGGTAACAATCGCTTAACGAAACAGGGGCAGTATGAACTATCGTATTATTCCGGTCACCGCATTTTCCCAGAACTGTTCATTGATCTGGTGTGAGCAAACTCGCCTGGCCGCACTGGTCGATCCCGGCGGCGATGCGGAAAAAATCAAACAGGAAGTTGACGCCAGTGGCCTGACGCTAATGCAGATCCTGCTGACGCATGGTCATCTGGACCACGTTGGCGCAGCGGCGGAACTGGCACAACACTACGGCGTGCCAGTGCTTGGCCCGGAAAAAGAAGATGAGTTCTGGCTGCAAGGCTTGCCTGCGCAGAGTCGCATGTTTGGCCTGGAAGAGTGTCAGCCATTAACGCCAGATCGCTGGCTGAATGAAGGCGACACTATCAGCATAGGGAATGTGACTTTACAGGTGTTACATTGCCCAGGGCATACGCCAGGCCATGTGGTTTTCTTTGATAATCAGGCAAAACTGTTGATTTCTGGCGACGTCCTTTTCAAAGGCGGAGTAGGGCGCAGTGACTTCCCACGAGGCGATCACAATCAACTGATTTCTTCAATCAAAGATAAATTGCTGCCATTGGGGGATGACGTGACATTTATTCCGGGTCACGGACCATTATCCACTCTTGGTTATGAGCGCCTGCATAATCCCTTCCTGCAAGACGAAATGCCCGTCTGGTAAAAGCACATAAAAAAGCCCGCTTTTAATGCGGGCCTGGATTTCTGGCAAAGTGTGCTTTGTTTATGCCGGATGCGGCGCGAGCACCTTATCCAGCTTACAAAATCGTGCAAATTCAAAATATTGCAGGGGACGCATAGGTCTGATAAGCGTAGCGCATCAGGCAATGTTGCGTTTATCATCAGTCTCAGCCCGCTTTCAGCGGGCTGCATTGGTTTTAACGCTTACAGCACAGCCACAATCGCTTCGCACAGCGGCGCCATGTTATCTGGCGTCATTCCGGCCACGTTTACGCGACCAGAAGCAACAGCATACACGCCAAACTCTTCACGCAGACGCAGTACCTGTTCTTTTGTCAGGCCACTGAAAGAGAACATACCATTCTGTTTGATGATAAAGCTAAAGTCGCGGTTTGCGCCTTTCTCCTGCAGTGTATTAACAAATAACTGACGCATACGCTGAATGCGCTGGCGCATATCGGTCAGCTCTTGTTCCCAGATCGCACGCAAAGCCTCGTTGCTCAGGATCGTAGCAACAACCGAAGCCCCGTGAGCCGGTGGGTTAGAATAGTTTGCGCGAATTACTGCTTTCATCTGGCTGAATGCACGATCGACAGTTTCACTGTCTGCGGCAACCAGAGTACAAGCGCCAACACGCTCGTTGTACAGGCCAAAGTTCTTAGAGTAGGAACTGGCGACGATCAGCTCTTTATGCAGAGCCGCGAAAGCGCGCAGACCTTCAGCATCCTCTTCCAGACCACGGGCGAAACCCTGGTAAGCGAAGTCAAATAGCGGCAGCCAGCCTTTCTCAACAGAAAGCTGCGCCAGTGTTTGCCATTGCTCCAGTGTAGGATCGATGCCGGTAGGGTTATGGCAGCAGCCGTGGAACAGGACAACGTCACCAGCCTGAGCTTCGTTCAGACTGTTAACTAAAGCGTCGAAGTCCAGAGTGTGATTTTCCGCATCGTAATAAGCGTATTCACGAACTTCCAGACCCGCAGAGTTAAATACGCTCTTATGGTTTGGCCAGCTTGGGTTGCTCACCCACACACGCTTAACGCTGGTATTTTTTGCCAGGAAATCGGCAGCTACACGTAATGCACCGGTACCACCTGGGGTCTGGGCTGTACGTGCGCGTTTGTCATTGATTAAGGCGCTACCTTTACCAAACAGCAGTTCCTGAGTACAACGACCAAATTCAGGAATACCGTCAATGCCGAGGTAGTTTTTGGTGGTTTCATTTTCGAGCAGATACTGTTCAGCCTTTTTAACGCTGGTCAATACCGGGGTTTTGCCCGTCTCATCTTTATAGACACCAATCCCGAGGTTAATTTTGCCGGGACGTGCATCGGCACGAAACAGATCGGCCAGGCCCAGAATCGGGTCGGCAGGAGCGGCGGTAATGTTCTCAAACATGACGAGGTTCCATTATGGTTACAGAAGGGAAGTCCGCTATCAGGGTAACGGGAGATTTACAAAATTCCAACTATTACTGATGAAAACGCAGGCTGTTTTTTCAAGACGTGAGATTGCTCTGGAAGGCATAAAAAAACAGGACCAAAGTCCTGTTTTTTCGGCATTTAACAAAGAGGTCTGCTATTAGAACTGGTAAACGATACCTACAGCAACGGTATCATCAGAACCTACGCCCAGTTTGTTGTCAGAATCGATCTGGTTGATGATGTAGTCAACATAAGTGGACATGTTTTTGTTGAAGTAGTAGGTTGCGCCCACTTCAACGTAGTTCACCAGATCAACATCACCGATGCCTTCTACGTCTTTCGCTTTAGATTTGGTGTAAGCGATGGACGGACGCAGACCAAAGTCAAACTGGTATTGCGCAACTAACAGAACGTCTTGCGTTTTGTTGGCAAAGCCACCAGTGATCGGGGTAGCGTTACGGGTTTCACCGTAGTTTGCTGCCAGGTAGATGTTATTTGCATCATACTTCAGGCCAGTTGCCCACTGTTCAGCTTTTTTACCCTGGCCGAGAGGCTGAGCTTCTTGCAGGTCGGTGCGGTCAGCTGCACCATAAGCACCAACGATACCAAAGCCTTCGAATTCGTAGCTGATGGAACCGCCAACACCGTCGCCGTTAGAACGTCGTGCAGTATCACGCTCGTTTTTACCGAGGTACTGAACAGCGAAGTTCAGGCCGTCAACCAGACCAAAGAAGTTGGAGTTACGGTAAGTTGCAACGCCGCCAACACGACCTACGAAGAAGTCATCGCTGTATGCGGTATCGCCACCGAACTCTGGCAGCATATCGGTGTAGCCCAGTGCGTCATAAACAACACCGTAATTACGACCGTAATCGAAAGAACCTACGTCAGCGTATTTCAGACCAGCGAATGCCAGACGGGTTTTGTTGCCAGTTTGAGCGTCAGCACCTTCAGAGTTATTACCCTGGAAGTTGTATTCCCACTGACCGTAACCGGTCAGATCGGAATTGATTTGAGTTTCCCCTTTAAAACCAAGACGGGCATAGGTCATGTCACCATTGCCACCGTAACTGTTTTCACCGTTATCCTTGGAAAAATAATGCAGACCGACAGCTTTACCGTACAGATCTACTTTGTTGCCATCTTTGTTATAGATTTCTGCAGCGTTTGCAGTACCTGCTACTAACAGAGCAGGGACAATCACTGCCAGAATATTGCGCTTCATCATTATTTATTACCCTCATGGTTTTTTTTATAACACCTGCCACTGCCGCCAATAAGTTCTGTCAATGAATCTTTACGGAACTATTGATGAGAGTTTGGTGTTTTATGTATCTGCAGGCATCTTTCCATTCAAACTAACGTTTCGCTACCGTGAAAGTGCTACAAAGATAAAGATATAGTTACAAAAAGCAAAAGTGTGTAACCAATAGTAAAATTTAAGGAACTTTGTGAACGCCGTCATATTTCCATTGGACTTTAATGATATTTGCAGTGGATTTTATCTATTTATATGATTTCCTTATATTTAAATTAACTAAACGAAAATTTTCTTTCTGATCATTTATCCCCGCAGTCACACTGAATCACGCTTTCAGGCGTCCAGAAAGCCAAAAATAAGTATAAAAATTGTGCTATCAGCTAAGAAATTGCTAATCCGCAATAAGACTGTGGGTTAATTTTTTGTTCGCAAATATTTCAGAGAAATATTCCGTAACAGGAAGAGGGGCCTTGAGGGGTTGCAAATAGATTGATTGACTTAACAAACAGATAACTTGACAGAAGGGGATGAAAAAAGAGCCAGCGTGCGCTGGCTCTTTCAGGAAGTGAATTAGAAGCTGGCGTTACGCGGGGTACGTGGGAAAGGAATCACGTCACGCACGTTCTGTACGCCGGTCACGTAGGCAATCAGGCGTTCAAAGCCAAGACCGAAACCGGAATGTGGAACAGTACCGTAGCGACGCAGATCGCGATACCACCAGTAATCTTCTTTGTTCAGGCCCATCTCCAGCATGCGCTCGTCCAGCACGTCCAGACGCTCTTCACGCTGCGAACCACCAATGATCTCACCGATACCCGGCGCCAGAACGTCCATTGCGGCAACGGTTTTACCGTCTTCGTTAAGGCGCATATAGAACGCTTTAATGTCTTTCGGATAGTTTTTAACCACTACCGGTGCTTTAAAGTGTTCTTCCGCCAGATAACGCTCGTGCTCAGAAGAGAGATCGACGCCCCAGTAAACCGGGTTTTCAAACTTCCTGCCGCAGTTTTCAAGGATGGTGACTGCGTCGGTGTAATCAACCTGGGCGAAGTCTGCTTCAATGAAGCGTTCCAGACGTGAAACGGCATCTTTATCTACGCGTTCAGCGAAGAATTTCATGTCGTCAGCGCGTTCTTCGAGAACTGCTTTGAAGACATATTTCAGCATGGCTTCAGCCAGACCGGCGATATCGTTCAGATTAGCAAACGCGACTTCTGGCTCCAGCATCCAGAATTCCGCCAGGTGACGGCTGGTGTTGGAGTTTTCAGCACGGAATGTCGGGCCGAAGGTATAAATTTTCGACAGCGCACAGGCATAGGTTTCGCCGTTCAACTGACCAGATACGGTCAGGAAGGACTCTTTACCAAAGAAGTCTTTGTCGAAATCCACTTTGCCCTGATCGTTACGTGGTAGGTTTTCCAGATCCAGCGTTGAAACGCGGAACATTTCACCAGCGCCTTCGGTATCGGACGCGGTAATAAGCGGCGTAGAAACCCAGAAGAAACCCTGCTCGTTAAAGAAGCGATGCAGCGCCTGTGCCAGCGTGTGGCGAACGCGTGCTACTGCGCCAATCAGGTTGGTACGCGGACGCAGGTGAGCGACTTCACGCAGATATTCGATGCTGTGGCGTTTTGCGGCCATCGGGTAAGTGTCTGGATCTTCAACCCAACCGGCAACTTCAACGTTGCTGGCCTGAATTTCAAATTGTTGCCCCTGGCCCGGCGATGCCACGACTTTACCCGTCACAATAACCGAGCAACCGGTGGTCAGACGCAGTACGTCTTCATTGTAATTGGGCAGAGAATTATTGATGACAGCCTGTACAGGATCAAAGCAGGAACCGTCATAAACGGCGAGGAAGGAGATGCCAGCTTTTGAATCTCGGCGGGTACGTACCCATCCGCGCACGGTGACTTCGCTGTCAACGGCTATGCGGCCCTGGAGTACGTCGGCTACAGGCACAACGCTCATAATATTCTCTCTGTTAATAGTCGGAAAAAATAAACACTTGTCCACCCGTCAATGGGGGGATACCTATGTTACCTGGCATCTGCAATCAGACAAGCAGAATTCGCAGATGGGACAAAAGATTTCGGAATAAAAGGCAAAAAAGGGAGCCGTTATGGCTCCCTGATGATATTAACTGGCTTTTTTAATGTGCGGAAGGTCGAATGCTTTACGTAGCGCGCGGACAAACGCTTTGTCATGGCAGATAGTTTTGCCAGGGCTGTCAGAAAGTTTCGCCACCGGTTTACCGTTACACTCCACCAGTTTAATCACGATATTCAGGGGTTTTACCTGAGGAATATCACAAGTCAGGCGTGTGCCAATGCCAAAACTTAATTGCACGCGAGAAGAGAAGTGGCGATAAAGCTCAACCGCGTTAGGTAAATCCAGATTGTCGGAGAAAACCAGTATTTTGCTTTGCGGATCAATCCCCAGTTTCTCATAATGTGCAATCGCTTTTTCGCCCCATTCTACCGGGTCGCCAGAGTCATGACGCAAGCCCTGATAGCGGCTGGCAAACTCCACGCCGAAATCACGTAAGAATGCATCCATCGTAATACAGTCGGTTAACGCAATCCCCAGTTGATCGGGATACTCTTCCAGCCAGGCAGCAAGTGCAGCTCGCTGGCTGTTGGCAAGGTCCGGGCTGATTTGCTGATGTGCCTGGAACCATTCGTGTGCCTGGGTTCCCATCGGCGTGAGGGAAAGTCGACGCGCCAGATCGTAATTACTGGTGCCAACGAACCACTTTTCCTGTTGTAGGCGTTTAACGATGGTTTCTTGTACTTCGCGAGAAAAACGGCGGCGAGTGCCAAAATCCATCAGATGGAAGCGCGACATATCAAGGTCGGCGGTTAACGCCGAGAAGTTGACTAATTTGCTTTCCAGTGTGTCGAGGGCTTGCGCAACGTCGGCCTGCGGTGAGCGATAGCGATGTACCAGTTCACTAATGACCGCCAGCAAAGGAACTTCCCATAGGATGACTTCACGCCACGGACCGCTTAAACGAATATCCAGCTTACCGTTATCGTTGCTAACAGTGACCTGTTCCGGATTAAAGCGGAATTCACGCAGCCAGTCGAGATAGTCGGCTTTAAAAAAAGGTAGGGCAGAGAGCCACTGATATTCATCATCCCGCAGGCACAAGTTTTCCATCGCCTGAACCTGTTCACGAATAGCATCGGCATAAATACCCAGCAGATCGTCACCACGGCAACGAAATTCCGCCGCGACATGCACATCATAGTAGTGATGAAACACGGCTTGCTGCATATGCAACTTATAAGCATCTGTATCCAGCAACGAGTGCAGAACAGGAGAAGCGAATTGTGTCATAGGTGCGCAGTAGCGTCCTCTTACGGGAGCGTTTAGTACAATAAACATCTTAGGAAACTGCTGGAGTATACCTTGTTTCGCAATTTATTGAACCCCGATCACACCATATGCCACCTTTATGGTCGATAGCGTTGCGCTGTGTATGTTATACAAATGTAGCAATAAAAGCGTTTGTACCTGAAAAGATGAAGATTCTGCGTAGCGAGATTTACGCAACAGGAATAGACTGAACACCAGACTCTATAAAAGATGCTAAAGGTTATTTATGACTCAACAGCCACAAGCCAAATACCGTCACGATTATCGTGCGCCGGATTACCAGATTACTGATATTGACTTGACCTTTGACCTGGACGCGCAAAAGACGGTAGTTACCGCAGTCAGCCAGGCTGTCCGTCACGGTGCATCAGATGCACCGCTTCGTCTTGATGGCGAAGATCTTAAACTGGTTTCTATTCATATTAATGATGAGCCATGGACCGCCTGGAAAGAAGAAGAGGGCGCACTGGTCATCAGTAATTTACCGGAGTGTTTTACGCTCAAGATTGTTAATGAAATTAGTCCGGCAGCGAATACCGCGCTGGAAGGACTTTATCAGTCAGGCGATGCGCTTTGCACCCAGTGTGAAGCCGAAGGTTTCCGCCATATTACGTATTATCTTGACCGCCCGGACGTGCTGGCGCGTTTTACCACCAAAATTATTGCCGATAAAACCAAATATCCATTCCTGCTTTCCAACGGTAACCGCGTTGCGCAAGGCGAGCTGGAAGATGGACGTCACTGGGTGCAGTGGCAGGATCCGTTCCCGAAACCGTGCTACCTGTTTGCGCTGGTGGCAGGCGACTTTGATGTACTGCGCGACACCTTCACCACGCGTTCTGGTCGCGAAGTAGCGCTGGAACTGTATGTCGATCGCGGCAACCTTGATCGCGCTCCGTGGGCGATGACCTCGCTGAAAAACTCCATGAAGTGGGATGAAGAACGCTTCGGCCTGGAGTATGACCTCGACATCTATATGGTCGTCGCGGTCGATTTCTTCAATATGGGCGCAATGGAGAATAAAGGTCTGAATATCTTTAACTCCAAGTATGTACTGGCGCGCACCGACACCGCCACCGACAAAGATTACCTCGATATTGAACGCGTTATTGGTCACGAGTATTTCCACAACTGGACCGGTAACCGTGTGACCTGCCGCGACTGGTTCCAGCTCAGCCTGAAAGAAGGTTTAACCGTCTTCCGCGATCAGGAATTCAGCTCTGACCTCGGCTCCCGCGCGGTAAACCGTATCAATAATGTGCGCACCATGCGCGGATTGCAGTTTGCGGAAGATGCCAGCCCGATGGCGCACCCAATCCGCCCGGATATGGTCATTGAGATGAACAACTTCTACACCCTGACCGTTTACGAGAAGGGCGCGGAAGTGATTCGTATGATCCACACCCTGCTGGGCGAAGAAAACTTCCAGAAAGGGATGCAGCTCTATTTCGAGCGCCATGATGGCAGTGCAGCGACCTGTGACGACTTTGTTCAGGCAATGGAAGATGCGTCGAATGTCGATCTCTCCCATTTCCGCCGTTGGTACAGCCAGTCCGGCACGCCAGTTGTGACCGTCAAAGACGACTACAATCCGGAAACTGAGCAGTACACCCTGACCATCAGCCAGCGCACGCCAGCCACACCGGATCAGGCAGAAAAACAGCCGCTGCATATTCCGTTTGCCATCGAACTGTATGATAACGAAGGCAAAGTGATCCCGTTGCAGAAAGGCGGTCATCCGGTCAATTCCGTGCTGAACGTCACTCAGGCAGAACAGACCTTTGTCTTTGATAATGTCTACTTCCAGCCGGTGCCTGCGCTGCTGTGCGAATTCTCTGCGCCAGTGAAACTGGAATATAAGTGGAGCGATCAGCAACTGACCTTCCTGATGCGTCATGCGCGTAATGATTTTTCCCGCTGGGATGCGGCGCAAAGCCTGCTGGCGACCTACATCAAGCTGAACGTCGCCCGTCATCAGCAAGGACAGCCGCTGTCTCTGCCGGTGCATGTGGCTGATGCTTTCCGCGCGGTGCTACTCGATGAGAAGATTGACCCGGCACTGGCGGCAGAAATCCTCACGCTGCCATCCGTCAATGAAATGGCGGAACTGTTCGATATCATTGATCCGATTGCCATTGCCGAAGTGCGCGAAGCACTCACCCGTACTCTGGCGACTGAACTGGCGGATGAGCTGCTGGCAATCTATAACGCGAATTACCAGAGCGAGTATCGCGTTGAGCATGAAGATATTGCGAAACGCACTCTGCGTAATGCCTGCCTGCGCTTCCTCGCTTTTGGTGAAACGCATCTGGCTGATGTGCTGGTGAGCAAGCAGTTCCACGAAGCGAACAATATGACCGATGCGCTGGCGGCGCTCTCTGCGGCGGTTGCTGCGCAGTTGCCATGCCGTGACAAGTTGATGCAGGAATATGACGATAAGTGGCATCAGGACGGTCTGGTGATGGATAAATGGTTTATCCTGCAAGCCACCAGCCCGGCGGCGAATGTGCTGGAGACGGTGCGTGGCCTGTTGCAGCATCGCTCATTTACCATGAGTAACCCGAACCGTATTCGTTCGTTGATTGGCGCGTTTGCGGGCAGCAACCCGGCAGCGTTCCATGCCGAAGATGGCAGCGGTTACCAGTTCCTGGTGGAAATGCTTACCGACCTGAACAGCCGTAACCCGCAGGTGGCTTCACGTCTGATTGAGCCGTTGATTCGCCTGAAACGTTACGATGCCAAACGTCAGGAGAAAATGCGCGCGGCGCTGGAGCAGTTAAAAGGGCTGGAAAATCTCTCTGGCGATCTGTACGAGAAGATAACTAAAGCTCTGGCTTGATACAAATATGCCTGATGCGACGCTGACGCGTCTTATCAGGCCTACAAGCCCGTTGAAACTGCTGGTTTTGTGCGCCGCATCCGGCAACCGTGTCCAACTGCCTGATGCGACGCTTGACGCGTCTTATCAGGCCTGCAAGCCCGTTGAAATTGCTGGTTTTGTAGGCCGGAAAAGGCGTTCACGCCGCATCCGGCAACCGTGTCCAACTGCCTGATGCGACGCTTGCCGCGTCTTATCAGGCCTACAAGTCCGTTGAAACTGCTGGTTTTGTGCGCCGCATCCGGCATATTAACCTTGACGCCGAATCGGTTGTTCAGAATTCCCACGATGCATCACCCGCTGCAACACTTCCGCTTCCAGCTCCGCTAATCGCACTGATCCTAACCGGCGCGGACGGGGGATATCCACCGTCAAATCCAGACCAATTTTTCCTTCTTCAATTAACAGCACCCGGTCAGCCATCGCCACCGCTTCGCTCACATCATGCGTCACCAACAGTACGGTAAAGCCGTGCTCCTGCCAAAGTGACACAATCAAATCCTGCATCTCGAGTCGCGTTAAGGCGTCCAGCGCACCGAGTGGTTCATCAAGCAACAATAAACCCGGTCGATGAATCAGCGCCCTTGCCAGCGCCACTCGCTGTTTCTGCCCGCCTGAAAGTGCGGCAGGCCATTCCCCGGCACGATTCTCCAGTCCTACCGCAGCCAACGCCCGACGCGCGGCATCGCGCCACTGACCTTTAAGGCCTAACCCAACGTTATCAATCACCGATTTCCATGGCAGCAGACGCGCATCCTGAAACATCATTCGCGTATCATCCTGAATCTCAGCCAGCGGTGTTGTGCCTGCCAGCACATCGCCTGCGGTTGGCGTTTCCAGCCCGGCCATTAGTCGCAGCAGGGTACTTTTACCGCCGCCGCTGCGGCCCACCACCGCCACAAACTGACCTGCCGGAATATGTAAATCCAGTTGGTTCAGGACGATATTTTCCGCGTAATATTTGCTTACTGCATTGAGCAACAATGGTGTGCCCTGGTTCAGACGAGCCGTATTCATACCGTGGCCTCCTTCAGATGATAAGCCGGGTTCCAGCGCAACCAGAGGCGCTCTAACAGCTGCGCGCTGACGTCAGCAAGTTTGCCGAGTAGGGCGTAGAGAATAATGGCAACCACCACCACGTCCGTTTGCAAAAACTCCCGCGCATTCATCGCCAGATAACCAATACCGGAATTGGCCGAAATGGTTTCGGCAACTATCAGCGTCAGCCACATCAGACCCAACGCAAAACGCACGCCGACCATAATTGAGGGTAGGGCGCCAGGCAGGATCACATGGATAAACAGCGGTAATCCGGATAAGCCATAGCTACGCGCCATTTCCACCAGCCCGCGATCGATATTACGGATGCCGTGCCAGGTGTTGATATAAATGGGGAATAGCGTACCGAGCGCCACCAGAAATATTTTTGCGGATTCATCAATGCCAAACCACAAAATCACCAGCGGGATCAGCGCCAGATGCGGCACGTTGCGCAACATCTGAATGGAGGTATCCAGCAGCCTTTCTCCCCAGCGCGACAGCCCGCTAATCAGCCCCAGAATCAAGCCCAGCGATCCGCCAATTGAAAAGCCAATCAGCGCCCGCCAGGAGCTGATCGCCAGATGCTGCCACAGTTCGCCGCTGGTGGAGAGCGTCCAGAACGCCATCATCACCCCTTCCGGTGAGGGCAAAATACGCGTCGACAGCCAGCCAACTGACGAGGCCAGTTGCCACACCGCCACGATGCCCACCGGTAAAAACCAGGGGGCAACGCGCAATAACCACTTCTTCACTGGCGTTGCCATCATCGTGTTCCTTAGCTTTGCGCGACTTTACGGGGGATAAAATCATTCGCCACTGCTTCGCCTTGCGGATTCAGCGGTTGTGGCTGGGGAATTTCCGGGACGGCGACATCCAGATGCGGGAACAGCAACTCGCCAACCCGATACGCTTCTTCCAGATGCGGGTAGCCCGAAAGCACAAAACTGTCGATGCCAAGCGCGGCGTATTCGTTGATTCGCGCAGCGACCGTCGGACCATCGCCCACCAGCGCCGTCCCGGCACCACCGCGTACTAAGCCAACGCCCGCCCATAAATTGGGGCTGATCTCCAGATTGTCGCGCTTGCCGTTATGTAACGCCGCCATTCGCTGTTGTCCTACGGAATCCGTCCGAGCGAATGCGGCCTGTGCTTTGGCGATAGTTTCATCATCAAGATGCGAGATTAGCCGCTCGGCGGCCTGCCACGCTTCGTCGTTAGTTTCACGAACAATCACATGCAGACGAATACCGAAACGAATTTTGCGTCCATGCGCGGCAGCTTTCGCACGCACTTGTTCGATTTTCACTTTAACCAGTTCCGGCGGTTCTCCCCAGGTGAGATAAAGATCAACCTGTTCGGCGGCCAGATCCTGGGCGATGTCTGACGATCCACCAAAGTAAAGCGGGGGGTAGGGCTGTTGAATTGGTGGAAAGAGCAGTTTGGCTCCGCGTACATGAATATGTTTGCCGTTGAAATCGACGGTTTCGCCCAGCAATAAACGTCGCCAGACCTGGGTAAATTCCGCCGAAGCTTCGTAACGCTCGCTATGGTCGAGGAATACGCCGTCGCCTGCCAACTCTTGTGGATCGCTGCCTGTGACCAGGTTAAACAACGCGCGTCCGTTAGAGAGACGATCAAGCGTGGCGGCCTGGCGAGCGGCAACGGTAGGTGAGGTTACGCTGGGGCGCAGGGCGACAAGAAACTTCAGCCGCTGCGTCACCGGGATCATCGACGCCGCCACCAGCCACGCATCTTCACACGATCGCCCCGTTGGAATTAGCACACCGGTATAGCCCAGACGATCCGCCGCTTGCGCAATTTGTTGCAGATAACCATGATCAACCGGGCGTGAACCTTCTTCCGTTCCCAGATAATGCCCGTCACCGTGGGTCGGTAAAAACCAGAACATATTCAGACTCATAATTGTTTTCCTTCCAGTTGCGTGGGCTGCCAGATGCGCTGGCGAATATCGACTTTTTTCGGCACCAGACGGTTTTCATAAAACAGATCTGCCGTTTGCTGCTGTAAGGCGGCAACCTCGGCGTTAACCGGTTTGATGGTGGTGGGAGGACGATGATCCAGATACGAGGCAATTACCGGAGCCGGTAAGCCCATTGTTTTTGCCAGTAAAGCGATGCTTTGCTCGCGCTGGCTGCGGGTTAATGAATCGGCCTCACTAAAGGTTGTGAGCACACCCTGAATAAAGGTGCCGTTTTTTTCTGCATAGGGACGAGCTGCCAGATAAAACGATCCGGTTTGATTGAGACTAGTGCCATCTTTCAACACCCGCACGCCGCCCTGTAATAACGCGGCGGAGTAGTAGGGATCCCAGATAGCCCAGGCGTCGACGTTACCTTGCTGGAACGCGGCGCGGGCATCGGCGGGCGTCAGGTAAGTGGGCTGGATATCGGTGAATTTAAGCCCGGCCTGTTGCAGGGCGCGCAGTAAAAGGTTGTGCGAACTGGAACCTTTCTGAAAGGCAACTTTGTGGCCTTTAAGATCGGCTACGGTTTTGATCGGACTGTTTTCTGGAACCAGAATCACTTCGGCTTTTGGCTTCGGCGGCTCGACGCCCACGTATACCAAATCAGCCCCGGCGGCCTGAGCAAAGATGGGTGGAATATCCCCCGTACTGCCGAGATCAATACTGCCAACGTTTAACGCCTCCAGCATTTGCGGACCTGCGGGAAACTCCACCCACGAGATTTTTGTTTGCGGATAGCGTTTTTCCAGTAACTGGTGGCTTTTTGCCAGCACCATACCAATGCTACCTTTCTGGTAGCCAATATGTAACGCTTCTGGAGTCGACTCCGTAGCAACTGCAAGTGTTGAGACGCTAAGTAATCCCGCCAGCGCCAGTTTAATGATGTTACGCATGGGCATTACCTCGCAGAGAATGAAGGTCAGGAACCTGAACATCACGGCGGTGCAGCGCCTGCCAGAAGGTTTCCAGCGCGGTATCAAGACGGGTTTGCAGATTTGGCGTGAACAGGGGTTTGTGCTGGTAATCAATCACCTGCGAGTCATCGGCAAACACGCCGTGCAGGATCTCCTGGGCTTTCAGCGCGCTTAAAACTGGTTTAAGGGCGTAATCGACCGCCAGCAGATGAGCCACCGTGCCGCCCGTCGCCAGTGGCAGTACCACTTTGCTTTGCAAAGCGCGTTCTGGCAGTAGGTCGAGCAGGGTTTTCAGCGCGCCAGAATAGGCGGCTTTATACACAGGTGTAGCGACTATCAGTCCATCGGCCTGTTGCAGCTGTTCGGTGAAGGTCTTGAGTGCCGGACTATCGAAACGGGCATAGAGCAGATCTTCCGGGGCGAAGTTTTGCAGATTCCAGTGATAAACCTCAACATCCAGGCCATTCAGTTTTTCCCGCGCATATTCCAGTAAGGAACTGGAGCGAGAAGGAAAGCGAGGACTACCCGCCAGGGTGATGACACGCATACTCTCTCCTTATAACCAATTGTTCTTGTTTTGTTAACATTGATAACAATTCGGTCAGTCTGACAGAGGGCGTTCGTGAGTCGAAATGATTTATCTGAAGAAGGAAAGCCAAAAAAAGCATAAAAAAGGCGCAACAAGAAAACGTTTGCTATTTATTGCCGCAGGTCAATTCCCTTTTGCTGCGAACTCGCACATAATACGCCCCCGGTTTGCACACCGGGAATCCAGGAGAGTTCATGTACTACCCCTTCGTTCGTAAAGCCCTTTTCCAGCTCGATCCAGAGCGCGCACACGAGTTTACTTTTCAGCAATTACGCCGCATCACCGGAACACCCTTTGAAGCGCTTGTTCGGCAAAATGTTCCAGCGAAGCCGGTTAACTGTATGGGACTGACCTTTAAAAACCCGCTTGGCCTGGCTGCCGGTCTTGATAAAGACGGGGAGTGTATTGATGCCCTTGGTGCAATGGGATTTGGATCGATCGAGATCGGTACTGTCACCCCGCGTCCACAACCAGGAAACGACAAACCGCGTCTTTTTCGCCTGGTCGATGCTGAAGGTTTAATAAACCGTATGGGCTTTAATAACCTCGGCGTTGATAACCTTGTAGAGAACGTTAAAAAAGCCCACTACGACGGTGTTCTGGGAATCAATATCGGCAAAAATAAAGATACGCCGGTTGAGCAAGGCAAAGATGACTATCTGATTTGTATGGAAAAAATCTATGCCTATGCAGGATATATTGCCATCAATATTTCATCACCAAATACCCCGGGATTACGCACTCTGCAATATGGCGAAGCACTGGATGATTTATTAACGGCAATTAAAAATAAACAAAATGATCTGCAAGCGCACCACCATAAATATGTACCAATAGCAGTGAAGATCGCGCCGGATCTTTCTGAAGAAGAGTTGATCCAGGTTGCCGATAGTTTAGTTCGCCATAATATTGATGGCGTCATTGCAACTAATACGACACTCGATCGTTCTTTGGTTCAGGGGATGAAAAATTGTGATCAAACCGGTGGCTTAAGTGGTCGTCCTTTACAATTAAAAAGTACGGAAATTATTCGTCGCTTGTCGCAGGAATTAAACGGTCGCTTACCGATTATTGGTGTTGGTGGTATTGACTCGGTAATTGCTGCTCGCGAGAAGATAGCTGCAGGGGCTTCTTTGGTGCAAATTTATTCCGGTTTTATTTTTAAAGGTCCGCCGCTGATTAAAGAAATCGTTAACCATATCTAATTATTTCTTTCATTTTCTCTTTATAAGATAATCAGGGCTTTATTTTCAGCCCTGGTTGTTTTATATTCATTGCTGTTACTTATTTAGACATTTTGTACTTTTTTGTTGAGGTTATTAAGCGAAGCGACAATGGAATATGTTGCAGTGGATTTATAGGGTAGAGGAGAAGCATATGCGAATTAAACCAGACGATAACTGGCGTTGGTATTATGATGAAGAGCATGATCGAATGATGCTTGATTTAGCCAATGGCATGCTATTTCGCTCACGTTTTGCGCGCAAGATGTTGACACCAGATGCCTTTTCTCCAGCGGGATTCTGCGTTGATGACGCCGCGCTCTATTTCTCGTTTGAAGAAAAATGCCGCGACCTTAACTTATCAAAAGAACAAAAAGCTGAACTGGTGCTTAATGCGCTGGTGGCAGTTCGTTATCTCAAACCGCAAATGCCGAAAAGCTGGCATTTTGTTTCTCATGGTGAAATGTGGTCGCCAGTGCCGGGTGATGCAGCCTGTGTCTGGTTAAGCGATACCAATGAACAAGTCAGCCTGCTGGTTGTTGAATCTGGCGAAAATGCCGCGCTGTGTCTCCTTGCGCAGCCTTGTGTTGTCATCGCTGGTCGCGCCATGCAACTGGGTGACGCCATCAAAATTATGAATGACAGACTGAAACCTCATATGAGTTATGACAGCTTCAGCCTTGAACAGGCCGTTTAACCTTTCAGTTTCAATGCAGTCTTCGGTACACAACTACAGCAAAGAATTGTCCCGTCGTCGCTCATAGCTGATTTTTTCAGCGGGGTGACTTCGCCTTCCAGAAGCTGAACCCGACAACTTCCGCATATGCCCGCGCGGCAAGAATAGGGGATCCGAATCCCTTGATTTTCTAATTGCTCCAACAAAACCTGTTGATTATTACCGCGAAATGCCAGTCCTTGCCAGTCGATATCTACATTTGCATCCATTTGCTGCGTTGTCGGGAGAGTATCGTCTGCGGCTGCCGCGCCGTAGATTTTCGCCGGTGCAGTTGCAAGAATTTCCACTGCATCACCAACACGAACAACGCCACTATTGCGGGCAATTAAATTCTGACCAAAATCGACATCGCCATTATCCTGGGCAGTGCGGAATGATTGCAGCGTTTTTAACGGTTCGCCTGCCGGATGCTTTTGTCCTTTTTCCGGGCTGACAGTGGTGAAAATACAGCGGCTGCAGGGCTTTACCACGTCAAACACCACATCGCCAATGCGAATCACTTTCCAGGTATCTTCTTCCCAGGCTGCCGCGCCGGAAACCACCAGATTGGGGCGAAATTGCTCCATTTTTACACTTGCCGGGCAGCGTTGCTGCACATCACGCAGTGAGGCTTCATTAGCGAGCAGATACGGATAGCCATCAGCAAACGACAAGGGTACAGTGTTATGGCGTTTTACGCGCCGTGTCATCTGCGGTCCTACCCAGCGCAGTTGCACTTCACGGGAGAAAAAGCCGCTTAACCATTTGTTGATCTCATCTGGCGCAATGCGTGCAGTAAAATGGTTACCCCACACTTCGGTTGGCGCGTCCTGCATAGCGAAATCAGCAAAACGGATGTATGCGCTGCTGCCATCTGGCGCGGTGAGATGTAAGCCGTCATGCACGGGCGAAGGGGTAAACCGCACCATTTGCGGAAACTGGCGGGCAGTAATAAACGTACCGTCAGGTTCTGTGACCATGAAGATGCGATCGAAGGCCAGACCGCTGACATCAGCCAGAGCATGTGTCAGACCGATGCCGCGCATCGATTTAACAGGATGAATAAAAAGCCGGGTTAATGTCGTCACAGTGCGGTCCTCAAATGAAAATAAGCCCTCAACTTTATGACATGACGCGCTTATTAGCTATAATGCGCAACAATTTTCTTAGTGCCTATCCCGTTAGGCTATTTTATTTGTCAGTTTAGCCTTGGGCAGTGCTCGAAATCCTCATGTACTGGTGTACGTTCCGGTTTCTCCGTGCTGTCCATGTCCAAACTGACTGCAACAATTACGCCTACTGCGGTAGGCCTTAGAGTAAAAGTGACGATATGAATTCTCTGTTTGCCAGTACGGCCCGTGGGCTGGAAGAGCTGTTAAAAACTGAACTCGAAAACCTGGGGGCCGTTGAATGCCAGGTGGTTCAGGGTGGGGTCCATTTCAAGGGCGACACGCGGCTTGTTTACCAGAGCCTGATGTGGAGTCGCCTGGCCTCGCGTATTATGTTGCCGCTGGGCGAGTGTAAGGTTTACAGTGACTTAGACCTTTATCTCGGCGTTCAGGCGATCAACTGGACAGAGATGTTTAATCCTGGCGCGACCTTTGCTGTCCACTTCAGCGGTCTGAATGACACCATCCGCAACAGCCAGTACGGCGCGATGAAAGTCAAAGATGCGATCGTTGATGCTTTCACCCGTAAGAATCTGCCGCGTCCGAATGTCGATCGCGATGCGCCGGATATCCGCGTGAACGTCTGGCTAAATAAAGAAACCGCCAGCATCGCTCTCGATTTAAGTGGTGATGGTTTGCATCTGCGCGGCTATCGTGATCGTGCAGGTATTGCGCCGATCAAAGAAACTCTGGCGGCGGCAATTGTGATGCGTTCCGGTTGGCAGCCAGGAACACCGCTGCTCGATCCAATGTGTGGTTCTGGTACGTTGTTGATTGAAGCGGCGATGCTGGCGACCGACCGCGCACCGGGCTTGCACCGCGGGCGTTGGGGCTTTAGCGGCTGGGCGCAACATGATGAAGCTATCTGGCAAGAAGTAAAAGCGGAAGCGCAAACCCGCGCCCGTAAAGGTCTGGCTGAGTACAACTCTCATTTCTACGGTTCCGACAGCGATGCGCGGGTGATTCAACGTGCGCGCACCAACGCCCGTCTTGCGGGGATTGGCGAACTGATCACTTTTGAAGTGAAAGATGTCGCGCAATTGACCAATCCGCTGCCGAAAGGGCCATACGGTACAGTGTTGAGTAACCCGCCTTACGGCGAACGTCTGGACAGCGAACCGGCGCTGATTGCGCTGCATAGCCTGCTGGGCCGAATCATGAAAAACCAGTTCGGCGGCTGGAATCTCTCTTTATTCAGTGCCTCGCCGGATCTGTTAAGTTGCCTGCAGTTGCGTGCAGACAAACAGTACAAAGCGAAAAACGGTCCATTAGACTGCGTGCAGAAAAATTACCACGTTGCCGAAAGCACTCCAGACAGCAAACCGGCAATGGTGGCAGAAGACTACGCCAACCGCCTGCGTAAGAACCTCAAAAAATTCGAGAAGTGGGCGCGTCAGGAAGGCATTGAATGCTACCGCCTGTACGACGCCGATCTACCGGAATACAACGTTGCCGTTGACCGCTACGCCGATTGGGTGGTGGTGCAGGAGTATGCGCCGCCGAAAACCATTGATGCGCACAAAGCGCGTCAACGTCTGTTCGATATTATCGCGGCGACCATTTCGGTACTCGGGATTGCGCCAAACAAACTGGTGCTGAAAACCCGTGAACGCCAGAAGGGCAAAAATCAGTACCAGAAACTGGGCGAGAAGGGCGAGTTTCTTGAAGTCACCGAATATAACGCTCACCTGTGGGTGAACCTGACGGATTATCTTGATACCGGTTTGTTCCTCGATCACCGTATCGCCCGTCGTATGCTCGGTCAGATGAGCAAAGGCAAAGATTTCCTCAACCTGTTCTCCTATACCGGGAGCGCCACCGTGCACGCGGGATTAGGCGGCGCGCGCAGCACCACGACGGTGGATATGTCGCGTACTTATCTGGAGTGGGCAGAACGCAACCTGCGTCTGAATGGCTTAACTGGCCGTGCGCATCGCCTGATTCAGGCCGACTGCCTGGCGTGGTTGCGTGAGGCTAATGAACAGTTCGATCTGATCTTTATCGATCCGCCAACCTTCTCTAACTCAAAACGAATGGAAGATGCGTTTGATGTTCAGCGCGATCATCTGGCGCTGATGAAAGATTTGAAACGTCTGCTGCGTGCAGGTGGGACGATCATGTTCTCGAACAACAAACGTGGTTTCCGTATGGATCTTGACGGACTGGCAAAACTGGGACTGAAAGCACAAGAAATTACGCAAAAAACGCTCTCCCAGGATTTCGCCCGTAACCGCCAGATCCACAACTGCTGGCTGATTACCGCAGCCTGAAAGGAATAGTAATGTCATTAATCAGTATGCATGGCGCATGGCTGTCGTTCAGCGACGCGCCGCTTCTCGATAACGCAGAACTGCATATCGAAGATAACGAACGTGTTTGTCTGGTGGGCCGTAACGGCGCAGGCAAATCGACGTTAATGAAAATCCTCAACCGTGAACAGGGGCTGGATGACGGTCGCATTATTTACGAGCAGGATCTGATCGTTGCGCGTTTGCAGCAGGATCCGCCGCGTAACGTTGAGGGTAGCGTTTATGATTTCGTTGCCGAAGGCATTGAAGAACAAGCGGAATACCTGAAACGCTATCACGATATTTCGCGCCTGGTGATGAACGACCCGAGCGAGAAGAATCTCAACGAACTGGCGAAGGTTCAGGAACAGTTGGATCACCACAACCTGTGGCAACTGGAAAACCGTATCAACGAAGTGCTGGCACAGCTGGGATTAGATCCTAACGTTGCGTTGTCGTCGCTTTCCGGCGGCTGGTTGCGTAAAGCCGCATTAGGGCGAGCGCTGGTGAGCAATCCGCGCGTGTTGCTGCTCGATGAACCGACTAACCACCTGGATATTGAAACCATAGACTGGCTGGAAGGTTTCCTGAAAACGTTCAACGGTACGATTATTTTCATCTCCCACGACCGTTCATTTATTCGCAATATGGCGACGCGTATTGTCGATCTCGATCGCGGCAAACTGGTCACCTATCCGGGTAATTACGACCAGTATTTGTTGGAAAAAGAAGAAGCCCTGCGCGTGGAAGAACTACAAAATGCCGAGTTCGATCGCAAACTGGCACAGGAAGAAGTGTGGATCCGTCAGGGGATCAAAGCGCGTCGTACCCGTAATGAAGGCCGCGTGCGTGCGCTGAAAGCAATGCGTCGCGAACGCGGTGAACGTCGCGAA
This sequence comes from Escherichia sp. E14V7, assembly GCF_004212225.1. Classification (NCBI taxonomy): domain Bacteria; kingdom Pseudomonadati; phylum Pseudomonadota; class Gammaproteobacteria; order Enterobacterales; family Enterobacteriaceae; genus Escherichia; species Escherichia sp. E14V7. Next base: position 137,091 of record NZ_RHJJ01000010.1, read on the forward strand.
GTTATGGGTACCGCAAAGATGCAGGTAGAAGAGGCCAGTCGCTCCGGTAAGATCGTTTTCGAAATGGAAGACGTTTGCTACCAGGTTGACGGTAAGCAACTGGTGAAAGATTTTTCTGCCCAGGTACTACGTGGCGATAAAATTGCCCTGATTGGCCCGAATGGCTGTGGCAAAACCACGCTGCTGAAACTGATGCTTGGTCAACTTCAGCCGGACAGCGGACGCATTCACGTCGGCACTAAACTGGAAGTCGCCTATTTTGACCAGCACCGTGCGGAACTCGATCCCGACAAAACGGTGATGGATAACCTTGCTGAAGGTAAGCAAGAGGTGATGGTTAATGGTAAACCGCGCCATGTACTGGGTTATTTACAGGACTTCCTGTTCCATCCGAAACGGGCGATGACGCCGGTGCGCGCGCTCTCTGGCGGGGAACGTAACCGTCTGCTTTTGGCGCGTCTGTTCCTGAAACCCAGTAACTTACTGATCCTCGACGAACCGACCAACGATCTCGATGTTGAAACGCTGGAACTGCTTGAAGAGCTGATCGACAGCTACCAGGGTACAGTATTGCTGGTTAGTCACGATCGTCAGTTTGTTGATAACACCGTAACAGAGTGCTGGATCTTCGAAGGTGGCGGCAAAATTGGCCGTTATGTCGGCGGTTATCACGACGCGCGCGGACAGCAAGAACAGTATGTGGCGTTAAAACAGCCTGCGGTGAAAAAAAACGAAGAAGTAGCTGCGCCGAAAGCAGAAACTGTAAAACGCAGCAGTAGCAAACTAAGCTATAAATTGCAGCGCGAATTAGAACAGCTACCGCAACTGCTTGAAGATTTGGAAGCAAAACTGGAAGCCTTACAGGCGCAGGTGGCAGATGCCTCTTTCTTCAGCCAGCCCCATGAGCATACGCAACAAGTGCTCGCTGATCTGACTGCCGCTGAACAGGAACTGGAGCAGGCTTTTGAACGTTGGGAGTATCTTGAAGCGTTAAAAAATGGTGGCTGATCGCTAATCAGTTAAGTGAAAAGAGAGACTGCTGACAACGGCCAAATTGTCTGATGCGCTACGCTTGTCTGGCCTGGGTGGAAACGTCAATTTATTGCGTTTCCACGAGCTCCCTGAGCGGATAATGCGGTAGTTCAGCATCCGGCATTAAAAGCGAGTGCTATGTCAGCATTCTGTAGAATAGCGCATCATTAAGGAGTACCAATGTGCGAACATCATCATGCCGCGAAGCACATCCTGTGCTCGCAGTGTGACATGCTGGTGGTTTTACCCCACCTTGAGCATGGTCAGAAGGCGGCATGTCCTCGGTGTGGCACAACGTTAACCGTTGCGTGGGATGCCCCTCGACAGCGTCCTACCGCTTATGCGTTGGCTGCACTGTTCATGCTGCTGCTGTCCAACCTGTTCCCTTTTGTCAATATGAACGTTGCAGGGGTAACCAGTGAGATTACGTTGCTGGAAATCCCGGGCGTACTGTTTTCCGAGGACTATGCCAGCCTTGGTACTTTTTTCCTGTTGTTTGTACAACTGGTCCCCGCGTTTTGCCTGATTACTATTTTACTGTTGGTTAATCGCGCGGAAATACCAGTTCGTTTAAAAGAACAACTGGGGCGGGTACTTTTTCAGCTCAAAACCTGGGGAATGGCGGAGATTTTCCTTGCCGGTGTGTTGGTCAGTTTTGTCAAACTGATGGCTTACGGCAGCATTGGCGTGGGCAGTAGTTTCATTCCCTGGTGTTTATTTTGTGTGCTGCAATTACGCGCCTTTCAGTGCGTTGATCGCCGCTGGTTATGGGATGATATTGCCCCGATGCCAGAGCTTCACCAGACGCTGAAACCGGGCATAACGGGAATACGCCAGGGGCTGCGCTCTTGCTCATGCTGTACGGCAATTCTTCCTGCCGATGATCCAGTGTGTCCGCGCTGTGGCACCAAAGGATATGTTCGACGCAAAAACAGTCTGCAATGGACGCTGGCACTGCTTTTTACGTCGATCATGTTATATCTCCCGGCGAACATCTTACCCATTATGGTGACCGATTTTTTAGGCTCTAAGATGCCGTCGACCATTCTCGCCGGGGTTATCTTATTATGGAGCGAAGGCTCTTATCCGGTTGCCGCCGTCATCTTTTTAGCCAGTATCATGGTGCCAACTTTAAAGATGATCGCCATAGCCTGGCTGTGCTGTGATGCGAAAGGGCACGGCAAGCGTGATAGTGAAAGAATGCATTTGATTTACGAAGTTGTTGAGTTTGTAGGCCGCTGGTCAATGATTGACGTTTTCGTGATAGCGGTGCTCTCGGCGCTGGTGCGTATGGGAGGCTTAATGAGTATTTATCCGGCAATGGGTGCATTAATGTTTGCTTTAGTCGTCATTATGACAATGTTTTCTGCGATGACGTTTGATCCACGTTTGTCGTGGGATCGTCAACCTGAACCAGAGCATGAGGAGTCCTGACAGTATGGAATCTAATAGTGGGGAAGCCAAAATCCAGAAAGTGAAGAACTGGTCCCCTGTGTGGATATTTCCCATCGTTACGGCACTCATCGGGGCCTGGGTACTTTTTTATCATTACAGTCATCAAGGGCCGGAAGTTACCCTGATCACTGCTAATGCGGAAGGAATAGAAGGCGGCAAGACTACCATTAAAAGTCGTAGCGTGGACGTCGGTGTGGTCGAAAGTGCCACGCTGGCTGATGATTTAACGCATGTTGAAATCAAAGCGCGTCTCAACGCCGGTATGGAAAAACTGCTGCACAAAGATACTGTTTTTTGGGTAGTGAAACCACAAATTGGTCGTGAAGGCATTAGTGGCCTTGGTACGTTGCTTTCCGGGGTGTATATCGAGTTGCAACCGGGGGCTGCAGGCAGCAAGCAAACAAAATATGATTTGCTTGATTCTCCACCGTTGGCCCCACCAGATGCCAAAGGGATCCGTGTCATTCTTGACAGCAACAAAGCTGGGCAACTCACGGCGGGAGATCCCGTGCTGTTTCGTGGTTATCGCGTAGGGTCGGTTGAAACCAGCACCTTCGATACCCAGAAGCGTAATATCAGCTATCAACTGTTCATCAATGCGCCTTATGACCGCCTGGTAACGAGCAACGTTCGCTTCTGGAAAGATAGCGGCATAGCGGTGGATCTGACCTCGGCGGGGATGCGCGTAGAGATGGGGTCATTGACGACGTTGCTAAGTGGTGGTGTCAGCTTTGACGTGCCTGAAGGGCTGGATTTGGGACAGCCGGTTGCGCCAAAAACGTCATTCGTTTTGTATGATGATCAGAAGAGTATCCAGGATTCACTGTATACAGATCACATTGATTATCTGATGTTCTTTAAAGATTCGGTACGTGGTCTGCAACCTGGCGCGCCAGTGGAATTCCGCGGTATTCGTCTCGGTACGGTAAGCAAAGTGCCATTCTTTGCGCCGAATATGCGTCAGGTCTTTAACGATGATTATCGCATTCCAGTCATGGTGCGTATTGAACCAGAACGACTGAAAATGCAGTTAGGTGAAAATGCTGATGTGGTAGAACACCTGGCCGAATTGCTGAAGCGCGGTTTACGCGGTTCACTGAAAACCGGGAATCTGGTCACGGGAGCGCTGTACGTCGATCTGGACTTCTATCCAAATGCTCCGGCAATTACCGGTGTGCGTGAGTTTAATGGCTATCAAATAATCCCGACCGTTAGCGGTGGTCTGGCGCAAATCCAGCAACGTCTGATGGAAGCGTTGGATAAGATTAACAAACTGCCGTTGAACCCGATGATTGAACAGGCGACCAGTACGCTGTCGGAAAGTCAGCGCACGATGAAAAACCTGCAGACTACGCTGGATAGTATGAACAAGATCCTTGCCAGTCAGTCGATGCAACAGTTGCCGACGGATATGCAGTCGACACTGCGCGAATTGAATCGTAGCATGCAGGGCTTCCAGCCGGGTTCCGCAGCTTATAACAAGATGGTTGCGGATATGCAGCGTCTTGATCAGGTATTGCGTGAACTGCAACCGGTTCTGAAAACGCTCAACGAGAAGAGCAACGCGCTGGTATTTGAAGCGAAGGATAAAAAAGATCCAGAGCCGAAGAGGGCGAAACAATGAAAAAGTGGCTAGTGACGATAGCGGCGCTGTGGCTGGTCGGATGTAGCTCCGGTGAAATTAACAAAAACTATTACCAATTACCTGTGGTGCAGAGCGGTACGCAAAGTACCGCCAGCCAGGGTAACCGCCTGCTATGGGTAGAGCAGGTCGTTGTTCCTGATTATCTGGCGGGGAATGGTGTGGTTTATCAAACCAGTGATGTGAAGTATGTGATTGCCAATAACAATCTGTGGGCCAGCCCGCTGGATCAACAGTTGCGCAATACTTTGGTCGCTAACCTGAGTGCGCAACTGCCCGGTTGGGTCGTAGCCTCCCAGCCTTTGGGAAGTACCCAGGACACGCTTAATGTGACTGTGACGGAGTTTAACGGCCGTTACGATGGTAAGGTGATTGTGAGTGGCGAATGGCTACTAAACCATCAGGGACAACTTATAAAACGTCCGTTCCGTGTGGAAGGGGTGCAGAATCAGGATGGCTACGATGAAATGGTCAAAGTGCTGGCCAGTGTCTGGAGTCAGGAAGCCGCTACTATTGCGCAAGAGATAAAGCGTCTACCTTAATTATAAAGATTTGTAAATATAACCGTCTCCGGCATGTAGCCTGAGGCGGTTTTTTTGTTTATAAGCCATGGGAAAACTTGTTCCGCTTCACATTTTTTGTACAACCGACATGCCCGTGTAGCTCACAAATATGGCAGTGGCGTGAATTTTGCGCATTGACGGCAGTTATGATTCGCGGTATTGCTTAACTGTGATTGCACATTTAGTAATCACTGTTTTCTTTTCCACCAGAAACCAGTATGAGGGAAACGAGGCATGAAGAGACAAAAACGAGATCGCCTGGAACGGGCACATCAACGTGGTTATCAGGCCGGCATCGCCGGACGCTCAAAAGAAATGTGTCCCTATCAGACGCTGAATCAAAGGTCACAATGGCTGGGAGGCTGGCGAGAAGCCATGGCGGACAGGGTAGTAATGGCCTGATTCTGTCTCTTTAAAAAGAAACCTCCGCATTGCGGAGGTTTCGCCTTTATATACTCTGTCTGATTAAAATCAGAATGCAGACGTATCCTGGAACAGACCCACTTTCAGGTCGTTGGCGGTATAGATCAAACGACCATCAACCAGCACTTCGCCATCCGCCAGGCCCATAATCAGACGACGGTTAACAATGCGTTTAAAGTGAATACGATAGGTCACTTTTTTCGCCGTCGGCAGCACCTGGCCTGTGAATTTCACTTCGCCAACGCCCAGGGCGCGGCCTTTACCTTCGCCGCCCAGCCAGCCGAGGTAGAACCCTACCAGCTGCCACATCGCGTCCAGGCCCAGGCAGCCCGGCATTACCGGATCGCCGATGAAGTGGCAACCGAAGAACCACAGATCCGGATTAATATCCAGCTCTGCTTCTACATACCCTTTGTCGAAGTTACCGCCCGTTTCAGTCATTTTGACCACACGGTCCATCATCAGCATGTTCGGTGCTGGCAATTGTGGGCCTTTAGCACCAAACAGTTCACCGCGACCAGAGGCAAGAAGGTCTTCTTTTGTATAGGATTCGCGTTTATCTACCATGTTCTCTGTAAGCCTTATTTTATTGAAGCACGCAGGATAGCTAACACGTGTACGCTGAACAAGTCCGATCAGTTCGGAATAAACCAGTTCAGCCAACGTAGTGGCCACGGAAAACGGTGACGCCCTTCCTGTTGCGATGCTTGCGCGATACGTTCCTGGATAGTTTGCATCAGCGTCGTCTGGCCTTCGCCATCCCACACCAGATTTAATAATAACGGCAGTGCATCAGTCACATCGTCCACTGCCCAAATGGTGAATTTGCCTTCCTCTACCGCCTTCACCAGTTCACTGTGAAGACTTAAATGGCGAACGTTAGCGCTGGGGATAATCACACCTTGCTTCCCACTTAACTCACGCTGCTGGCAGATAGCAAAGAAGCCCTCGATTTTCTCATTCAGACCGCCCACAGGCTGGGCGCGACCAAACTGATCCACTGAACCTGTAATGGCGATACTCTGATTCACCGGGACATCAGCAAGGGCGCTGATCAGAGCGCAGAGCTCGGCCATTGATGCGCTGTCACCATCCACTTCACTGTAAGATTGTTCAAAGGTCAGTGACGCCGAGAAAGGGATCTGTTGCTCAAGCTGAAGTTCCGACATCAAAAACGCCTGCATGATCATCATCCCTTTAGCGTGAATGTTGCCGCCAAGCTCCGCTTTGCGTTCGATGTCGGTGAATTCACCATCGCCAATATGCACAACGCAGCTAATGCGAGAAGGTTCGCCAAATGCGCGTGGATGGCCTGGAAATTCAATGACCGAAAGGGCGTTAATTTGCCCGATGCGTTCACCTTCGGTTTCAATCAGGATCTGCTCCTGAAGGATTTCATCCTGCATACGCTCGGCGAGGAAACCTTCGCGCCATTCCCGCTGCTGTAGCATTAAGTTTAGCTGCTCGCCAGAGAAGGTATCACCTTCGCACAATGAAGCGACCTCCTTACACTGGCGGAGGATCCACTGCGGACTAAGGGGCAGCGTTTCTTGCTCACCGGTATAGCGTACTGCTTCGCGGATAAGCACCGGCCAGGCGTCGGCATCTGGCGCTGGCAAGTGGTTAAGTCTGGCAATAAACGTCACCCAGCGACACCACTGGCGTACGGATTCGGCATCGACTATCTGCAGAGTATCTTCAAATTCGCTATAGATCGCTTGTTCAGACAGTTCTGGCTCCATCTCCTGGAAATCGGCCAATGAATCGCGTTCGCCTACCAGAATGACTTTCAGCTTCAATGGCATCGAAGGTACAGAGACGGGGAGAGGGCGCGACTCATCAAATGCTACCCAATCGAAGCGTTCGCGGTTGACGATGTTCTTCAGACGCATCCACAGCAATGGCTGGGCCAGCAGTGTACGCAAGGAGATAATCAAAATGCCGCCATTGGCCTGATGTACCAGTCCTGGCTGCAAGGTAATGTCGCCATTAAACTGGCGCAAACAGCCAAAAAGCTGTTCGGCTTCAGCCCAGTCAGCACTAACAACCTGGGTTAAGGTCGCAAAATTATCGTCAGTGCTAACTGCGTTCCGTAAGCGTATGGTGTGGCCGGAAATCTCATAGTGAGCGCCCATCAGTTGGCCTGCATCGCTTTGTAGCGTGCGTGCAGCATCGGCTATAAGATTCAGATAATCGGATTCTTCCGGCGCTTTTGCCAGTATAAAAGAGGATGATGCCCGCGCGTGCAGCAACTGCTCAAGCGCAAATTGCAGTCGCGGTTGAGTGTCACTGAATAAAGGATCGTTTTCGTCAATCAAATGTGGCTGTGCGAATACTTCCTGATAGCTTTCGGTATCAGGAATCAGGTCACGCCATGCAAGTTTCGTAATGGTCAAAGTCGATGTTTTTTAGTCTGTTGTCAAAGGCGCGATTATACCGTAACCGGCACTGCAGCACACGTAGAAAGCACCGACAAAAGTCCCGGCATGCGCGTTAAAGCTCACAGGACAGAGATTCTTTTCATCAAGCAGGTAAAAAGCTGATATTCTGTAAAGAGTTACACGGTAACATTGAGATCGCTATGAAATATCAACAACTTGAAAATCTTGAAAGTGGTTGGAAATGGAAATATCTGGTGAAGAAGCACCGTGAAGGTGAGTTGATCACCCGTTACATAGAGGCCAGTGCCGCCCAGGAAGCCGTCGATGTGTTGCTATCGCTGGAGAACGAACCTGTACTCGTAAATGGCTGGATTGAAAAACATATGAATCCAGAGCTGCTTAATCGCATGAAACAGACGATTCGGGCCAGACGAAAACGGCACTTTAATGCGGAGCATCAGCATACGCGCAAAAAATCTATCGATCTGGAATTTATTGTCTGGCAAAGGTTAGCAGGGCTTGCGCAACGTCGCGGCAAAACGCTATCCGAAACGATTGTCCAGCTGATTGAAGATGCGGAAAACAAAGAGAAGTATGCGAATAAAATGTCTTCTTTGAAGCAGGATTTGCAGGCATTACTTGGTAAGGAATAACTGGCGAAGGTCATTTACTTTACTACAGATGAAAAAAAACCCCGCAGTAGCGGGGTTTTTTATTAGACGAGAACTTAAGCCTGCGGCTGAGTTACAACGTCTTTGATGCCTTTAACTTCGATCTCTACGCGACGATCCGGAGCCAGGCAGTCGATCAGAGCAGCACGCTGTTTCACGTTGTCACAGGTGTTGCCAGTAACCGGGTTGGATTCGCCCATACCACGTGCGGAGATCTTGTCAGACGGGATACCTTTAGAGATCAGGTAATCAACGACGGACTGAGCACGACGCTCGGACAGACCCTGGTTGTAAGCGTCAGAACCGATGCGGTCAGTGTAACCCAGAACAACTACGGAACCGTCTTTCGGATCCAGGTTGCTCAGCTGGCTGTACAGCTGATCCAGAGCAGCCTGACCTTCCGGTTTCAGGGTTGCTTTGTTGAAGTTGAACAGAACGTCAGACTTCAGAGTGAAGTGCTTGGTCTGTACTTCTGGAGCCGGAGCCGGAGCCGGAGCAACTACTGGAGCTGCTTCGCCCTGACCGAAACGGTAGGAAACACCCAGGCTCAGCAGACCGTTGTCCGGACGAGTACCGATGGTGTTAGCGTCACCGATGTTGTTGGTCCACTGATATTCCAGACGGGTAGCGATTTCTGGAGTGATCGCGTACTCAACACCACCTGCGAATACCGGAGAAACGCCGGTGTCGTGGTCTTTAAAGGATGGGCCACCAGGTACGTTAGCCTTGGTGTCTGCGCGCCATACCATACCACCCAGACGAGTGTAGATGTCCAGATCGTCAGTGATTGGGTAACCCAGTTTAGCGGTCAGCTGAACGCCCTGAGCTTTGTATGCGCCGTTGATGTTGTCGCCTTTGTACGGCATACGACCTAACCAGTCGTAACCCATTTCAAAGCCAACATACGGGTTAACCTGGTAACCACCAAAAGCACCTGCACCCAGTTGGTTTTCGTGGGTCGGACCATTGTTAGGAATGAAACCAGTGTCATGGTACTGGGACCAGCCCAGTTTAGCACCAGTGTACCAGGTGTTATCTTTCGGAGCGGCCTGCGCTACGGTAGCGAAACCAGCCAGTGCCACTGCAATCGCGATAGCTGTCTTTTTCATTTTTTGCGCCTCGTTATCATCCAAAATACGCCATGAATATCTCCAACGAGATAACACGGTTAAATCCTTCACCGGGGGATCTGCTCAATTGTAACTCTGCCGATAAATTCGGCTTATGCCGAGCACCCCTGGCGATGTAAAGTCTACAACGTAGTTGAAAACTTACAAGTGTGAACTCCGTCAGGCATATGAAAAAAAAGACTTGTATAAGGTACGTTTAACCTTTTTTGTTAACGATACTTTACAGGATAAAATCGCGGAAACCGCTTCAGACAAGCCTCCACAAGTAAAATTAGTGACAAGTGAAAGCGTCTACGGGTTAACAAAAAAAGTTCCAGGATTAATCCTAAATTTACTTAATGATACAAATTTGAGTGAATTTTTAGCCCAGAAAGTTGTCTCGTGGCGTGAGAGTGTGTGCTTACTGGACGCATAATAAACCCCATTGCGTTACCTTCATTGGCGGCATCGACAAGATCAGCATGCTCTTCTTCTGTCAGATCGTCTGCCAACCAACCGATCACTACGCTGTAATTTCCCGTACGCAAAGCACGAACCATTGATTCCACGGTGTGACAAGGGGAAAGCTGGCTTATCTGCATCACCTTAGTTAAGGGTAGTCCCGCTGCCTGCACCCATTCACGACTTAGTTTTTGTTGCGGCGTTAACCAAAGTTGCCAACGCGATTGTTGGCCGAGTTGCTGTAATAATGGCAAAAGCAGGAGTTGCGTCATCATGGGCTGATCTTCGCGATAGACAACTTCACTAATTAGCCCGGCTGTAGTGTTTTCCGTAGAGACACGCGCAATTTTGCTTGCTGTGGAGGAGAACATCGAAGAACGATTTGCGTAGCCTGAAGTGTACATAATCAATCCAGCCCTGTGAGTTACTGTATGAATATACAGTACATCCAGTGACAACAAAGATCAACACAAATTTCGGAAAGAGCCTCGCAATTTTTGTCGTTGGTGACCTGAAAACTTAAATTAATCTTGCCCCTTGAGAATAAGTTGCCTATTTTCGTATTTAACGGATCCGTTAATGTGAATTATTCTTTTATATTATGATTTTAAAAGGAATTTTATGAAAAGCCTCTCCTACAAGCGGATCTATAAGTCACAAGAATATCTGTCGATGTTAGGCACTATTGAATATCGATCGTTGTTTGGCAGTTACAGTCTGACCGTTGACGATACAGTGTTTGCGATGGTTTCTGATGGTGAGTTGTACCTTCGAGCTTGTGAGCAAAGCGCACAGTACTGTGTAAAACATCCGCCAGTCTGGCTGACATACAAAAAGTGTGGCCGCCCCGTTACTCTCAATTACTACCGGGTTGATGAAAGCTTATGGCGGAATCAACAGAAGTTGGTGCGGCTGTCGAAATATTCGCTGGACGCTGCGCTTAAAGAGAAAAGTACGCGCGACACCCAGCAACGGCTGAAAGATTTGCCCAATATGTCTTATCACCTGGAAGCGATTCTCGGGGAAGTGGGGATTAAGGATGTTCGGGCGCTACGTATACTTGGGGCGAAAATGTGCTGGTTGCGACTACGGCAGCATAACAGTCTGGTGACAGAAAAGATTCTGTTCATGCTTGAAGGCGCAATTATCGGTATTCATGAAGCTGCGCTCCCGGTGGCACGCCGCCGGGAGCTTGCAGAATGGGCAGATTCTATTACACCGAAACAGGAGTTTCCTGAGGAACTTGAGTAATCCGGCGTTGCAGACGGCCAATTTCTGGCAGTAATGCAATCAGTAACCCGATTTGCTGTACGACCAGAGGTTCCTTGCTGTCTGCCCGCGGTTCAAGTTGTTGCATCCGCTGTTTCAGGCCAGCTAATGCCTGATTGACGCGTTCTTCATCGGCAGGTTGATGATGTAGCGCGTCATCAACATAGCAAACTGCGTCATCAAGAAACGCCAGAATTTCAGGGTTGGTTAACTGCTCGCGGTGTGCGCCGAGGGCAGAAATATAGCTGGTAAACGTATGGTTAAGGCACAGTAAACGGAATGCGTCATCGCGAATTTGCGGTGTGACGTTCGGCTCACTGGACATATTCGACACCACGGACGCCAGTTCAGCATCACGGTTGTGAGCATCGCGACGGGCAATACGATACGCCAGACGGTTGTCACGCCCCTGATGATATTGCTCAAGAATGGCATCGAGATAACGGCAGTTAGCATCCGTCGCGCGTTCAAGCATTCGCGGCAGATTGCGAAACCGCCAGTCGGGCCAGATGTAGCTCACCGCCGCCCATGCTATTGCACAGCCGATCAGTGTATCGATTACGCGAGGCAGCGCGACTTCAAAACCTTCACCCAGCAGGTTGAAGCACAGTAACACCAGAAGTGTAATGAACATCGTTGCATGAGCGTATTGCACGTTACGGAAAGCAAAAAAGAGCACGCCGGTAATCACCAGCAGCACCAGTTGTCCTTCCAGTGACGGAACAAACCACAGCACAGGAATACCAATCGCAATACCCACTAACGTACCAATAATCCTTAACTTCAGTCGGTGGCGCGTGGCGTTATAGTTTGGCTGGCAGACAAACAGACTTGTCAGCAAGATCCAATACCCGTGATGCATTCCGGTAATCTGAATGATGGCGTAACCAACACACAATACCAGCGACATTCTCACTGCATGGCGAAAGAGTGCAGACTCCGGCGTTAAGTTACGTTTAAGACGCAGCCAGATATCGCTAAACCCGCGAGGGCTGTCGTCGGCGAGTTCATTTTCGTCTGCATTGTGGGGCAGCGCCTGGGCTTGTTCTGATTCAATCGTCGCCAGTTGGGCATCTATGGCACGTAAATTGTTCAGCAGGAATCCCAGTATTTTTAGCAGATCGGCGGGCGCACCGTTTTCGCGCATTCGCTCAAGTGCGGCGTCAATATGCGTAAAAGCGCGTTCAAAATGTGGATCGTGCTGATAAGGCTGGCGCAGTAAAATACAGCGTGACAATTGTTGGCAGGCTTGTCCCTGCATCGACATCAGGCGCTGGAAGCGGAACAGCACGTCGCTGTGGCGAAAATGTTCTCGCAGCGTTTGATACTGAATATGTGAAGAGCTCGCTCGCTCGTGGATATCCTGCGCTACAAAATAGTAATGTAGTGTACGACGCGTTCCCCGCTGGCCGCGGTCGCCGCGTAAGCGGGTCAGCAACGAGATTTTCGTCTGGTTCAGCGTCACCATAAGTTGCCCGTTGGCGAGCGCCAAATCATACAGCGGAGCCTGGCTTTCATCCTCAATATCAGGATCAAACATACGTGACTTGAGTTCCAGATACCGAGCCAGTTGTTCATAAGAACGTGCCAGGTTGTCCTGCAACGGGCGGACAGGGAACAGCAAATGACCAATAAGCGTCAGGATGTTGTACCAAACCGCACCAGCAAGCAGATAGATAGGCTGCTGATACCAGTGCTCATACAGGGTGGTTCCCAGCATCGTGTAGATGGCAATCAGCAATGCACCGAAAGCGATGGTCGCATAGCGTTGACCCAGACCGCCGAGCAAAATAAAGCCGCTGGTGGAGAGCGTTAAACCAATGGCGAACAGCCAGGGCCACGGAAATAACAGCTCTACTGAAGCCGAGGCAATAAAAAAACAGAACAGCGTAATAATGAGATTACGCAGACGTCCCGCCAGTCGGTCGTCGAGATCGGTCAGTGCTGCCGCCACCATTCCGAGAGTCAGCGGAATCGTAAGTTTTACATCACCCAGCCACCACGGAAACGCAGTAGTGCCGCAAAGTGCAATAAAAATGCGCGCGTAATACAGCCAGGTGCTGTTCCAGGTATAGCGTTTGAGCAAAGGACTTAGCATAAAGGCCATAATGTTGGATTATTGGAAACGGCGACGTGCATTGGCTTCACGCGCAGCTTGAGCTGTTTCTACCGATACCACGCGGCGTCCGACCGGCCACAGTGCAATAGCGGCAATTTTAAAGTTCGCAATACCAACCGGAATACCAATGATGGAAATGCATTGCGCGATACCTGTTGCGATATGCATCAGACATAGCCACCAGCCGAAGAAAATCAGCCAGAAAATATTCAGCACCGTACCGCCAGTGTTAAGCAGCACATTTTTGCCTGTCGGGTTTAGTTCATCGACATGAATAGCTTCATTGCCATAAGGCAGCAGAGACAGTTTGGTTATCTCCCAGCAGGACCGTGTCAGCGGTAAGGTGAAAATCAGCACAATACTGACCAGGGTCGCTAACAGCCAGCCAAGAGTGGTGGCGAATCCGCCAAGCACAAAGTTCAGAATGTTCAAAACGGTACGCATAAAACCTCGCTTTACTGTGGTTTTCAGTAATGGGCGGCAATTGTAACGTTTTTTTGGGCTGGAGCACGTTTTCTCTGGCGGTTACACTGATAAGAAATGACATCGTGTGGATCTACAGAGACATGGAACTGAAAGCGACAACTCTTGGCAAACGTCTGGCACAGCACCCTTACGATCGGGCGGTGATCCTCAATGCCGGGATAAAAGTTTCCGGCGATCGCCACGAATACCTTATTCCTTTCAATCAATTACTGGCTATTCACTGCAAACGTGGTTTGGTCTGGGGTGAGCTGGAATTTGTATTGCCTGATGAAAAAGTCGTGCGTCTGCATGGCACTGAATGGGCAGAGACGCAGCGTTTTCACCATCATCTTGATGCTCTCTGGCGGCGCTGGAGCGAGGAAATGAGCGAAATTGCCGCTGGCGTATTGCAGCAACAACTGGATCTTATTGCTGCCCGCACTGGAGAAAATAAATGGCTGACGCGGGAGCAAACCACTGGGGTACAGCAACAAATTCGTCAGGCTTTGTCAGCGTTGCCATTACCGGTTAATCGCCTGGAGGAATTTGATAACTGTCGTGAGGCGTGGCGCAAATGTCAGGCCTGGCTGAAAGATATTGAAGGCAGTCGGTTGCAGCATAATCAGGCGTATACCGAAACCATGCTTAACGAATATGCGGATTTTTTCCGTCAGGTTGAGTCTTCACCGCTTAATCCGGCGCAGGCCCGGGCGGTGGTTAATGGTGAGCATTCCCTGTTAGTGCTGGCTGGCGCAGGAAGCGGAAAAACGTCTGTGCTGGTGGCGCGCGCTGGCTGGTTACTGGCGCGTGGTGAAGCATCTCCCGAGCAAATTTTATTGCTGGCGTTTGGCCGAAAAGCGGCGGAAGAGATGGACGAGCGGATCCGCGAACGGCTGCATACCGAAGAGATTACCGCGCGCACGTTTCATTCTCTGGCCCTGCATATTATTCAGCAAGGCAGCAAAAAAGTACCGACAGTCAGCAACCTGGAAAATGACACCGCAGCCCGTCATGAACTCTTTATTGCTGAGTGGCGCAAGCAGTGTAGTGAAAAGAAAGCACAGGCGAAGGGCTGGCGACAATGGTTGATGGAAGAACTTCAGTGGTCAGTGCCAGAAGGCAACTTCTGGGATGATGAAAAATTGCAACGTCGTCTCGCATCTCGCCTCGATCGCTGGGTCAGTCTGATGCGGATGCACGGCGGCGCGCAGGCTGAAATGATTGCCAGTGCGCCAGAAGAGATTCGGGATCTGTTCAGTAAACGAATCAAATTGATGGCACCGTTGCTGAAAGCCTGGAAAGGTGCGCTGAAAGCGGAAAATGCCGTCGATTTTTCAGGTCTGATTCATCAGGCGATTGCTATCCTTGAGAAAGGGCGGTTTATCAGCCCGTGGAAACATATTCTGGTTGATGAATTCCAGGACATCTCCCCACAGCGAGCTGCCTTGCTGGCAGCATTGCGTAAACAAAATAGTCAGACAACGTTGTTTGCCGTTGGCGATGACTGGCAGGCTATTTACCGCTTCAGCGGCGCGCAAATGTCGCTCACCACGGCCTTCCATGAAAACTTCGGTGAAGGCGATCGCTGTGATTTAGACACGACTTACCGTTTCAATAGCCGTATCGGAGAGGTGGCAAACCGTTTTATTCAGCAGAACCCTAATCAGTTGAAAAAACCGCTGAATAGCTTAACGAATGGTGACAAAAAAGCCGTCACCTTGTTGGATGAGAGTCAGCTTGACGCTTTACTGGACAAGCTATCTGGTTATGTCAAACCCGAAGAGCGCATTCTGGTACTGGCGCGTTACCACCATCTGAAGCCCGTTACTCTGGATAAAGCCACGACGCGCTGGCCGAAGCTGCAAATCGACTTTATGACCATTCATGCCAGCAAAGGGCAACAGGCCGACTACGTCATCATCGTTGGTTTGCAGGAGGGGAGTGATGGCTTCCCGGCTGTGGCGCGTGAGTCCATTATGGAAGAGGCGTTACTGCCGCCGGTAGAGGACTACCCGGACGCCGAAGAACGGCGATTGATGTACGTTGCGCTCACTCGCGCACGGCATCGGGTTTGGGTACTGTTCAGCAAAGAGAATCCTTCTCCCTTTGTGGACGACCTGAAAAAACTGGATGTACCGGTAGCAAGGAAACCGTAAGAAGCAGGCGGCGAGTGCCGCCTGTGCGAACTTACTTCAGGCGTTCTGCGAGATAACGCTGATAATCCGGGATCAGAATATCTACAGCGTCGTTGAAATGTGGTGACTGGATGATGAAATCAGCCGTTGCCACGTTGGTGGCGACCGGAATGTTCCACACCGTCGCCAGACGCAGCAACGCTTTCACGTCGGGGTCGTGTGGTACAGCATTCAGCGGGTCCCAGAAGAAAATCAGCACATCAATTTTCCCTTCTGAGATCAATGCGCCAACCTGCTGATCGCCGCCCATCGGGCCGCTCAGCATCGCGTTGACGTTCATTCCTGTCGCGCGGGAAATTAAGTTACCCGTGGTGCCCGTTGCATAAAGTTCGTGCTGCTCCAGAAGCGGCTGATGCCGTTCCACCCAGCTCATGAGCATTTGCTTGCAGTGATCATGTGCCACCAGCGCAATATGTTTACGCGCCGCCATTGTGCGAGTTGTCAGTTCCATAATTTACATCCGTAGTTAACTTTCCTACAGACTACTGTAAGCACTTATCGCTGCAAGATAAAGACTGAAAAAGCCTGCGCACAGGCACAAAAATCTCAGGAAGAAGGTTGTTTTTCCGCCCATTGCAGAAAGTTATTACGCGTTTGTGGGTCAGCCAGTTTAAACCAATACTTCAGCCGTTGTTCAGTGAGCACCTGTGACTGCGGAGGAATTGCATCCAGTTCCGAAACGCCGGAGAGCAGTGTACTGTCGTCCGCCATCATAGTGGCAAATTGCGGTAGCGAAGCGCGTTTTGCGGATTTGTTATAGCGTTCGACTTCCAGCTCATAATCGATTGTTTTCCCGGCAGAGGTAATGGCGAGAATATCCAGCTTCACCGGAATCGGCGTCGCATCGCCATCTAACAATTCAAGGTTCGGCGCTGCGTCAAAATGGTTCGCTTCTCGTTCATTCTCCAGGCGAGGGAGACGAAAATTCACCTGACTAATGAGCTGGGTATTAAAGCTAACGACCAGCGGCGGGGAGATATAAAGTCGCTCTTCGTTACTGGAAAGATGGATTGTCTTTTCAACGCGAAACACTAACTGATGTGGTCCATTATCCAGTTCGATGCTATCAGCACCGCGAAGCAGAGAACTGGAAACCTTTTTACCGTCGAGTATCAGGAGATCAACATCGCTGGATAGCCGCAGTGTGGTGGCAAAAACGGATACCGGCAAACACAGTGCAATCAAGGTGGTCATAATGCCGGTTTTCATAGGTAGCTCCTGTCCAAAGACCGCCCGACTAATAATGTATCAAAATTTTTCTTTAATCATACTTACTAACATATAGACATGTTTTCTGCTTTTGCTCTCATACATTCGTAGTAGCTACATGGTTGGCATGTCGGGATTGTCGTACACTTTGGTAAATAGTCTGGAGGAAATGATGAAAGAAACCGATATTGCAGGCATTTTAACGTCCACTCGCACCATTGCGCTGGTGGGAGCAAGTGACAAACCCGATCGTCCAAGTTATCGCGTAATGAAGTATCTGCTCGATCAGGGCTATCACGTTATTCCCGTCTCGCCAAAGGTTGCTGGTAAAACGCTGTTAGGCCAGCAAGGTTACGGCACACTGGCGGAGGTTCCGGAAAAAGTGGATATGGTCGATGTTTTCCGTAATTCAGAAGCAGCATGGGGCGTGGCGCAGGAGGCGATCGCTATTGGGGCGAAAACCTTATGGATGCAGCTGGGTGTTATAAATGAACAGGCGGCAGTGCTGGCGCGTGATGCAGGGCTAAACGTGGTGATGGATCGCTGCCCGGCGATTGAGATCCCTCGTTTGGGCCTGGCGAAATAAAAAAATACCCGGAAGGCGAAAACCTTCCGGGCATGTTTATGAGGATTAGTTACGTAGACGCGGCGCCTGGAGTTGTTTGCGGATAGTCTGCGCTAGCTCATCCATTGACGGTTGCTCTGGATGTTCATCCTGCAATTCGCTACTTAGCTGGGCTTCAGCCAGGTAGGTATGAACCGGTAGGCCGTTGTCATCCTCCATCACCACGTGATACCACGGAGCGGCGCGAAGCTCGTCATTCACCGCCAGCTCATCAGGCGACGGTTCAGAGAGCGAGTAAACCGGGTCGATATCCACGACCACTCCGAGATAACCTAACAGGGAATGGCGGACCTGCTGGCCGATACCGAATTTGCTGGCAATCATAGTCACCTCCCGGGAAATCTTTACCTTTGATATATGGGCAAAATTTCACTTTTCAAGTTACATGACGCGACAGGCAAACCCTTTCAGATATAGCCCTTCCGGGTAGGTAGCGATCACCGGGTGATCGGCGGCCTGACGGAACTGCTCTATAAATTGTACATCACGACCAGCATCAATTGCGGCGTCAGCGATGATTTTCTGAAATAAATCGCTGGTCATCAGGCCAGAACATGAGAAAGTCAGGAGAACTCCGCCTTCATTCAGCAGCTGAATGGCCAGCATGTTGATGTCTTTATAGCCACGGCATGCGCCCATCAACTGGCTTTTATTCTCAACAAACTTCGGCG
Source organism: Escherichia sp. E14V7 (assembly GCF_004212225.1). Taxonomy (NCBI): domain Bacteria; kingdom Pseudomonadati; phylum Pseudomonadota; class Gammaproteobacteria; order Enterobacterales; family Enterobacteriaceae; genus Escherichia; species Escherichia sp. E14V7. The sequence continues at coordinate 155,382 of NZ_RHJJ01000010.1, forward strand.
GGTCCATCACGATAACGTCAAATTTTTCACCGCGATCGCGATAGGTACGCAGCAATTTAAAAACGTCATCACGGACAAACTCAGCCTTGCTCAGATCCAGCTTGTTCAGCTCAACGTTCTGCCGCGCGATATCCAGGGCTTCCTGCGAAGTATCGACACTGACTACCTGGCTGCATCCACCCATTAATGCCGAGACGGCGAAACCACCGGTATAGGAGAAACAGTTGAGTACGCGTTTATTTTCAACGTAGCGGCGGGTAGCCAGGCGGCTGTCACGCTGGTCAAGGTAGTAGCCCGTTTTGTGACCGTGTTGAATGTCCACCAGCAACTTCATACCGTGTTCTTCAATCGGCAGCAGGGCAGGCGGCAGCTCGCCGGTAACGGGACCCTGGGTCAGCTCCATACCTTCTTTTTTACGTACAGCGACGTCGCTGCGGTCGTAAATTGCGCACTCCGGATAGAGCGTTTGCAGGGCGCTAATTAATGCCGCGCGCTGATACTCTGCGCCAGCACTCAGCAGTTGCAGCACCAGAAAATTGCCGAAGCGGTCGATAGTAATGCCAGGCAGGCCATCAGATTCGCCAGCGATTAAACGATAGCTGTCGAGGCCATCTTTTTTCGCCAGCCAGTCGCGCCACTTTTGCGCCTGTTGTAAACGGCGAGTAAAAAAGGCAATGTCGATGGATTCTGACGGGTCAAACGTCCAGACGCGCGCACGGATTTGCGATGCTGGCGAATAAGCGCCGCGTGCTAACCATTTTCCCTGATGATCAACAATATCGATGGTTTCTCCGAGGCTGGCTTTACCTTCCATTCGGGCAACGGCGCCGGAAAAGACCCACGGATGGCGACGAAGTAATGATTTTTCGCGCCCTTTGGCTAACACTAAACGTACACTCATAATTAACTATTCTGTCGATGCAAAGAAATGGGCGCCATTGTCCGGAGTTTTCCATGGATTTGCAACGCGTCCATTAAGGATAAGGAGAGCAGTCATGTCGAAAGTCTGCATAATTGCCTGGGTATACGGCCGGGTTCAGGGCGTAGGGTTTCGCTATACCACCCAGTACGAAGCGAAAAGGCTGGGATTAACTGGTTACGCCAAAAATCTTGACGATGGCAGCGTGGAAGTCGTTGCCTGCGGTGAAGAAGGGCAGGTGGAAAAATTAATGCAGTGGTTAAAAAGCGGCGGCCCGCGTTCAGCGCGTGTGGAACGGGTGCTTAGCGAGCCGCATCATCCCTCCGGGGAGTTAACGGATTTTCGTATTCGTTAAATGCATTTCACCGGTTTAGGCAGGCCAGCAATTTTGGTGGCTTGCTTTGCCGGGCCTTTCGGGAACAGTCGGTACAGATAGCGGCTATTGCCTTTCTCTTCACCAAATTTATTCGCCATCGCTTTAACCAGCATACGAATTGCCGGAGAGGTATTAAATTCCAGGTAGAAGTCACGCACAAAACGCACCACCTCCCAGTGTTCTGGCGACAGTGTAATACCTTCGTTCTCTGCAATGACCACCGCCAGTGGTTCGCTCCACTGGCTACTCTCTTTGAGATAGCCTTCGGTATCGGTTTCTATCTCTTTACCTTCGAAGATCAGCATAATTATTTACTACCTTAGTCAGACTGGCGGCAGTGTAACAAAAAACAAAGCCCCGCATAAAGCGAGGCTCAGAAAGAGATAGCGGGCGAGATTAATCGCGGCTGGCGAAGCCCAGAATGCTCAACAGGCTAACGAAGATGTTATACAGCGACACATACAGGCTTACAGTGGCACGAATGTAGTTCGTTTCACCGCCGTGGATGATGTTGCTGGTTTCAAACAGAATTGCGCCAGAGGAGATCAGAATGAACACTGCGCTGATCGCCAGATGCAGAGCAGGCAGTTGCAGGAAGATATTCGCCACCATCCCGATCAGGACAACAACAATACCCGCCATCAGCATACCGCCGAGGAACGACATATCTTTGCGAGTGGTCAGCACATACGCAGAGCAGCAGAAGAACACTAATGCCGTACCGCCCAACGCCATGGCAATTACGTCACCCATTCCGGCTGACAGATAGGTGTTCAGAATTGGCCCGAGGATATAACCCAGAAAACCGGTAAACGCGAATGCGGAGATAATCCCGGTTGGCTTATTCGCCGTTTTATAGGTCAGGAACATCAAACCATACATACCCACCAGCGTCAGAATCAGCCCCGGAGATGGCAGCATCAGAACCGTACTGGCCGTCGCGGTAATCGCCGAAAAGGCCAGTGTCAGGCTCAGGAGAAAATAGGTATTACGCAGCACCTTATGGGTGCTAAGCAGCGATGTACGGTCATGTGAAGAACTAACAATACGATCCATTGAGTCACTCTCTATGACAGATGTAATTAATGAAGCAGCATAATGATAATGCCGAAAGCTACCCAGAGGTTTTACCCATCTTTACGCATTTGATCTGGAACAGGTTTAGCAGAGGATGGTTAAGCCACTGAGTGTGGTATAGCATTTTGACAGGTAAAAGAAAAAGGGGTTAGCATTTAGCTAACCCCTTATCTTATTTGGCGGAAGCGCAGAGATTCGAACTCTGGAACCCTTTCGGGTCGCCGGTTTTCAAGACCGGTGCCTTCAACCGCTCGGCCACACTTCCGGAATGACGCGAACTATAAACATCCCGATGCGTCGTGTAAACCCCCAATTTGTTTGTTTGCTTGAAAAACAGACAAATGCGTGTCGATAGCTTGAAATAACAGCAATTTGGACATTCTGTCGCCATAAAAATGGGCTCGTAATTCTTCTGCGCCAAACCTTAAGGAAAATAAGGTCCATTTTTATCGCTAAAAGACAAATCCACACAGTTTGTATTGTTTTGTGCAAAAGTTTCACTACGATTTATTAACAATACTTTCTGGCGACGTGCGCCAGTGCAGAAGGATGAGCTTTCGTTTTCAGCATCTCACGTAAAACGATGGTTTGCCTTGCTACAGGGACGTCGCTTGCCGACCCATAAGCGCCCGGCGTCCTGCTGGTGTCGCAAGGAGAAGAGACGTGCGATATGAATAACGAGGAGACATTTTACCAGGCCATGCGGCGTCAGGGGGTCACCCGGCGCAGCTTTCTCAAATATTGCAGTCTGGCTGCAACCTCGCTGGGATTAGGCGCGGGAATGGCACCAAAGATTGCCTGGGCGCTGGAAAATAAACCGCGCATTCCGGTGGTGTGGATCCACGGTCTGGAATGCACCTGCTGTACCGAATCTTTTATCCGCTCCGCTCACCCACTGGCGAAGGATGTCATTCTTTCCCTTATTTCTCTCGACTACGACGATACTCTGATGGCTGCCGCCGGAACTCAGGCGGAAGAAGTCTTTGAAGACATCATCACGCAATACAATGGCAAATATATCCTTGCGGTAGAGGGCAATCCGCCGCTGGGCGAGCAGGGGATGTTCTGTATCAGCAGCGGTCGACCGTTTATTGAGAAACTCAAACGTGCCGCTGCCGGAGCCAGTGCGATTATCGCCTGGGGAACCTGCGCGTCCTGGGGCTGCGTGCAGGCCGCGCGACCTAATCCGACGCAGGCAACGCCTATCGACAAAGTCATCACCGACAAACCCATTATCAAAGTGCCTGGCTGCCCGCCGATCCCGGATGTGATGAGCGCCATCATTACTTACATGGTGACGTTCGATCGCCTGCCGGATGTCGACAGAATGGGGCGTCCGCTGATGTTCTATGGCCAGCGAATCCACGATAAATGCTATCGCCGCGCCCACTTCGACGCCGGAGAGTTCGTCCAGAGTTGGGATGATGACGCGGCGCGTAAAGGTTACTGCCTGTACAAAATGGGCTGCAAAGGGCCAACTACGTATAACGCCTGTTCCTCTACCCGCTGGAACGATGGCGTTTCCTTCCCGATCCAGTCTGGTCACGGTTGTCTTGGCTGTTCTGAAAATGGCTTCTGGGATCGCGGCTCGTTTTACAGCCGCGTGGTCGACATTCCGCAAATGGGTACTCACTCCACCGCCGATACCGTCGGCTTAACCGCGCTTGGCGTGGTGGCTGCGGCGGTTGGCGTACATGCAGTCGCCAGCGCCGTTGACCAGCGCAGACGTCATAACCAGCAACTTGCAGAAGCAGAACAACAGCCGGGCAACGAGGATAAACAGGCATGAGCACTCAGTACGAAACTCAGGGATACACCATCAACAATGCCGGGCGCCGCCTGGTGGTCGACCCGATCACGCGCATCGAAGGCCATATGCGCTGCGAAGTAAACATCAACGATCAGAATGTGATAACCAATGCCGTCTCCTGCGGCACTATGTTTCGCGGACTGGAGATCATCCTGCAAGGGCGCGATCCGCGCGATGCGTGGGCGTTCGTTGAACGTATTTGCGGCGTTTGCACCGGCGTACACGCCCTGGCTTCGGTTTACGCCATCGAAGATGCCATCGGTATTAAAGTGCCGGACAACGCCAATATCATCCGCAATATTATGCTGGCAACGCTCTGGTGCCACGATCATCTGGTGCATTTCTATCAGCTCGCCGGGATGGACTGGATCGATGTGTTAGATGCGCTGAAAGCTGATCCGCGGAAAACCTCCGAACTGGCGCAAAGCCTCTCTTCGTGGCCGAAATCGTCCCCTGGCTATTTCTTCGATGTGCAAAACCGACTGAAGAAATTTGTTGAAGGCGGGCAGTTGGGGATCTTCCGCAACGGCTACTGGGGCCATCCGCAATATAAACTGCCGCCAGAAGCCAATCTGATGGGCTTTGCCCACTATCTCGAAGCTCTCGATTTCCAGCGTGAAATTGTCAAAATCCACGCGGTCTTTGGCGGTAAAAACCCACATCCAAACTGGATTGTCGGCGGGATGCCTTGCGCCATTAACATTGACGAAAGCGGCGCGGTCGGGGCGGTCAATATGGAACGTCTGAACCTGGTGCAGTCGATCATTACCCGTACGGCGGACTTCATTAATAACGTGATGATTCCCGACGCTTTAGCCATCGGCCAGTTCAACAAACCGTGGAGCGAGATCGGCACGGGCCTTTCGGATCAATGCGTCCTCAGCTACGGTGCGTTCCCCGATATCGCCAACGACTTTGGCGAAAAAAGTCTGCTGATGCCTGGCGGCGCAGTAATTAACGGCGACTTCAAAAACGTGTTGCCAGTAGATTTAGTGGATCCGCAGCAGGTGCAGGAGTTTGTCGATCACGCCTGGTATCGTTATCCCGACGATCGGGTTGGACGTCATCCCTTCGATGGTATTACCGATCCGTGGTACAACCCCGGCGATGTCAAAGGCAGTGACACCAACATTCAGCAGCTGAATGAACAGGAACGCTACTCGTGGATCAAAGCGCCACGCTGGCGCGGTCATGCGATGGAAGTGGGGCCACTGGCGCGCACATTAATCGCTTACCACAAAGGCGATGCGGCAACCGTTGAGTCTGTCGATCGTATGATGTCGGCGTTGAACCTGCCGCTTTATGGCATCCAGTCAACGTTGGGCCGCATTTTGTGCCGCGCGCACGAAGCGCAGTGGGCCGCAGGTAAGTTGCAATACTTCTTTGACAAGCTGATGACCAACCTGAAAAACGGCAATCTCGCCACCGCCTCCACTGACAAATGGGAGCCTACTACCTGGCCGAAAGAGTGCCGTGGCGTTGGCTTTACTGAAGCGCCGCGCGGGGCGTTAGGTCACTGGGCCGCCATTCGCGATGGCAAGATTGATCTCTATCAGTGCGTGGTGCCGACCACCTGGAACGCCAGCCCGCGCGATCCCAAAGGGCAAATAGGTGCGTATGAAGCGGCGCTGATGAACACCAAAATGGCTATTCCTGAACAGCCGCTGGAAATCCTGCGTACTTTGCACAGCTTCGACCCGTGCCTCGCCTGTTCAACTCATGTGCTGGGCGACGACGGTAGCGAGCTTATCTCCGTGCAGGTGCGTTAACAGCGAAGGAGAATCATCATGCAACAGAAAAGCGACAACGTTGTCAGCCACTATGTCTTTGAAGCGCCCGTGCGGATCTGGCACTGGCTGACGGTGCTGTGCATGGCAGTGTTGATGGTTACTGGCTACTTTATCGGCAAACCGCTGCCTTCGGTCAGCGGCGAGGCGACGTATCTGTTCTACATGGGGTACATCCGGTTAATTCACTTCAGCGCCGGGATGATTTTTACCGTGGTATTACTGATGCGGATCTACTGGGCATTTTTCGGTAATCGCTACTCACGCGAGCTGTTCATCGTGCCGGTGTGGCGTAAACGCTGGTGGTTGGGCGTGTGGTATGAAATCCGCTGGTATCTGTTTCTGGCAAAACGCCCGAGTGCTGATATTGGTCATAATCCCATCGCCCAGGCCGCGATGTTCGGCTATTTCCTGATGTCCGTTTTTATGATCGTCACCGGTTTTGCGCTGTTCAGCGAACACAGTCAGTACGCCATCTTCACACCGTTCCGTTACGTGGTGGAATTTTTCTACTGGACGGGCGGCAACTCAATGGACATTCACAGCTGGCATCGGCTGGGGATGTGGCTGATTGGCGCGTTTGTGATCGGTCATGTGTACATGGCGTTGCGTGAAGACATTATGTCTGACGACACGGTGATCTCCACCATGGTGAACGGCTACCGCAGCCACAAATTTTTTAAAGTCAAAAGCAACAAGGAGCGTTCATGAGTGAGCAACGCGTGGTGGTGATGGGGCTGGGAAATCTGCTGTGGGCCGATGAAGGCTTCGGCGTGCGGGTGGCAGAACGGCTGTATGCCCATTATCACTGGCCCGAGGAAGTGGAGATTGTTGATGGCGGCACTCAGGGGCTGAACTTGCTGGGCTATGTCGAAAGCGCCAGCCACTTGTTGATTCTCGATGCCATTGATTATGGGCTGGAGCCAGGAACGCTACGAACCTATGCCGGAGAACGTATTCCGGCCTATCTCAGCGCGAAGAAAATGAGCCTGCACCAGAACAGTTTCTCCGAAGTGCTGGCGCTGGCAGATATCCGCGGACATCTGCCAGCACATATTGCCCTCGTCGGCCTGCAACCGGCGATGCTCGACGACTACGGCGGCAGCCTGAGCGAACTGGCGCGAGAGCAACTGCCCGCTGCGGAACAGGCGGCGCTGGTCCAGCTGGCTGAGTGGGGAGTTGTGCCGCAACCGACTGAGGAGTCTCGTTGTCTCAATTATGACTGCCTGTCGATGGAAAATTACGAAGGCGTTCGTTTGCGCCAGTACCGGATGACGCTGGAGGAGCAGGGATGAGCAACGACACACCATTTGATGCGTTGTGGCAACGAATGCTGGCGCGTGGCTGGACGCCGGTCAGTGAATCCCATCTTGATGACTGGCTTACGAAAACGCCAGACGGCGTGGTGTTGTTAAGCAGTGACCCAAAACGGACGCCTGAAGTCAGCGACAATCCGGTAATGATCGGCGAGCTACTGCGCGAGTTTCCAGACTATGTGTGGAAGGTGGCGATTGCCGATCTTGAGCAAAGCGAAGCCATTGGCGATCGCTTTGGTGTTTTTCGCTTTCCCGCCACCCTGGTGTTTACCGGCGGTCGCTATCGCGGCGTGTTGAACGGCATCCACCCGTGGGCGGAGCTGATAAACCTGATGCGTGGGCTTGTCGAACCGCAACAGGAGCGAGCCTCATGAGCGACACTTTCTTCCATCTGCTGGGACCGGGAACACAACCTGGCGACGACAGTTTCAGTATGAATCCACTGCCGATTACCTGTCAGGTGAATGATGAACCAAGTATGGCGGCACTGGAGCAATGTGTGCATAGCCCGCAGGTGATTGCGCTGTTAAACGAGTTACAACATCAACTAAGCGAACGCCAGCCGCCGCTGGGTGAGGTGCTGGCAGTCGATCTGTTAAATCTCAACGCCGACGATCGTCATTTCATCAATACGCTGCTTGGAGAAGGGGAAGTGTCAGTGCGCATCCAGCACGCTGACGGCAGTGAAAGTGAAATTCAGGAGGCGATCTTCTGTGGATTATGGCGTGTACGCAGACGTCGCGGCGAACAGTTGCTGGAGGACAAACTGGAGGCTGGTTGCGCGCCGCTGGCGTTGTGGCAGGCGGCAACGCAAAACGTCTTGCCGACAGATTCGCTGTTACCGCCGCCCATTGATGGCCTGATGAATGGCTTACCGCTGGCCCATGAGTTGCTGGCGCATGTACGAAACCCCGACGCGCAGCCGCACAGTATTAACCTGACGCAGTTACCCATCAGCGAAGCTGACCGGCTTTTTATGTCGCGTCTTTGCGGACCGGGCAATATTCAGATTCGGACCATTGGCTACGGCGAGAGCTATATCAACGCTACGGGATTACGCCATGTCTGGCATTTACGCTGTATGGACACCTTAAAAGGCCCGCTGCTTGAGAGTTATGAAATCTGCCCGATACCCGAAGTTGTGCTGGCTGCGCCGGAAGATCTGGCGGACTCTGCGCAGCGTCTCGGCGAGGTTTGTCAGTGGCTGGCGGAAAGCGCACAACAGTAAAAACGGTGGCAAATATCGCTTTCGGTCCTGTGAATATCGCAATTAGCGAATACAACTACCTACAAACTGTAAGGATAAAAAGAGGGATCTACTATTAAAGGGTTATTACCCTCTCTTCGCCTACAGGAGTTAGCATGTGGGATGTTATTGACTTATCGCGCTGGCAGTTTGCGCTGACCGCGCTGTATCACTTTTTATTTGTGCCCCTTACCCTGGGGCTGATTTTTTTGCTGGCCATCATGGAAACTATTTACGTGGTTACCGGCAAAACAATCTACCGCGATATGACGCGTTTCTGGGGTAAGCTCTTCGGTATCAACTTTGCTCTCGGCGTGGCCACTGGCCTGACGATGGAGTTTCAGTTTGGTACTAACTGGTCATTCTATTCCAACTATGTAGGCGACATTTTCGGCGCACCGCTGGCGATGGAAGCATTAATGGCCTTCTTCCTCGAATCCACTTTTGTTGGTCTGTTCTTCTTCGGCTGGCAACGCCTGAACAAATATCAACACCTGTTGATCACCTGGCTGGTGGCATTCGGTTCAAATATCTCCGCATTGTGGATCTTGAATGCCAATGGCTGGATGCAGTTCCCGACCGGGGCGCATTTCGATATCGATACCCTGCGTATGGAGATGACCAGCTTCAGCGATCTGGTCTTTAACCCTGTCAGCCAGGTGAAATTTGTGCACACGGTGATGGCAGGTTATGTGACCGGGGCGATGTTCATTATGGCGATCAGCGCGTGGTATTTGCTGCGTGGGCGGGAGCGCGACGTTGCACTCCGCTCGTTTGCCATCGGTTCTGTCTTCGGGACCCTGGCGATAATCGGCGCGCTGCAACTCGGAGACAGCTCTGCATATGAAGTCGCACGAGTACAGCCGGTAAAACTGGCGGCGATGGAAGGGGAGTGGCAAACCGAACCGGCACCCGCGCCGTTCCATCTCGTTGCCTGGCCGGAACAAGATCAAGAACGCAACGCTTTTGCCATTAAAATCCCGGCCCTGTTAGGGATCCTCGCGACTCATTCATTGGATAAACCTGTTCCCGGGCTGAAAAATTTGATGGCCGAAACCTACCCACGGCTGCAACGCGGGCGCATAGCCTGGCTGTTAATGCAGGAGATATCGCAGGGCAACCGCGAGCCGCATGTATTACAGGCGTTTCGCGAGTTAGAAGGCGATCTCGGTTACGGCATGCTGCTCTCCCGCTATGCACCGGATATGAATCATGTCACTGCTGCGCAGTACCAGGCGGCGATGCGTGGCGCAATCCCGCAAGTGGCGCCGGTATTCTGGAGTTTCCGCATCATGGTTGGCTGCGGTTCGCTGCTGTTACTGGTGATGCTGATTGCGCTCGTCCAGACGCTGCGCGGCAAAATCGATCAACATCGCTGGGTGCTGAAAATGGCGCTCTGGAGTTTGCCACTGCCGTGGATTGCCATTGAAGCCGGGTGGTTTATGACCGAGTTTGGTCGTCAGCCGTGGGCGATTCAGGACATCTTACCGACATACTCCGCGCACTCTGCATTAACCACGGGCCAACTGGCCTTCTCTCTGATCATGATCGTAGGGCTTTACACCCTGTTCTTAATCGCCGAAGTCTACCTGATGCAGAAATATGCCCGCCTGGGGCCGAGTGCGATGCAGAGTGAACAACCAGCGCAGCAACAGGGGTAAAGGAGAGAGTCATGTTTGATTATGAAACATTACGGTTCATCTGGTGGCTGCTGATGGGCGTCATTCTGGTGGTCTTTATGGTCACCGACGGATTTGACATGGGGATCGGTTGTCTGCTGCCACTGGTGGCGCGTGACGATGATGAACGCCGGATAGTGATCAACAGCGTTGGCGCTCACTGGGAGGGTAACCAGGTCTGGCTGATCCTCGCAGGTGGGGCATTATTTGCCGCCTGGCCCAGAGTCTATGCAGCGGCGTTTTCTGGCTTTTATGTGGCGATGATCCTGGTGCTGTGCTCGCTGTTCTTCCGCCCGTTAGCTTTTGATTATCGCAGCAAAATAGCGGATGCCCGCTGGCGCAAAATGTGGGATGCCGGTCTGGTCATTGGTAGTCTGGTCCCGCCAGTGGTCTTTGGTATTGCGTTTGGTAACTTGTTACTTGGCGTGCCGTTTAGCTTCACACCACAATTACGCGTGGAGTATCTCGGTAGCTTCTGGCAGTTGCTGACGCCATTCCCTTTGCTGTGCGGCTTGCTCAGTCTGGGTATGGTGATTTTGCAAGGGGGCGTCTGGTTGCAGCTGAAAACCGTTGGCGCTATTCATCTGCGTTCACAACTGGCGACCAAACGCGCCGCGCTGCTGGTGATGCTCTGCTTCCTGCTGGCGGGTTACTGGCTGTGGGTCGGTATTGATGGCTTTGTGTTACTCGCTCAGGATGTCAACGGTCCGTCCAATCCACTGATGAAAATGGTGACGGTACTGCCAGGCGCCTGGATGAATAACTTCGTCGAATCGCCCGTCTTGTGGATCTTCCCACTGCTCGGTTTCTTCTGCCCGTTACTGACGGCGATGGCAATTTACCGTGGTCGCCCCGGTTGGGGATTTCTGATGGCGTCATTGATGCAATTTGGTGTGATTTTCACCGCTGGCGTTACGTTATTTCCCTTTGTTATGCCTTCGAGTATCAGTCCGATATCCAGCCTGACCGTGTGGGACAGTACCTCCAGCCAACTGACACTTAGCATTATGTTAGTAATTGTACTGATATTTTTGCCAATAGTGTTGCTCTACACTCTATGGAGCTACTACAAAATGTGGGGTCGTATGACGACTGAAACTCTGCGCCGTCACGATCATGAGCTGTACTAAGGAGCATGAACAATGTGGTATCTATTGTGGTTCGTCGGCATTTTGTTGATGTGTTCGCTTTCTACCGTCGTGTTGGTATGGCTGGATCCGCGTCTGAAGGGATGACTGGCGTACAACGAACTTAGGCCTGATACGACGCGTCGCATCAGGCAGTCATGTCGGATATGAAAAACGGAAACATATCGATGAAAGCGATTTTGATCCCATTTTTATCTCTTCTGATTCCGTTCACCTCGCCACCTGCATTCGCTCAGAGTGAGCCGGAACTGAAGCTGGAGCGGGTGGTGATTGTCAGCCGTCATGGCGTGCGTGCGCCCACCAAAGCCACGCCACTCATGCAGGATGTCACTCCAGACACATGGCCTGAGTGGCCGGTGAAATTGGGCTGGTTGACCCCGCGTGGCGGCGAACTGGTCACTTATCTTGGGCATTATCAACGCCAACGCCTGGTCGCTGACGGTTTACTGGCAAAAAATGGCTGCCCGAAACCTGATCAGGTTGCGATTATTGCGGATGTCGATGAACGTACGCGTAAAACAGGTGAAGCCTTTGCTGCCGGGCTGGCACCCAACTGTACGATTACAGTACATACCCAGCCAGATACTTCCCGGCCCGATCCCCTGTTTAATCCCCTTAAAACTGGCGTTTGCCAACTGGATAAGCCGAACGTTACCGCGACTATTCTCAGTAGAGCAGGGGGATCGATAGCGGAGTTTACCGAGCATCGGCAAACCGCATTTCGCGAACTGGAGCAGGTTCTCAATTTCCAGCAATCAAATCTGTGCCTTAAACGAGACAATCAGGACGAAAGTTGTACGTTGACTCAGGCATTGCCGTCCGAACTCAAAGTGAGTGATGACAATGTATCCCTGACCGGTGCGGCAAGCCTGGCTTCAATGCTGACGGAGATATTTCTCCTGCAACAGGCACAGGGAATGCCGGAGCCTGGCTGGGGGCGAATTACTGATTCACACCAGTGGAACACCTTGCTAAGTCTGCATAACGCGCAGTTTTATTTGCTGCAACGGACACCAGATGTTGCCCGTAGTCGTGCCACGCCGTTGCTGGATTTAGTGCTGACGGCGCTGACGCCAAATAACACGCAACAACAGGTTTATGGCGTGACATTACCCACTTCACTGCTATTTATTGCCGGACACGACACTAATCTGGCGAATCTGGGGGGCGCGTTAGAGCTTAACTGGACGCTACCAGGCCAGCCGGATAATACCCCACCGGGGGGCGAACTGGTTTTTGAACGCTGGCGGCGACTTAGTGATAACAGCCAGTGGATTCAGGTATCGCTGGTATTCCAGACCCTACAGCAGATGCGTGACAAAACTCCGTTGTCGCTAAAAACGCCGCCAGGCAAAGTGGAGTTAACGTTGGCTGAGTGTGGCGAAAGAAACGCGCAGGGCATGTGTTCGTTGGCTGGTTTTACGCAAATCGTGAATGAAGCACGCATTCCGGCGTGCACTCTCCATCAGGACAAATAAACGTTTGCCGCTGAGGGGCCACGCAGGCCATTGACGCGGCAAAATTCCACGCGTAACCCTGGGGTGAGCACTTCTGCGTCGCGGGGGGTGAATGCGGAAATATGGACCTGGACTTCTTTACGACCGTCGGAGGGGATGATGAATCCTTTGCCGCTTTTGCGATCAAAGGTTTTGACAATTCCTGTCATTTTACGGGACAAACAAATTCCTTACTGATAAATCTGCGCTGCACTATACGGTCTAAATAAAATAAAGCCAGTTTTATTTAAGACCGCTGGACGGCCAAAATAAAGTTTGCTTAATCTTATTTATCATGCGTTAATAGCTGCGTCGGTTTGAAAGACAGACATCATACAAAGTAGTTTACTAAAGCAGTTCTCATTATCAGGCATTATCCCCTTCTTTTGAGTCTCTCTCCTGAACACTAAGTAGTTTCTGTATTAAAGCCCTGTTTGCCGAAAGGCCCAAAATGAAGGAAGTAAAAATATGTCTAATAAAATGACTGGTTTAGTAAAATGGTTTAACGCAGATAAAGGTTTCGGCTTTATCACTCCTGATGATGGCAGCAAGGACGTTTTCGTCCATTTCACCGCCATCCAGAGCAATGAATTCCGCACGCTGAACGAAAATCAGAAAGTCGAATTTTCTATTGAGCAGGGGCAACGTGGTCCCTCGGCAGCGAACGTTGTTACGCTCTAAGGTTGCCGCTATTACTCAGCATCTCCATTTCCGCTGTCCATGTTGTCATGGTTCACAGTACCGCACATCGGCATTCGATGTGACGGAGCGAAACCCTTTAGGTGCAAAGTGTATTTTCTGCAAATCGACGATGATCACCTTTGATAACATCGCATTGCAAATACGCACTGACCAGACACCACTGGATTTCACCAAATAATATCAGGCTCCCTCGTGGAGCCTTTTTTATATCTGGCTTATTTTTCCTCAACTCTGTATGTATAATAAGCGATAACCTGTTGATTATTGAATCTTTCAGGGAGATAGCTTATAACATTTCTTACCTGACCAGGTACCGGGAACCAACACCTTACTGGCGTGTTGCTGTCTTTTAAGACCAGAAGAGGTTAACAGTGAATATTGAAGAGCTAAAAAAACAAGCCGAAACGGAAATCTCAGATTTTATCGCGCAAAAAATCGCCGAATTTAACAAGAACACAGGGAAAGAAGTCTCTGAAATTCGCTTCACCGCGCGGGAGAAAATGACCGGGCTTGAAAGTTATGATGTCAAAATCAAAATAATGTGATTTTGTGAACATCACCCCGTGCGAGGTGATGTTCCGCTTGTTGCTAATTTAGTGACCAATCATTGGCGCTTGTGGAATTAAGCGTCGGTACAACTCCTCTGGCACCGGGCTCTGCCATACTCCCGCATACATCGCATAAGCAATCACCGCGAACATAATTCCCAATACCAGTAGTGCCATGAGCCAGCCAGACAAGGCAAAGACCTTTTTATTTGCCGCAGGTTTTTGCAGCGAAAAGGTCAATGTTGAGGCCACCGGGCATGACTCCACGCAGGTCATACAACCGGTACATTCCACCGTTCTGACCTGAATTAATTTATCGACTGGGATCCGTGATGGGCAATTTTTCGCACATTTACCGCAGTCGATACAGCTTTCGGCATTGCGACGAATCTTAAACGGCGATAATAGCGAAACCAGTCCCATCAGCGCACCATATGGGCAGAGATAACGACACCAGGCATGGCGAATAAATAGGCTGGCAATCAGCAAAAGCGTCACGCTGATTAATGTCGCTTTCCCCATATGGCGAAAGAAATCGAGCATTTTAACGTCCATCACCACGCTATAAGGCGATAGCATAAAATAGTGAATCGCCTGGGCGGGCATGAATAACGCGATATAAAGAAAAAAGCTTAATAGCAAATATTTCACCGCGCGTAGAGGAATATCCAGCCAGCGGGGAGGGGCGAATTGTCGACCAAACAGTTTTTTCCCGAGATCGCCAATTAATTCAGAGAGCGTACCAACAGGGCATAGCCACGAACAAAAGGCTTTTTTCAGCAGTAAGCTAATAATGATAAAAGCGGCCAATAACAGCATCGCGGCGGCGTGCACGGAAGGTAACTGACCTGTTGCAAGGCTGTATTTCAGATTCATCAGACCAGCAATAGGCAGCCAACCTTCAATGCCCCCCGGTCTGGCGACAAATGCCGTATTACCTGCTGTTTCGTAATAGCGCACCCAGTACCAAAAGGTGACGGCAATATAAATATTGATTGCCAACAGTAATAATTGCGTCGCTTTACGCCAGGTCGTGGCATTGCGCCAGTCATTCCACGGTAATTTACCGCCCGTCGTGCCTGGCCGTCGCTGCCAGCGGATTCTTTTTTTCTCTGTCATAATTTTGCCCGCCCGTTAAGTTGCATACTAAATACCACTATTCTAAGTTTTCTCAACGGGATGATATTGATTCACATCGGGTTTGGGGCGTTCTTATTCAGCCACTGTTCCAGGGCCGCGATGCTACGCGTAATTTCTTCACGCGGCAGGGCCGCGGTTAATGGTTCCAGCTCAAGTTGTCCGCACAACTGACTGGCACTGCGCATGCCCAGACTGGCACAGCTGCTTTTCAACTGGTGCGCGGCACGTTTGATTTTGTCGCTGTCGTGACTGGCGCGGGCAGTGTCCATTTCATCGAGAAGGGGCAGGGCATGTTGTTTAAATAATGCCAGCCATTCGTGGATTTTCTCCACCCCCATTAACTGCGCATCTTCATTGAGCTGCGATACATCCAGTGGTTGATGGTTATGTGTTTGCAGGTGCAGATAGTGAGCCAGTAACTGACCAAGCACTTCACGCGACACCGGTTTAGGGATAATTCCGCGAAATAGCGAACTGGTACGCTGGCGCAGCGTTTCGTCGATGACATGGGCGCTAAAGCCAATCAAAACCAGCGACGGATATTGGAGCGAAAGTTGCCGGGCAAGTGTAATGCCGTCGATATCCGGCAGATCAAAATCCACCAGTGCGGCAGCAAACGGTTCACTATTTTGCAGCGTCTCTAAAGCCTGCGCGGCATTTCCTACGGCTGCGACCTGAGCGCCACTGGTGTTAAGTATCTCGATGGTAATACGCTGCGTTAGCGGGTTATCTTCAATCAACAGTAATCGTAAACCGTCCAGACGCACCGCCTGATTGACTGTTTTTGGTGCAGGCGCAGTGGCAACACGTAACGGTAACCGTAAGCCAAAACAGCTTCCAACTCCCGGCCTGCTGGTGGCGGTCAGTTCGCCGCCCATCGCCTGAGCCAGACTGCTACTGATAGTCAGCCCCAGGCCGCTGCCGCCGCGTTTGCCGCTCACCTGAACAAACGGCTGAAAGATATCAGCCAGTTTCGCGGGATCAATACCACAGCCGCTGTCTTCAACTTCGACCAGCCATTGCTCGCCATCAATGCGGCTGCGCAGGATAATCTGCCCCTCATCGGTGAAACGCAGGGCATTACTCAACAAATTGGTAATAACCTGGCGAATACGGCGCGGATCGCCCATTAATGCGGTTGGGACATCGTCGGCAATTTCTGTTACCAGTCGAATCGGACGACCTTTAACCCGTCCGCTCATTAATTGCAGGGTACTTTCCAGCAGTGGGCGCGGTTCAAAGGGCTCATCGCTGACCGAAACATTCTTGCCACCTGCTTCGATAGCCGAATAATCGAGAATATCATTGAGGATGGTCAGCAATGATTCGCCAGAGTCGGTAATCGCCCGCAAATCATCACGCTGGGCGTTAAGCGCCGGGTTATCTGCCAGCAACTGCGCGGTGCCGAGAATTCCGTACAGCGGAGTGCGGATCTCATGGCTCATTGCTGCCAGAAACGCCGATTTTGCCTGACTGGCTTTTTCTGCTTCCGCCCGTGCCAGGCGGTGTTCTACCACCAGTTCCTGCAATTCGGCAGTGCGCGCTTTGACCTGCGCCGCCAGTTGTTCGCGGTGGCGATTAAGCGCATGAACACTGCTGCGAAAAGCATCCATCAGCCGCCCGATGGTATCCAGTTCCCGCACGCCAGCGGTTTCCGGGAAAGGGGAGTCGATATCACCATCCAGCAAGCGTTGCAGCGCCTGCGTTTGTTCGGCAAGTGGACGCGTGACTGAGCGATAAACCACGCGCCAGAGGATCAGAATCAATGAGCAAAGTGAAACGACGCCCAGCAGTAGCAGGTTAAACCGTACATGTTCACTGGCGCTTTCCAGATGTGTAAGTCCGGCCCGATTACGCTGCTCAATGGTTGCGACCAACTGATTAACTTCGTTGCTGAACTGTGCAAACTGCACAATATTATTTTGCGTCAGCGTCTGCAGGTGAGTATTGAGTGCTTTTTCTCGTTGGTAGAGCGCCAGTAACTCGACATATCGTTGTACTGTCTCCAGTGCCTTTTCCGCCTGCGCGCGAACCGGTGGGGCCTTAATGCGCCTTTGTTGAAGCTGTACCCTGTTAAGGGCGTTTTTCAATTGAACAGGCAGCCTGTTCTTATTTTTTTCACTCTCCTCCAGCTCCAGTTTCATAACGAAATGCTGTATTTGCAGAGCGCTAAAGCGCATTTCGTGCATCTGCCTGACGTACTCACGATCGCCAGCAACCCACTGTTCGACGGCGCTCTCCGCCGACCTGTTATGATTGTGGCCAAACACACTTTGCGGGCCAGACTGCGGTGATGCGGTGGCGATTGCAATGTAATGGGTCTGGGATTGCGCGATGTTGGCGATTTCTCCGGCCGCGGCGACGATTTGCTGGCTGAGTTGTTGCTGTTGATCGTGGAGTTGCAGCCGCTGGCCGACCAGATCACCTTGCTGGCGTAGCGAGTGGTCAATCTCATAGGCTTGCCGTTCAATGGCTATCGTCTCAAACCCTTTCTCGCGCAGACCCTGCAACAGGGTGTCAATTTTCAGCTTCTGCGCCGATAACGTCCTCCCCTGGGATTGCCACATCTCTACGCTATCCGTGTTGTTCAGATTTTGGGCGGTAAAGAGCTCCCACGCACTGGCCTCACTCAACTGACGGGCCATATTCATGGTTGGGATCAGGGCCAGAGTGTTGGTCTGAGCGCTTTGGGTTAAAACGCGCAGGTTATACCAACCTACAAAGATACTCACCAGCGTCAGCAATGCCATCAGGGCAAACGCCATCCACAATCTTTTGGCCAGAGTGAAAATCATCCTTGGTGCACCACATTACCTGAATCGGTGGATTAATAGACATCAGCGGCTAAGAAATACCCTTCGCCATGCTGCGTAACTAACAGGTTGGCGCTGAGTTTATGACGCAAACGGCGGATCAATACGTCCACGGTGCGCAAATCGGGGTTTTCTACCCGCCGGGCGGAGAGCATACGCAACAGTCGTTCACGGCTGAGGATCTCGCCAGGATTAGTGACAAAGGCCACCAGCATTTCGTATTCCGCGCGGGTGAGTTTGATAGGTCGGTCGTCTTGATCCAACGTGTGGCGTGAGATATTCAGACAATATCCGGCAAAACGATAGCAGTTATCCTGAGAGAGAGCGTTGGCCTGACGGGCCAGATCGATACGCCAGAGCAGATTTTTTACCCGAACCACGAGTTCACGCAGCTCCAGCGGTTTGATGACATAATCATCGGCGCCCATCTCCAGCCCGACAATTCGATCAATAGGATCGCTGCGCCCGGTTACCAGAATAATCCCCACCGTTGAGCGTTCGCGCAGGGCTCGGGTAAGCATTAAGCCGTTTTCATCGGGCAGGTTAATATCCAGCAAAATGAGATCAACAGGCTGGTTTTCCATAATTTCCCGTAGTCCGTCGCCGCTTGCCGTGACCGACACGAGATACCCTTCCTGGATGAAGTAGCTTTGCAAACGTGCCTGCGTTACAGGCTCATCTTCAACAATGACAATATGGTGTGACATCCCTGCCTTCCCGATCTTCCTGTTCATATCCATTCATATGCTGTCATAAGCCATTCATCCTGACGAGTGCCGTTATTCATATTTGCTTATTAAGATCACAGTTGCCAAATTATATTTTTACAGGAGTTATTATGAGACGACTATGGAGTGCGCTGCGTCGGCCAAGTGCGCGTTGGTCGGTGTTAGCGCTGGTGCTGATGGGGATTGTGATCGGTATTGCCTTGATTGTGTTACCTCACTTCGGGATCAAGGCCACCAGCAGCACTGAGTTTTGCGTCAGTTGCCACAGTATGACGCCGGTGTATGAAGAATATAAAAAGTCGGCGCATTTCCAGAATGCTTCTGGCGTACGTGCCGAGTGTCATGACTGCCATGTCCCGTCAGATTTACCGGGAATGTTGAAGCGGAAACTGGAAGCGAGTAATGAGGTGTATCAGACCGTTATTGGTCACTCCATCGATACCCCTGAGAAATTCAACGCTAAACGCGCAGAACTTGCCGAGCGCGAATGGGCGCGGATGAAAGAGAACAATTCAGCTACCTGCCGTTCCTGCCATAACTACGACGCGATGGATCATGCGAAGCAGCATCCGGAAGCCGCACGTCAAATGGCCGCCGCAGCGAAAGATAATCAGACCTGTATCGACTGCCATAAAGGCATTGCCCACCAGCTGCCGGATATGAGCAGCGGCTCGCGTAAACAGTTCGAAGAACTACGCGCCAGCGCCAGAGATGATAAAGACATCCTTTATTCTATAGATATAAAGCCGCTTTATGCAGCAAAGGATGATAAAGAAGCGACGGGTTCACTGCTGCCAGCCTCTGAAGTGAAAGTGCTTAAACGTGACGGCGACTGGTTGCAGGTGGCTATCATCGGTTGGACGGAAAGCGCTGGAACTCAACGGGTTCTGACCGAGTTGCCCGGCAAACGGATTTTTGTCGCTTCCATTCGTGGCGATATCCAGCAGCAGGCGAAAATGCTGGAGAAAACCACCGTTGCTGACACCAAAACCGAGTGGAGTAAGATGCAGGCCACCGCATGGTTGAAGAAGGGCGATATGGTCGACGACATCAAACCAATCTGGGCCTATGGCGATACGCTGTACAGCAGCGCCTGTAAACAGTGCCACGGCGCGTCGGCAACCACCCATTACGACGCCAACGGTTGGATCGGCCAAATCAACGGCATGATTGGTTTTACCAGCCTGGATAAACGGGAAGAACGCACCATGCTGAAATATCTGCAAATGCATGCGTCGGATACCGCAGGGAAGTCTCACAGCGATAAGGAAGGAAAATAATGAAAAATAAAGACATTTTTCAGGCATCACGTCGACGTTTTCTTACCCAGCTTGGTGGCTTAACGCTGGCCGGAATGCTGGGGCCATCGCTGTTAACTCCACGCCGTGTTAACGCAGCGCAGGCTGTTACGTCGAAAGAAGGTATCCTGACCGGTTCGCGGTTTGGCGCCATTCGCGCGACGGTGAAAGACGGGCGCTTTGTGGCGGTGAAACCGTTCGAACTGGATAAGTACCCGACGAAAATTATCGCCGGGCTGCCGGATCACGTCCACAATCCGGCGCGTATTCGCTACCCAATGGTACGAGTCGACTGGCTGCGTAAGCGCCATCTGAGTGACACCACTCAGCGCGGCGATAACCGTTTTGTCCGCGTCACTTGGGATGAAGCCCTGGACATGTTCTATGAAGAACTGGAACGGGTGCAAAAAACCTATGGCCCCAGTGCGTTACTGACCGCCAGCGGCGGGCAATCATCCGGTAAATTTCATAGCGCCGGGGGAATGCTGTCGAAAGCCATCGCACTACATGGCAATAAAGTGAGTACTGGCGGTGACTATTCCACCGGGGCAGCGCAGGTGATCCTGCCGCGGGTGGTGGGATCAATGGAAGTTTACGAACAGCAAACATCCTGGCCGTTAGTGTTGCAAAACAGTAAAATCATCGTCATGTGGGGCACCGATTTGGTGAAGAATCAGCAGGTTAATTTCCGCTGCCCGTCTCACGATGTTTATGAATATTACGAGCAACTGAAAGAAAAGGTGGCGGCGGGCGAAATCGAAGTTATCAGCATCGACCCGGTGGTCAGTTCAACGCATGAATATCTGGGGCGTGAGCACGTTAAACATATTATTGTTAACCCGCAAACCGATGTCCCGCTACAACTGGCGATGGCCCATACCCTGTACAGCGAAAATCTGTACGACAAACAATTCATTGCTGATTATTGCGTCGGTTTCGAGCAATTTTTGCCGTATTTGCTGGGTGAGAAAGATGGCCAGCCGAAGGATGCCGTCTGGGCAGAAAAGCTGTGTGGCATTGACGCCGAAACGATCCGCATGCTGGCGCGGAAAATGGCGGGCACAAGAACGCAAATTATGGCTGGCTGGTGCGCCCAACGTATGCAGCACGGCGAGCAGTGGTCATGGATGATTGTGGTGCTGGCGGCAATGCTCGGGCAGATTGGCCTGCCTGGTGGCGGTTTTGGTTTTAGTTGGCACAGCAGCGGCTCAGGCGTGCCAGGCCGTAAAGGGATTATCCTGAGCGGTTTTCCCGGTGCCACGAAAATTCCGCCAGTTCATAACAACAACGATTACAAAGGTTACAGCAGCACCATCCCAACGGCTCGTTATATCGACGCCATTCTGGAACCGGGGAAAGAGATCAACTGGGACGGCAAAACAGTTAAGTTGCCGCCGCTGAAAATGTGTGTTTTCGCCGGGACCAATCCGTTCCACCGCCATCAGCAGATCAACCGCATTATCGAAGGCTGGCGCAAGCTGGAGACAGTGATTTCCATTGATAACCAGTGGACCTCCAGTTGCCGCTTTTCCGACATTGTATTACCCGCAACCACACAGTTTGAGCGTAACGATCTCGACCAGTTTGGTGACTATGCCAGCCATGGGCTTATCACCACTAAACAGGTGGTGCAGCCGCAATTTGAGGCGCGCAACGACTTTGATATTTTCCGCGAGTTATGCCGCCGCTTTGACCGTGAGGAAGCCTTTACTGAGGGGCTGGATGAGATGGGCTGGCTCAAGCGCATCTGGCAGGACGCGCTCCAGCAGGCCAAAGGACTCGGCATCCATTTACCGACCTTTGATGAGTTGTGGAACAGTAAAGAATACGTGGTCTATGACCATCCGCAGATGTTCGTGCGTCATCAGGCGTTCCGAGAAGATCCTGACCTCGAACCGCTGGGGACGCCGAGCGGGTTGATTGAGATCTACTCGCAAACCATCGCCGACATGCACTATGACGATTGTCAGGGGCATCCAATGTGGTTTGAGAAAATTGAACGTTCCCACGGTGGACCAGGTTCGCAGAAGTATCCACTGCATCTGCAATCGGTGCATCCCGATTATCGCGTCCACTCGCAACTGTGTGAATCTGAAACACTGCGTCAGCATTACAGCGTAGCGGGTAAAGAGCCGGTATATATCAGCCCGCAGGATGCCCGTGCGCGCGGGATTGCTAACGGTGATGTGGTGCGTGTCTTTAACGATCGGGGGCAGGTTCTGGTGGGCGCGGTGGTTTCTGATCTCTATGCGCCTGGCGTGGTGCGGATCCATGAAGGTGCCTGGTATGATCCGGATAAAGGCGGTGAGCTCAATGCGCTGTGTAAATACGGTAACCCCAATGTGCTAACGCCCGACATCGGGACTTCGCAACTGGCGCAGGCGACCAGCTCACACACGACCATCGTGGAAATTGAAAAATTCACCGGTCCAATAGAGAAGGTAACGGCGTTTAGCGGTCCGATTGAGATGGTGGCGCAGTGCGAATATATTCCGGCGTCGCAGGTGAAATCATGACTTCACTAACGGTGGAACAGAATGCTTGTGTCTATGCCTGGCTGGCGCAGTTGTTCTCCCGTGAACTGGACGATGAACAACTGACGCAAATCGCCAGTGCACAGATGGCTGAATGGTTTTCTTTGCTGAAACGCGAGCCGCCGCTGACTGCGGCGGTGAATGAGCTGGAGAAAAGTATTGCTGCATTGACAGTACGTGACGACGCCCGTCTGGAACTGGCCGCCGACTTTTGCGGCCTGTTTTTGATGACTGACAGGCAGGCGGCACTGCCGTATGCATCGGCGTATCAGCAGGACCCACAGGTGATCAAAGGCTTACTGGCTGAGGCTGGGATGGACACCAGTGGCAATTTCAACGAACCGGCAGATCATCTGGCGATTTTTCTTGAGTTGTTAAGTCATCTGCATTTTGCCCGGGGAGAGGGGATTGTACCTGCACAGGAAGTTGACAATCTGCGGCAAAAAACACTGACGTCGCTGCGGCAATGGTTACCAGAGTTTGCTGCGCGTTGCCATCAGTATGACAGTTTTGGTTTTTACGCGGCACTAAGCCAGTTATTGCTTGCGATAACCAATAGAGATAATGCCGATTGGTAGGTCTGATAAGACGCGTTAAGCGCCGCATCAGGCATTATGGCACAGCCGCCGGATGCGGCGTGAACGCCTTATCCGGCCTACGGGAACGGTGATCTTTGTAGGCCTGATAAGACGCGTCAAGCGTCGCATCAGGCATTATGGAACAGCCGCCGGATGCAGCGTGAACGTCTTCTCCGGCCTACGGGAACGGTGATTTTTGTAGGCCTGATAAGACGCGTCAAGCGTCCCATCAGGCATTATGGCACAGCCGCCGGATGCGGCGTAAACGCCTTATCCGGCCTACGGGAACGGTGATCTTTGTAGGCCTGATAAGACGCGTCAAGCGTCGCATCAGGCATTATGGCAGAGCCGCCGGATTCAGCGTGAACGCCTTATCCGGCCTACGGAAAGGGTGATTTTTGTAGGCCTGATAAGACGCGTTAAGCGTCGCATCAGGCATTATGGCAGCGCCGCCGAATGCGGCGTGAATGTCTTCTCCGGCCTACGGAAAGGGTGATTTTTGTAGGCCTGATAAGACGCGTTAAGCGTCGCATCAGGCATTATGGCAGCGCCGCCGGATGCGGCGTGAATGTCTTCTCCGGCCTACGGAAAGGGTGATTTTTGTAGGCCTGATAAGACGCGTTAAGCGTCGCATCAGGCATTATGGCAGCGCCGCCGAATACGGCGTGAACGCCTTCTCCGGCCTACGGAAAGGGTGATTTTTGTAGGCCTGATAAGACGCGTCAAGCGTCGCATCAGGCATTATGGCAGCGCTGCCGGATGCGGCGTGAACGCCTTATCCGGCCTACGGGAACGGTGATCTTTGTAGACCGGCTAAGATGCGTCATCGCATCCGGCAGCCACACTCACGGGTGAGCCACAAACCGGGAAAGCCGCTGGCGTAACAGACGGTTTTCCTGTTTCAGATGTGCAATATCATCCATTAACGTCAGCGCCACCGCGATCCCAGGCCAGTCCAGCGCCAGTTCTTGACGCAGACGTACCGCGCGTTGCACCACAATGGCGGCATGGTCATCAAATACCCAGGTTGTTTCCTGGATCTCTCTCGGTTCAACCACCCCCAAACCGACAATTTCATTCAACTCCTCTTCAGAAATGCCGGTATGCAGGCAAAATTCGGTAATGGTAAAAGTCACCGTAACATGAGCCATTATGCTTTCCCCCAATCTTTACGTGGATCAAAAGACGACTGGGCGTCTGCCAGTTGTTGCCACAGCGCGGCAGTATTTTCATCCGGTTTCGGCGGCATGACGATTTTCAGTACCGCATACAAGTCACCAGTCTGTTTTTTGCTTACCAGACCTTTGCCTTTAATGCGCAATCGTTGCCCGGCCTGACTGCCTGGCGGAATGGTCAACAAAATGCTTTCTTTCAGGGTTGGTACAGTGACTTTGCTACCCAGAGCCGCTTCCCACGGGCTAACCGGCACCACAATTTCCAGATCCTGACCGACAATATCAAACAACGGATGCGGGGCTATATGAATCACCAGCCACAGGTCGCCATTTGGACCACCGTTTTCGCCTGGCGTCCCCTGGCCTTTCAGGCGGATACGTTGGCCATTGCCGACGCCCGCCGGGATCTTCACATTCAGCGTTTTCGGGATTTCCTGTTCGATCATGCCAAAGGCGTTATAAACCGGCAGGTTATAGCTGATGGTACGTTTGTGCTCAGTAAGCGTTTCTTCCAGGAATACCGCAACTTCAATTTCAATATCGTGGCCACGTGTGGCGGGGCGTTGACGGCTCTGGCGGGCATGTTGACCGAAAATTGACGAGAAGATATCGTCAAAATCTTCGGCATTGAAACTCTGACCGTCGCCATGCTGGAACTGGCGGTTGAATTGCGGATCGTTGCGATGCTGCCACATCTGATCATATTCAGCGCGACGCTGTTCATCACTTAGCACTTCCCAGGCTTCAGCAACCTCTTTGAAGCGGGCTTCGGCATCGGGCTCTTTGCTGACATCAGGATGGTATTTGCGGGCCAGTCGACGATAGGCGGTCTTGATTGTCTTGAGATCGTCCGTCGGTTTCACGCCCATGATGGCGTAATAATCCTTTAATTCCATAGCGTTATCTCGCGTAAATCAATACAGACAAAGGGAAACCCCTGACAAGGTATCAGAGTTAAGTGTAGGGGAAATCAGAAAAAATCGTAGGCCAGTGATAAAAACATAACTAAAAATGATATTTTCAGCCTGAATTTTGGCAGGTAAAAGAGGGGACGTTTAACCTTCATAGATGCCCCATGACGACGTTGTCAGGGGGCTGAAAATGGTGAATTATCCGGCTTTTACCGCAGTGACCATCACTTCAACCAGAATCTCCGGGCGGGCCATCTCAGCCTGCACGGCAGCACGTGCCGGGCTATATCCTTCTGGCAGCCAGTTAACCCATACGTCGTTGAAATCGGCAAAATCGCGGCTGATATCTTTCAGCCATACCTGAGCGGACAAGAGATGAAATTTATCACTACCAGCTTCAGCAAGTAATGTGTCGATTTTCTCCAGTACTTCGCGCGTTTGTTGCGCGATGTCAGGCGTATTGCTCTTCGGTGTCTGGCCGGAGAGAAATACAAGATTGCCATATTCCACACTGGCGGCAAGACGAGGTTGTGGGTCATTACGTTTGATATTCAAGCTGATTGGCTCCATGTCAGTCCATCAAGGGAAATTGTAGGATCTTCGCCCGACAGCAGCGCGCCTAACACCACGGCACTACCCGCCGCCAGCGTAAAGCCCAGACTGCCCTGACCAAGATTCATCCACAGATTTTGATACTTCGCCCGTCCTAATAGTGGCGGACCCGCAGGGGTGGATGGACGCATACCTGTCCATAATTCAGCATCATCGATACCTTGCAGTTGCGGAAAACTGTTAGCTACGATCTGCTTTAAGGCATTGATTCGTTCAGGGCGCAATTCATTTCCGTCATAGCCAATATCGACCATGGCGGCGATACGCAACCGCTCACCGAGGCGGGCATAGACAATTTTATGACCATAGTCGGTGACACTGATTTGCGGTGCGATCCCCATTTCTTGTGGGAAGGGGAGCGTCAGACTGTAACCTTTCAGACCGCAGAGCGGTACGTGAGTCCCGGTTTCGGCAAGTAAATGCTTACTGCCATTACCCGCGGCAACGACATAATCATCAGCAACCAGTGTTCCTGTGCTGGTGGTGATGGAATCAATGCGCTCGCCTTTTTTATTCAACTGCAAAACTTCACAATCGGTTTGTAGCGAAAAATTTGCGCTGGCATTAAGTTTGGCAAGTAATGCCTGGCAGAACTTATAGCAGTCCGCCGTTTCATCGCCGGGGGAGTAAATACCGCCACACAATGAATGACCAATATGTTTTAGTGCTGGTTCAAGATGAACGCACTCTTCGCGTGATAAAGCCTGTTGAAATTGCGGATTAATACCTTTTGCTGCTTTGGCTAAATCTTGCGGGCGGCGATGAATAATCAGTTTGCCAGAACGGCGCCAGTGAAAATCATCAAGATTATCTTCCAGCAGCCACTCTTCCATGACCTGACGGCTTAACAGTGATAAGCGTAAAATATGGTCGCCATTGAGTTTATTTGTCCGGCTATTGCAGGCCAGTAAAAATTCCAGCAACCAGCGCCACTGGCTAAATGACATGCGCAAACGCATATTGAGGGGGGAGTCGCTTTTCCCCATCCATTTAATTCCCTGCATCGGTACGCCTTTATCCGCCAGAGGAGCAACGTAGCGATAACTGAGTTGCCCACCATTAGCGAAACTGGTGGCGACGCCTGCCTGGCTGTTGCGTTCTAACAATTGCACCTGATGGCACTGTTTTACCAGCACCCATGCTGTTGCCAGACCAATTACCCCGCCGCCAATAATTACAATGCGTTTTTTCATCACCTGAGATATCCACCGCTAATAAATGCGTTGGGGTTATGTCAAAGCATTTAGACCTGAGGGGCAATTGACTTTTTATTTTCAGGGTATAACTCAAGGTTAATGGCTCGCAGCTGGAGACGTAATTGCTGACAGAGGAAATCGACAAATTTTTGTGTAATGGGGCTAAGTGAAACGTCGGCGCGGCGTAGCAAGCAAAGGTCAATTTTCATTGGCGGGGCGATGGGGTGAATCGTCTCTGCCGGGAGGTTATGACGGGCAGAGAAAATATCGGTAATACTGCATCCCATTCCGCGTTTTACAAATTCCGTGGCCATGTAATAGGTCTGGACATTCAGGCGCGTCGTCAAAAAATCACGTCGTTTAGCTATTGCATCGGAAAGGGAATGAGGGCCGGGAGAAATCCAGCGTTGTTGGTCAATCTTGTCTATTTCTACTGCGCCCTGGCGATAGTCCCGGTCGATATAAACCAGCGGAACTTCGGCGATCAGCGTCGTCATAATTTCCCCCTGTTGAATCGGCTGTAGCGTCAGGGCCAGATCAATCTCACGCAGATCAAGTTTTTTAACCAGCGTTTCAGTGTGCTCTGTCGTCAGTGTCATGACCAGATTCGCATTCTGCTGGTAAAACGCCGTGACTATTTCCGGCACCAGACTTAATCCCAGGCTTGGCAGGCATCCCAGGGCTATTCTGGCTCGCGGATCTCGCGTCAGGTTATCGGCCAGCAGTCGCAGGTTGTCGAGTTCGTGATAAATCGACTGCGCTTTTTCAAAAAGTGTGATCGCTTCGCTGGTTGGAAGAAGCTTGCCACGAACTCGCTGAAAGAGCTGAAAACCGAGTTTTTGCTCAGCGTTTTTTAACGCTTTACTGGCGGCCGGCTGGGAAATATTCAGCGATTCCGCTGCCCGTGAAAGTGTCCCGCATGTCATCACAGCATAGAAGATTTCCAGGTGGCGCAGTTTCATTAAGAGTTAACCCAAAGTTATAGACGATAGATAAAAAGTCATTTCATGGTAACACTAAGTTAACATAAATTTAATGCGTAACGCCTGTTCTGGTAACAATGCGTTATTTGCCCACCTAAAGGGGTTAATTACGAACTCAGAATAATACCTGTAGTACCCGGACAAACCCTCAGTGCATTTTGCTAACAATAATAACGAGGGGGGATATTTTCTGAGCTGTCCAAATATATCGGCTGATATTGAAAGTCGATTCGATGGGGTTAAGGAGTTATATGAGTGACTCAATGCTCGCTGGTGGTTCACTAACCAGACAAAATATCACCAAAAAGAATGTCATTATTGGCTTGTTATTGATTGCATTTTTACTGATAGCGTTCTGGTGCCAGGGGCGTCCAGGTAATGAACTCGGACTGCTTGGTTTTACACCACTGGTGGCGTTAGCGGTGCTCTCGTTGATAGGCGTCGATATTGTTCTGGCGGTTATTTCATCGATTATTATTGCGATGATAATGACTTCCACCGGCTTACCTGAAATGGGTGCCATGCTGGCAAAATCGACGGGATCGTTTATCGCCACTGTTGGTTTGATCATTATGCTTGGCGCAGGCGTAGGTGAAGTGGCAACACGTACCGGAGCCGCCGTTGAACTGGTCAAATTTGTGGTGCATCGTATCGGGCTTTCCAGCCAGACACGGGTCAAATTTGGTATCGTCGTCTCATCCATTCTCATCTGTGGCGCGCTGGGTACTATGGCAGGCGGCAACGCCATTATTGTTGCGGTGATTATTCCCGTGGCGGCGGCAGTACGGCTGACACCGCCTACAGTGGCTGCACTGATGATGACGGCGGGGTCAGTGGGATTGTTTACCGGGCCATTTACTCCCAGTACCGTGACGATTTTACAACTCGGCGGCCTGACTTATCCGCAATACCTGATGTACGTCGGGCTGCCAATGAGCGCCGTGACGTTATTTGCTGGCTGGATAATGGCCGGGCGAATTCAGAAGATGACGGAAGGAAAATTACACTACGAAGTGGATCTCTCAGAGAAAACTCAGGAAGACGAGGATCCTGCCCGCGATCGTCGTCGCAAACTCAGCGCCCTGGCATTTGCTGCAACCATTATTGTGATGGCGGTTATTGGCGTAGTGATAAAAGCAGGTTTTAGTTTTGCCATTATCGTTATGCTGTTGGTGGCGTTGATCACCGGGCTGGTGGGCGGATTAAGCCCAACCGGGATCCTGCAAGCGCTGTATAAAGGCTGTGGCAGACTGGTGTGGATGTTTCTGCTCTACTGGCTGTATAACCCGATTCTGGAACTTATGGATAGCCTGCAGGCGTATCAGGGGTTGCTCGAATACACACAACCACTGTTAACCGGGATATCTCCGGCATGGCTTTGCTTCTGTATTTTTGCCTTTAACATTATCGGTCATGTGCCAGGTGCTGCTGTTGCTCAGATGACCTTCACGCATAAAATATTTGGTCCGATGTTGATGGCTGCGGGAGTGCCGCCACAGGGTACAACGGCAGTATTATTAGCCTCATCGCAAGTGGACTGGTTTGGGCCTTTCCCGTCATCGGATATGTTCGGTCAAATGGGGCTGGCACAATCAACTCACCTGAAATATATGCTTTATAACGGTTGGGCTATTGTCATTGCCAATATCATTCTTTTTGCCTTGCTGTTTCAGATATTAGTTTAACGATACAAACCAGGCGATAGCGCGACTACTGTCCGTTATCGCCTGACGGTTTCCCGCCTCGTCATCTGCTAAATTGCGAACCTGTTCCCGGAAAAATGCCATATTTCTGTCACACTCTTAATTGATTGATAACTAAAGAGGTGATGGGAATGAAAAAAACGCTAATCGCTGCGGCCGTGGCTGGGATGGTTTTACTCTCTTCGAATGCTCAGGCACAGACCGTGCCGGAAGGCTATCAGCTACAGCAAGTGCTACTCATGAGCCGTCATAACTTACGTGCGCCTCTGGCAAATAATGGCAGTGTGCTTGAGCAGTCGACGCCGAATAAATGGCCGGAGTGGGATGTTCCCGGTGGACAACTCACGACCAAAGGCGGCGTGCTGGAAGTGTATATGGGCCATTACATGCGTGAGTGGCTGGCAGAGCAGGGAATAGTGAAAACGGGTGAATGCCCGCCGCCGGACACCGTTTATGCCTATGCCAATAGTCTGCAACGAACCGTTGCGACCGCACAGTTCTTTATTACCGGCGCATTCCCGGGGTGTGATATTCCTGTGCATCACCAGGAAAAAATGGGCACTATGGACCCAACCTTTAACCCGGTGATCACCGATGATTCCGCCGCATTCAGTGAGCAGGCGGTAGCGGCAATGGAAAAAGAGCTCGGCAAACTTCAGCTTACCGACAGCTACCAGTTACTGGAAAAAATCGTTAACTATAAAGATTCACCAGCCTGCAAAGAGAAACAGCAGTGTTCGCTGGTGGACGGTAAAAATACCTTTAGCGCGAAGTATCAGGAAGAACCAGGCGTTTCCGGGCCGCTAAAAGTGGGCAACTCGCTGGTGGACGCGTTCACCCTGCAATACTACGAAGGTTTCCCGATGGATCAGGTGGCCTGGGGGGAAATCAAATCAGATCAACAATGGAAAGTGTTGTCGAAACTGAAAAACGGTTACCAGGATAGCCTGTTTACTTCACCGGAAGTGGCGCGTAATGTCGCGAAACCGCTGGTCAGTTATATCGACAAAGCCCTGGTTACCGATCGTGCCAGTGCGCCGAAAATCACAGTGCTGGTTGGGCACGACTCAAACATTGCCTCTCTGTTAACGGCGCTGGATTTCAAACCGTATCAGTTGCATGACCAGAACGAACGCACGCCGATTGGCGGCAAAATCGTTTTCCAGCGTTGGCATGACAGCAAAGCTAATCGCGATTTGATGAAAATTGAATATGTGTACCAGAGTTCGGAACAGTTGCGTAATGCCGATGCGTTAACGTTGCAGGCACCTGCGCAGCGTGTGACGCTGGAATTAACCGGCTGCCCGATAGATGCCAACGGTTTTTGCCCGATGGATAAGTTTGATAACGTGTTGAATGAAGCGGTGAAATAACAGAAAGCTCCCCCCGCGAGAAGCGGGGGAATATGAGACTGATGACAAACGTGAGATTGCCTGATGCGCTACGCTTATCAGGCCTACCCGAGAATTGCACTATATCGAATTTGCACGATCATGTAGGCCGGATAAGGCGTTCACGCCGCATCCGGCATGAACAAAGCGCACTTTGTCAACAATTTGAAAGCTCCCCCGCGAGAAGCGGGGGAATATGAGATTGATGACAAACGTGAGATTGCCTGATGCGCTACGCTTATCAGGCCTACCCGAGAATTGCACTATATCGAATTTGCACGATCATGTAGGCTGGATAAGGCGTTCACGCCGCATCCGGCATGAACAAAGCGCACGTTGTCAACAATTTGAAAGCTCCCCCGCGAGAAGCGGGGGAGTCGCTGATTAAACGTTTTTACGTTCGATGGTCTGTTCGCCCCAAAAAAGCGAATCTTTATCGGTTTTAGCAAAGGCTTTGACTAACACTTCATCGCTACCTTCTTCCCAAATTTTTTCCGCCATTTTTTCGTCATACCCGGCGACTTCGAAAATGGCCTCGGCTATTTCCGGCGACGTATTGCGCAGAGATGCCCATTCACCCACGTGATGAGCTTTCGCTTCTTGAGTTGGCATGCGTATCCTCCTGTTGAAGATTAGCCGTTGAGTTTAACTGCCAGACCAGCGACGTATTCCCCCTGATAACGTGCGATAGACAACTCTTCCTGGCTGGGTTGGCGTGAACCGTCACCGCCTGCAATGGTGGTTGCGCCGTACGGCGTTCCGCCGCGAACCTGCGAGACGTCAAAAAGTTCCTGCGCTGCGTAGCCAATAGGGACAATCACCATGCCGTGGTGCGCAAGTGTCGTCCAGGTGGATGTGATGGTTTGTTCCTGACCGCCGCCGGTGCCAGTAGAGCTAAAGACGCTCGCCAGTTTTCCGTACAATGCGCCAGAAGCCCACAGGCCGCCCGTCTGGTCGAGGAAGGTACGCATTTGCCCGGACATATTGCCGAAGCGGGTTGGCGTACCAAAAATAATGGCGTCGTAATCGGCCAGTTCTTGCGGAGTTGCAACGGGTGCAGTTTGCGTTTTACCGCCTGCTTTTTCGAATAATTGCGGCTGCATGGTTTCCGGTACACGCTTAACAACAACTTCTGCGCCATCGACTTTGCTTGCGCCTTCAGCGACTGCGCGCGCCATCGTTTCGATATGTCCGTACATGGAATAATAAAGCACCAGAACTTTA
Source organism: Escherichia sp. E14V7 (assembly GCF_004212225.1). Taxonomy (NCBI): domain Bacteria; kingdom Pseudomonadati; phylum Pseudomonadota; class Gammaproteobacteria; order Enterobacterales; family Enterobacteriaceae; genus Escherichia; species Escherichia sp. E14V7. The sequence goes on from NZ_RHJJ01000010.1 coordinate 187,772, forward strand.
GCCATTTCTAACCACTCCTCGTGTTATCTCTATTCCGTAGCGATTCGCTACCACTCTTTTAAAGATAAGACGTCCTTTTCAGAGTGCAAATTTCACAACCACTTATTTGATTTATAACAACTTTCACAAGCGCGTAAATTTGTCGCAAAATGATACATTTTTATCCCATAGCGTTTTTTTAATCATAAGAGAGGCTTATGGATAATTATTGGAAATGATATCTATTCTCGCTCAGAACCTGTTGCAGGATATTACCAAACGCGGGTCCACCCGCGTCAGTTCACTAAGCTTAGTCCCACGTAGCGAAAATATGGCACCGCCATACGCCGCGTTAATTCTATGCAATGCAATATGATGTCTACATCAAGACGGAGGTCAGTAATGGCAAACCATCGAGGCGGTTCAGGTAATTTTGCAGAAGACCGCGAAAGAGCATCAGAAGCAGGTAAAAAAGGTGGACAGCACAGCGGGGGTAATTTCAAGAATGACCCGCAGCGCGCATCTGAAGCAGGTAAAAAAGGTGGCAAGAGCAGTCACGGCAAAAGCGACAACTAGCCGGGCTAATCAATGACGAATGCATTTTTGTCTCTAGCTCGTCAAAAAGCCATCACCGCCGGTTACCCGGCGGTTGATACTGATGACAAACGTAAGCTTGCCTGATGCGCGATGCTTATCAGGCCTACCAGAAGATTGCAATATATTGAATTTGCACTGTTTTGTAGGCCGGATAAGGCGTTTACGCCGCATCCGGCATGAACAATGCGTACGTTGTCAACAATCTGCACCGCCGGGTAATCCCGGCGGTTTTCTGTTCATGGCTCCTGATGAACAACTTCTGGCGGAGGAACGTCAACCAACTTTCTGCTTAACAACGCATTGAGTAAAATCGCGCCAAAAGTTGCTGTACCGATCCCTCCCAACGTAAAACCGCCCAGCGTGAGAGCAAAATCACCCGCGCCCAGCACTAACGTTACCGCGACCATTATCAAATTGCCGTTCTGGCTTAAATCCACACGGTTTTGTACCCAGATCCGCGCGCCTGCGACGGCAATCAGCCCGAACACAACAATTGATGCACCACCAATCACCGCTGCAGGAATGGTATGAATCAGCGCGCCAAATTTCGGCGAAAAGCCCAACAGCATGGCGATGACGGCAGCAGCAACAAACACCAGCGTTGAGTAGACTTTCGTCACGGCCATCACACCGATATTTTCAGCATAGGTGGTCACGCCGCTACCGCCGACAGAGCCGGAAAGCATCGTTGCCAGCCCATCACCGACGAATGCCCGCCCCATATACGGGTCCATATTGCGTCCGGTCATCCCGGCGACTGCCTTGAGATGACCTAAGTTTTCCGCCACCAGAATCACCGCCACGGGCGCAATCAGCATCATTGCCTGACCATTAAAAGCAGGAGTGGAAAAATGTGGCAAACCGAACCAGGCAGCATGGCTGACGAGAGTAAAATCGACGGCTTTTCCCAGCCCTAAAACGTTGGTCATCACGCCATACAGCAGACAAGCGACAATTAATCCTACGAGAATCAGCAACCGCTGGACCATGCCTCGGGTAAATACGGCCACCAGCCCAATACACAGCACCGTCATTACCGCCATCCAGCTATCAAAGCCCGAAGCCGATACACTTTTTACCGCGATAGGCGCTAAGTTCAGGCCAATCGCCATCACCACCGCACCCGTCACTACGGGCGGCATCAGGCGTTCAATCCAGCGCGTACCGATCTTCATCACCACCAGGCCAATGACGGTATAAACCAGCCCACAGGCGATAATCCCGCCCAGCGCAATGCTGATATTCGGGTTAATGCCCTGGCCGTTAAAGCCCGTTGCAGCAATCACCACACCAACAAAAGCCGCGCTGGAACCGAGATAACTGGGAACGCGTCCTCCGGTAATAAAGAAAAACAGTAACGTGCCGATCCCCGACATTAAAATGGAAAGATTGGGATCCAGCCCCATCAGGATAGGCATTAACACCGTCGCGCCAAACATCGCCACCGCGTGTTGAACGCCCATTACTGCCGTCTGAGCAAACGGCAATCGTTCATCCGGCGCGACCACGCCGCTCTCTGTAGAGGTCGATTTTAACTGCCAGTGAGGAAAACCGAACATTGCCATCAGCTGTCTCCTTAAGGAGGTTAACAAGCAGGGCGCATCAGCGCGTGATAACTGCGATCGAACCACACCAGCCCGTAGGGGGTGGCGTGACGATGAATCGCCTCGATGGCGCAAAACAGAATGTCGTGGGTGCCGACGCTCACCACCTGGCTGATACGGCAGTCAAACGAAACCAGCGCCTCTTCCAGTTGCGGGCATCCGGTCACACCCGTCTGCCAGCGGGCGGCGGCAAAGCGGTGTTCCATGGGCGTTTTGCCGCCAAAAAGGTTGGAAAGCGGCTCCTGCCCGGCGCTCAGTGTATTTACACACAGCGTTCGATTTTCATTGAATACCGGCCAGACGGACGCCCCACGATTCAGGCACACCAGTAATGTGGGCGGCGTATCGGTCACGCTGCAGACCGCGCTGGCGGTGAACCCGGCGCGCCCGGCTGGACCGTCCGTGGTGATGATATTGACTGCCGCGCCCATACAGGACATCGCATCGCGAAAAGTTTGTTGATCGACAATGTTCATAGTTTGCTCCTTACAACAGCCCGCAGGCTTCTTCAAAGGACAGACGTGGCAGGCGCGCAAAAAGTTTGCTGCTATCGCCATAGCCGATATTAATCAGCAGATTGCTCTTCAGCGTGCTGCCTGCAAAAAAGGCGTCGTCCACGTGTTGACGGTCGAAACCCGACATCGGGCCGGTATCCAGCCCCAGCGCACGGCAGGCAACGATCAGATAGGCCGCCTGCATGGAGCTGTTGCGAAACGCTGTTTCTTCGGCAAGTTGCGGGCTGGAAGTAAACCAACTGCGGGCATCGCCGTGAGGAAACAGTTGCGGTAACCGTTCATAAAATTCACTGTCCCAGGCGACGATAGCGGTGACGGGCGCGGTCAGGGTTTTTTGCAGATTGCCGCTGGAAAGCGCCGGGCGCAGACGTTCTTTTCCTTCTGCCGTGCGGATAAACACGATCCGTGCCGCAGAACAGTTAGCTGATGTCGGCCCCCATTTCATCAGCGCATAAATCTCCCGTAGCGTCTCATCGCTGACGGGTGTCTCCCGCCAGCCGTTGTGAGTGCGGGCATCGGTGAACAGGGTGCTAAGCGCACCTGGGCTAACGGCTTCGTTCATAGCAATTCCTTACAGGGCGGCTTCACGGTGATGTAACAGGCTAGCAAGCCCGTTGAGTAACAGAGCATTAAACGTTTCGGGATCGGTCACGTTGCAGGCGTGTCCGCCATAGCGTATCACTATTTTCTGGCTATCGGGCAGGGCGGCATGAAGTTCACTGGAACATGCTGATGGCACCAGCAGATCATCACTGGCACAGATGATTTGCACCGGGCAGCGGATGCGATCCGCATGGTGACTAAAGTCAGTGCGTTTGAGGGCGTTAAGTCGACGCAGTAAATTATTTTTGCCCTGAAAATGCGCCAGTGCCAGCGCGTCTTCTGCCTCCAGGCGAGGTGCGCGGGCCGCCATCCAGTCGGCGGGATAGAGGAACAACGGCTGCGCTTCCACCCATGCCTGTGCGCCGCCGCTATACAGTAATCGTTCGCGAACCTGAAAACAGCGGCGCGTATGGGCGTTTATTCGTAGCCAGCCGTTAACGCTGACCAGCACAGTTACCGACGTGGGATAATCCAGCGCCAGCTGCATTCCCACCAGCGCACCGAGCGCATGGCCGACCACCGCGTAACGCTCAATCCCTGCGGCTACCAGTGCCTGATGCAATTCTGCTGCCATCTGGGCGATACTGTAATCTTCTGCCAGCGTGTCGGGATTATTGCCGGTACCGCGCTGGTCGTAACAGATTACCTGATACTCCTGCTCCAGCACCGCCAGTTGCGGTAACCAGTAACTGCCGCTACCGCCAAGACCCGAAATCAACAACACTACGGGCGCATCAGCATAAGGGGGAGGTGAGAGTGAAAGTTTCATCGCGGCCTCACTTGGCGATATGCGCAATTGTGGCGATTTCCACCAGCGCGTCAGGTTTTACCAGTCCGCACTGAATGCAGAATCGCGCCGGTTTATCACCCGGAAAAAACTCGGCGTAGATTTCGTTAATCGCGGCGTAATTTTTCCAGTCGGTAATAAATATGCTGTTGAAGGTCACGTCCGCCATCGTGCCACCCGCCGTCTCGATCACCTTGCGGATGGTTTCCAGAACGTGGCGGGTTTGCGCCTTTGGGTCATCGGCAAACAGCACATTATTATGTTGATCAAAAGCCAGCGTACCGGAGACGTACACCACGCCATCAGCCAGCGTGCCGGGAACGAAGGGGGCCAGCGGTGCGCTGCTGCCAGCGGGAATAATTACGGATTTTGGCATCGTTAAACTCCTTAAGCGATACGAGCAAAGGACGTGGGAGAAAGCGCGTCGCAGAACGTTTCGACGTCGCTGACCCAGCCAAAAAAGGTTTCGATATTGAACAATGCGGCTTTCTGCGCAAATTCTGGCCCCGCCTGGTGTGTTGCGTCTTCCAGCACCACGCCGAAATACTCCAGAAAAAAGCCGTCGCGTAGCGTCGATTCGACGCAGACGTTGGTAGCGATGCCGGTGAAAACCAGATGGCGTATTCCGCGGCTGCGCAAAATGCTGTCCAGCGGCGTATTGAAGAATCCGCTGTAGCGCGGCTTCGGCAGCACGATATCGCCAGGCTGCGGCACCAGTTCATCCACCAGTTGATAATCCCAGGAGCCTTTCGCCAGCAATTTCCCTTGCAGCTGCGGCTGCTTACGCATGGTTTTCAGGGCGTTCGATTTATGAAAATTCGGTGAGCCGGGGCCGCCAGCCTCGACATACTGTTCATCCCAGCCATTTTGAAACCAGATGATCAACATCCCTGCCGCTCGCGCTGCGGTCACGGCGGTTTGAATGTTGGCAATGACCGGGCGAGTGGTTGAGACATCAAACCCGGCGAGATCTAAATAGCCGCCTGGCGTGGCATAGGCGTTTTGCATATCCACCACGATCAGCGCACTTTGCTGCGGATCGAAGGTAATGGCTTCCGGTCGAGCGGTTAAGGTTGTCATCATGCCACCTCCTGTGTAAGCGCAGGGAGATGGGCGCGGCACTGCATCAGTGGTTGAATGCGCTCGCCGAAGGTTTCGATTCCCGACAGAAAATCATCGAAGGTCAACAGCACGCCTTCGGTACCAGGCACGCTTGCGACTTCATCTAACATGCGCGCGACACTGGCGTAAGAACCGACTAACGTCCCCATATTGATGTTTACCGCCGAAGTGGGATCGGCCATCTGACGGACGTTGGTGTCAGTACCGGAGCGGGTATCTTTCTGACTTTGTTCGGTTAGCCAGCTTAACGCCTCTTCATCTGCGCCCGCTTTGTAGTGTTCCCATTTGGCGCGAGCGGCATCGTCGGTTTCATCGGCAATCACCATAAACAACACATAAGAGCCAACGTCGCGCCCGGTTTGCTCTGCGGCCTGTTTCATCCGCGCAGCGGTCGGGGCGAAAGCCGTGGGGGTATTTACGCCTTTGCCGAAACAGAAGTTGAAATCGGCATACTGAGCGGAGAACGCCATGCCAGCGTCGCTTTGCCCGGCGCAGATCACTTTCATGGGGACACTCGGTTGCGGACTGACGCGACAATCATTCATGGTGAAAAAATCGCCTTTAAAATCGCTTTTCCCCGTGCCCCACAGGTCGCGCAGCACCTGAACATATTCGGTGAGATAGTCGTAACGACGGGAGAAATAGTCATCGCCAGGCCAGATACCCATCTGCTCATACTCGGGCTTTTGCCAGCCAGTCACGAGGTTGACGCCAAAACGCCCGCCAGAGATGGAGTCGATGGTTGCGGCCATACGGGCGACGATTGCCGGAGGTAACGTTAAGGTGGCAGCAGTGGCGTAAATCTGAATGCGCGAGGTCACGGCCGCCAACCCCGCCATCAAGGTGAACGACTCAAGGTTGTGATCCCAGAACTCAGTTTTGCCGCCAAAACCACGCAGTTTGATCATCGACAGGGCGAAATCGAAATGGTAGTGCTCCGCTTTTTGCACAATGGCTTTATTCAGTTCAAAGGTCGGCATGTACTGCGGCGCGTGGGTCGAAATGAGCCAGCCGTTGTTGCCAATAGGTACAAATACGCCAATTTTCATCATCAACCTCTCTTCGTCTCGTAAAGTGAAAGTCAGACGGGGCGCTGCATCCTGCATATCCTTTTCAGCCGCGTAATGGCTTGTTTGCAAAGCGGATGCCAGTTTTTAAAAAGTTAATGTTATTAATGTGTTAACATTGCGTTATCTAAAATATCTGGTAAAAAGTGGACTAAACGGTCAAAACAGTTGCACATAAAACATGCATCTGTGCGCGATGAGAGTGCAGAAGGTCGAGGCCGGGCGGGGGTTTTGCTATCCTGTTGCCAATCTACAAGAGGGGAGAGCGCATGACGCAAGGCGCAGTGAAAACAACGGGTAAACGTTCGCGCGCAGTAAGCGCGAAGAAAAAAGCGATTCTTAGCGCGGCACTGGACACTTTTTCGCAATTCGGTTTTCACGGCACACGGCTGGAGCAGATCGCAGAGTTGGCGGGTGTTTCAAAAACCAATCTGCTGTATTACTTTCCGTCAAAAGAGGCGCTGTATATTGCCGTGCTGCGGCAGATTCTCGATATCTGGCTGGCACCGTTAAAAGCGTTTCGTGAAGATTTCGCCCCGCTGGCGGCGATCAAAGAGTACATCCGTCTGAAGCTGGAAGTTTCCCGCGATTATCCGCAGGCTTCGCGCCTGTTCTGTATGGAAATGTTGGCAGGTGCACCGCTGTTAATGGATGAACTGACGGGCGATTTGAAGGCATTAATTGATGAGAAATCGGCGCTGATTGCCGGTTGGGTCAAAAGCGGCAAACTCGCGCCGATTGACCCGCAGCATTTGATTTTTATGATTTGGGCCTCCACTCAACATTACGCCGATTTCGCCCCTCAGGTGGAGGCGGTGACAGGTGCGACGTTGCGCGATGAGGTATTTTTCAATCAAACGGTTGAAAACGTGCAGCGGATTATTATTGAGGGGATTCGACCACGTTAAAGATGCCGGAGGAGGTTGTAACATCCTCCGGCTACCTGTTTAACCGATCGTCATTAAACTGGCGTTACCGCCAGCGGCAGCGGTATTCACACTCAGCGAACGTTCGATATACAGCCGCTCCAGCAGGATATTGCTTTCGCCACGGGCAAAACCCTGCACCGAAACAATTGCGCCATCCCGCGCGGCAACCGCTTCACACAATGCGCGAAGCTGATCCGAATCACCGTGGAAGATCACCGCATCAAACGGTTGAGCGGCTATATTTTCCGCTTTCGCCAGTTGAATACGTTCGCTGACTGCCGATGGCAATGCCTTCACTAACTGACGATGCAGCGCGTCATCCGGCCACAGTACCTGGCTGCCCACCGCCAGCACGGCGGCGAGCTGAGTCAGCGCATCCTGCTCATCATCCGCAATACACAACACGCGCTCACGCGGCAGCAGCGTCCAGGTGTTACGTTCACCCGTCGGCCCTGGCAGCAATCGTTGTGTTCCTGCCTGCGCCAGCTCGCCATATTGCATACATAACGCCTGCAATTCTGGACGATTTGCTGCCCATTCCCGCAGTGCATTTAGCGGCTGAGTCAATGCGGCTTTCAACTGCGCATCGACCGGATACTCTGCATCCTGACGCGCGAGCGTTACTGCCAGCGCACTTTCCGGGCGATTCGCCAGCAGACGGTAGAGATAGAGCGGACCGCCAGCTTTCGGCCCGGTACCGGACAACCCTTCGCCGCCGAACGGCTGCACACCAACCACTGCACCCACCATATTACGGTTAACGTACAGGTTACCGACATGCGCCGAGCCAGTGACCTGGGCGATGGTTTCATCAATGCGCGTATGAACGCCAAGCGTCAGGCCATAACCGGAAGCGTTAATCTGCTCGATCAGCTCCGGCAGCTGGTTACGGTTGTAACGCACCACATGCAGCACCGGACCAAAGACCTCTTTTTGCAATTCGGCAAAGTCATCCAGTTCGATAAGCGTCGGCGCGACAAAGGTGCCGCTTTGCCATTCGCGGGCATCTTCGCTGTTTTCCCGCACCGCCTGGAACACCGGACGGCCTTTGCTACGCATGGTCTGAATATGGCGCTCAATATTGGCTTTCGCTTCGCTATCAATCACCGGACCGATATCGGTGGTCAGGCGACCCGGATTACCCATCCGGCATTCGGCCATTGCGCCGCGCAGCATTTTCAACGTGTGGTCGGCAATCTCATCTTGCAGGCACAGCACACGCAGTGCCGAACAACGCTGACCTGCACTGTCGAACGCCGAGGCCAGTACGTCTATTACTACTTGTTCGGTCAGGGCGGAGGAATCGACAATCATCGCGTTCATGCCGCCGGTTTCAGCGATGAGCGGAATAGGGCGACCCTGAGCGTCCAGGCGGCTGGCGATATTGCGTTGCAGTAACGTAGCGACTTCGGTTGAACCGGTAAACATCACCCCGCGCACGCGATCATCACCCGTCAGTTGCGCGCCCACGGTTTCACCCCGACCTGGCAGCAATTGCACCACGCCTGGCGGTACACCCGCTTCCAGCAAAATGGCGATCCCTTGCGCGGCAATCAGCGGCGTTTGTTCTGCCGGTTTTGCCAGCACGCTGTTACCTGCCGCCAGTGCGGCGGCGATCTGCCCGGTGAAAATAGCCAACGGGAAGTTCCACGGACTGATACACACCACAGTCCCTAATGGACGGTGGGTTTCGTTAGCGAAATCATCCCGCACCTGTCCTGCGTAGTAGTGGAGAAAATCGACCGCTTCGCGCACTTCGGCGATGGCGTTACTGAAGGTTTTTCCGGCTTCACGCACCAGAATACCAATCAGTTGCTGCATCTGGCTTTCCATTAGCACGGCAGCGCGATGCAAAATTGCCGCGCGTTCAGCCGGAGGAGTGGCAAACCAGATTGGCGCGTTATTAACCGCACTTTCCAGCGCCAGTTCTACTTCACGCGGCGTGGCTTCACGCACATAGCCCACAATATCTTTCGGTTCCGCAGGGTTAATAACGGGCGACATCTCACCAGCCGTGACCGGTTGTTCCAGCATTGGCAAGGCCTGCCATTTTTGCAGTGCACTATTGAGCAGGGCAGAAGAGAGCGAGGCCAGACGGTGTTCATTGGCGAGATCCAGCCCTGCCGAGTTGTCGCGCCCCTGACCGTAAAGATCGCGCGGCAGGGGAATTTTCGGATGTGGTAATCCCGTTTGCCCTTCCTGTTGCGCCAGTTTTTCTACAGCAGTGACCGGATCGGCGACCAGTTCATCCAGTGGCAAAGAGGTGTCGGCAATACGGTTAACAAACGAGGTGTTAGCACCGTTTTCCAGCAGGCGGCGCACCAGATACGCCAGCAGCGTTTCATGTGTGCCAACCGGGGCATAAATACGACACGGACGGTTAAGTTTGCCGTCGGCAACTTTCCCGGTGACCTGCTCATACAGTGGCTCGCCCATACCATGCAGGCACTGGAACTCGTACTGACCCGGATAGTAGTTTTGACCTGCCAGTTGATAAATCGCTGCCAGCGTATGGGCGTTGTGCGTCGCGAACTGCGGGTAGATTAGATTCGGTACCGCCAGCAGCTTTTTCGCACAGGCGAGATATGAAACGTCGGTATACACCTTGCGGGTATAAACCGGATAGCCTTCAAGGCCGTCCATCTGCGCACGCTTGATTTCACTATCCCAGTACGCGCCTTTCACCAGGCGAATCATCAGACGGCGACGGCTGCGGGTGGCGAGATCAACCAGGTAATCAATCACCAGTGGGCAGCGTTTTTGATAAGCCTGAATAACAAAACCGATGCCGTTCCAGCCTGCCAGTTCCGGCTCGAAACAGAGTTTTTCCAGCAGATCGAGGGAAATCTCCAGACGATCGGCCTCTTCGGCATCAATGTTAATACCAATATCGTATTGACGCGCCAGCAGGGTGAGTGATTTCAGACGTGGGTACAGCTCTTCCATTACCCGGTCATACTGGGCGCGGCTGTAGCGCGGATGCAGCGCCGACAGCTTGATTGAAATGCCCGGACCTTCATAGATGCCACGACCATTGGATGCTTTACCAATGGCGTGAATCGCCTGCTGATAGGAAACCATATACGCCTGTGCGTCTGCGGCAGTCAGCGCGGCTTCGCCCAGCATATCGTAGGAGTAACGGAAACCTTTTTCTTCCAGCTTGCGGGCATTGGCTAACGCTTCCGCGATGGTCTCACCCGTGACGAACTGCTCGCCCATCAGGCGCATCGCCATATCCACACCTTTGCGGATCAGCGGTTCACCGCTTTTACCGATAATGCGATTCAGCGAGCGGGAGAGGCTGGCTTCGTTATGGGTAGAAACCAGTTTGCCGGTAAACAGCAGCCCCCAGGTGGCGGCATTAACAAACAAAGACGGGCTACGACCAATGTGTGACTGCCAGTTACCGTTGCTGATTTTGTCGCGAATTAACGCATCCCGGGTGGCTTTGTCGGGAATACGCAACAACGCTTCTGCCAGACACATCAGCGCCACGCCTTCCTGCGATGACAGCGAAAACTCCTGCAATAATCCCTGAACCATACCTGCGCGACCACTGGCGTTTTTTTGATTACGCAGTTTATCGGCCAGTTGATACGCCAGTTTGTGCGCCTGTTCGGCAATCGGCTGCGGCAGGCGAGCTTGTTCCAGCAGCATAGAAACCGCTTCAGTTTCCGGGCGGCGATACGCGGCGGTGATAGCGGCGCGGGAAACCGACTGGGGCAAAATTTGCTCGGCAAAGTCGAGGAATGGCTGGTGTGGTTCCTCTGCCGGAGTCGGTGCTTCATCGCTCTCATTGGCCGCGCCAGAAAGCAGCGCAGGTAGCTCCGGCAAGGTATCGCTATTTTCCAGTTGTTCAAGATAAGAAAAAATCGCCTGCTTAATTAACCAGTGCGGTGTGCGATCGATACGTGTCGCGGCTGACTTAATACGCTCACGCGTCGCGTCGTCCAGCTTAACCCCCATGGTGGTGGTTCCCATGCCATTACTCCTGTTGTTCTGAAAAGTGCAACTTAACGTTATCGTGAAATATCTATCATGTTGCAACTTTGTGCAACCGCGTTAAATGTGACTTACGTAGCAAGCTTAAAAATGAATGAAATGTTAATAAAAGAAATCGATATGACAGGGATTAAAAAAGTAACGCAGACTTTTTCTCTGCGGCAGTTAACATTTTTGAAAGGTGCAACCGTAAAAAATGTGAGGAAGTGCAACCTGATGAAAAATAGTATCGCTGGGCAATAAAATTTGATGTAAATGATGTGTTAAATCGATTGTGAATAACCAGCACTTCCGGCAGGATACGGTCGCCCTGGTAAAACATAAACTCTGTTACCCCGTTCCGGTGGCAGATATAACGGCAAGTTTCGACATTGCCGATAATAATTTTTGGAGACTTTAGATGGCTATTAGCACACCGATGTTGGTGACATTTTGTGTCTATATCTTTGGCATGATATTGATTGGGTTTATCGCCTGGCGATCAACGAAAAACTTTGACGATTATATTCTGGGCGGTCGTAGCCTTGGGCCATTCGTGACGGCATTATCGGCGGGTGCGTCGGATATGAGCGGCTGGCTGTTAATGGGGTTGCCGGGCGCGGTTTTTCTTTCCGGGATTTCCGAAAGCTGGATCGCCATTGGTCTGACATTAGGCGCGTGGATTAACTGGAAGCTGGTGGCCGGGCGGTTGCGTGTTCATACCGAATACAATAATAACGCCTTAACTCTGCCGGATTATTTCACCGGGCGCTTTGAAGATAAAAGCCGCATTTTGCGCATTATCTCCGCGCTGGTTATTTTGCTGTTCTTCACCATTTATTGCGCTTCGGGCATTGTGGCAGGCGCGCGTCTGTTTGAAAGTACCTTTGGCATGAGCTACGAAACGGCTCTGTGGGCAGGAGCTGCGGCGACGATCCTTTACACCTTTATTGGCGGTTTCCTCGCGGTGAGCTGGACTGACACTGTACAGGCCAGCCTGATGATTTTTGCCCTGATCCTGACGCCGGTTATCGTCATTATCAGTGTCGGTGGCTTTGGCGACTCGCTGGAAGTGATCAAACAAAAGAGCATCGAAAACGTGGATATGCTCAAAGGGCTGAACTTTGTTGCCATTATCTCGCTGATGGGCTGGGGGCTAGGTTACTTCGGTCAGCCGCACATTCTGGCGCGTTTTATGGCGGCGGATTCTCACCATAGTATTGTCCATGCGCGTCGTATCAGTATGACCTGGATGATCCTCTGCCTGGCAGGGGCGGTGGCTGTTGGCTTCTTTGGGATTGCTTACTTTAACGATCATCCGGCGTTGGCTGGTGCGGTAAATCAGAACGCCGAGCGTGTGTTTATCGAACTGGCGCAAATTCTGTTTAACCCGTGGATTGCCGGGATTCTGCTGTCGGCGATTCTGGCGGCGGTGATGTCAACCTTAAGCTGCCAGTTGCTGGTATGTTCCAGTGCGATTACTGAAGATTTGTACAAAGCGTTTCTGCGTAAACATGCCAGCCAGAAAGAACTGGTGTGGGTAGGGCGTGTGATGGTGCTGGTAGTGGCGCTGGTGGCGATTGCGCTGGCGGCAAACCCGGAAAACCGCGTGCTGGGCTTAGTGAGCTACGCGTGGGCAGGCTTTGGCGCGGCGTTTGGTCCGGTGGTGCTGTTCTCGGTGATGTGGTCACGCATGACGCGCAACGGTGCGCTGGCGGGGATGATCATCGGTGCGCTGACGGTTATCGTCTGGAAGCAGTTCGGCTGGCTGGGTCTGTACGAAATTATTCCGGGCTTTATCTTCGGCAGTATCGGGATTGTGGTGTTCAGTTTGCTGGGTAAAGCGCCGTCAGCGGCGATGCAAAAACGCTTTGCTGAAGCAGATGCGCACTATCATTCAGCGCCGCCGTCACGGTTGCAGGAAAGCTAAGGGAAGGCGTTTTAACGAAAATCCCACGTTATAATGGGAAGCAAGCAGAGGGCAATCGGTGATTGCCCTCTGTGTTTTCTCTCAAAAAAATTTTACATTTTCTCATCACTATTACTACATTCTGCTTGTGTTTTTCCTCGCCGTAATGATAATCGCTATCACTGCGATTTACTTTTCTTTGCATAGATTGACTCAGAAAAACGTTTAAGGGTGGTGGCATGTTTGTTCCGTTTCTCATTATGTTGCGCGAAGGACTTGAAGCCGCGCTGATTGTCAGTTTGATTGCCAGCTATCTTAAGCGTACCCAGCGAGGCCGGTGGATTGGTGTGATGTGGATTGGCGTGTTGCTTGCCGCTGCGTTGTGCCTGGGCTTGGGTATTTTCATTAATGAAACTACCGGCGAATTTCCGCAAAAAGAACAGGAACTGTTTGAAGGTATCGTGGCGGTGATCGCCGTGGTGATCCTTACCTGGATGGTTTTCTGGATGCGTAAAGTGTCGCGCAACGTCAAAGTGCAACTGGAACAGGCAGTCGATAGCGCATTGCAGCGTGGAAATCATCATGGCTGGGCGCTGGTGATGATGGTCTTTTTTGCCGTTGCAAGGGAAGGGCTGGAGTCGGTCTTTTTCCTGCTGGCGGCATTTCAACAAGATGTCGGGATCTGGCCGCCGCTGGGTGCAATGCTCGGTCTTGCTACAGCTGTGGTGCTCGGATTCCTGCTCTACTGGGGCGGTATTCGTCTGAATCTCGGCGCATTTTTCAAATGGACCAGCCTGTTTATTCTCTTCGTCGCCGCAGGGCTGGCAGCTGGTGCCATTCGCGCATTTCATGAAGCTGGCCTGTGGAACCACTTTCAGGAAATCGCCTTCGATATGAGCGCGGTGCTCTCAACTCACTCGCTGTTTGGCACGCTGATGGAAGGGATTTTTGGCTATCAGGAAGCGCCGAGCGTCAGCGAAGTCGCCGTCTGGTTTATTTATCTCATCCCGGCGCTGGTGGCATTTGCTCTGCCGCCACGTGCAGGGGCGACAGCGTCTCGCTCTGCGTAACAAATACGACGCAAACTCTTGCTTAGTTACAACATACTTTAAAGGGATAGTCTCGTCATGACCATTAACTTCCGCCGTAACGCATTGCAGTTGAGCGTGGCTGCGCTGTTTTCTTCTGCTTTTATGGCTAACGCCGCTGATGTACCGCAAGTCAAAGTGACCGTGACAGACAAGCAGTGCGAACCGATGTCCATTACGGTTAACGCCGGGAAAACGCAATTTATCATTCAGAACCACAGCCAGAAGGCGCTGGAGTGGGAGATCCTTAAAGGCGTGATGGTGGTGGAAGAGCGGGAAAATATCGCCCCTGGCTTTAGCCAGAAAATGACGGCGAATTTACAGCCTGGCGAATACGATATGACCTGCGGCCTGCTGACTAACCCGAAAGGGAAGTTAATCGTCAAAGGTGAGGCAACGGCGGATGCGGCGCAAAGTGATGCGCTGTTAAGTCTTGGTGGTGCAATTACTGCATATAAAGCGTATGTCATGACGGAAACCACGCAGCTGGTGACTGACACCAAAGCATTTACCGACGCCATCAAAGCAGGCGATATCGAAAAAGCGAAAGCACTGTATGCGCCAACGCGCCAGCACTATGAGCGCATTGAACCGATTGCTGAACTGTTCTCCGATCTGGATGGCAGCATTGACGCCCGTGAAGATGATTACGAGCAAAAAGCCGCCGATCCGAAATTCACTGGTTTCCACCGTCTGGAAAAAGCATTGTTTGGCGACAACACCACCAAAGGAATGGATCAGTACGCTGACCAGCTTTATACCGATGTGGTCGATTTGCAAAAACGCATCAGTGAACTGGCTTTCCCACCTTCAAAAGTGGTCGGCGGCGCAGCCGGACTGATTGAGGAAGTGGCAGCCAGCAAAATCAGCGGTGAAGAAGATCGCTATAGCCACACCGATCTGTGGGATTTCCAGGCTAACGTTGAAGGCTCGCAGAAAATTGTCGATCTGCTGCGTCCACAACTACAAAAAGCCAACCCGGAGCTGCTGGCAAAAGTCGATGCTAACTTCAAAAAGGTCGATACCATTCTGGCGAAATACCGTACCAAAGACGGTTTTGAAACCTACGACAAACTGACCGATGCCGACCGGAATGCACTGAAAGGGCCGATTACTGCGCTGGCGGAAGATCTGGCGCAACTTCGCGGTGTGCTGGGGCTGGACTAAGCGTTATGCAGTATGAAGATGAAAACGGTGTGAATGAACCGTCACGCCGACGTTTACTGAAAGGGATTGGTGCACTGGCGCTGGCGGGAAGTTGTCCGGTCGCTCATGCACAAAAAACGCAAAGTGCGCCGGGTACGCTTTCACCGGATGCACGCAATGAGAAACAGCCGTTTTATGGTGAGCATCAGGCAGGGATCCTGACGCCACAACAGGCCGCAATGATGCTGGTGGCATTTGATGTGCTTGCCAGTGATAAAGCCGATCTTGAACGGCTGTTTCGCTTGTTGACTCAGCGTTTTGCTTTTCTGACTCAGGGCGGAGTGGCACCAGAAACGTCAAATCCGCGCCTGCCGCCACTCGATTCTGGCATTCTTGGCGGCTACATTGCGCCCGATAATCTCACCATCACGTTATCGGTGGGCCACTCATTGTTTGATGAGCGCTTTGGCCTTGCGCCACAGATGCCGAAAAAGTTGCAGAAGATGACGCGTTTCCCTAACGATTCGCTGGATGCGGCGTTATGTCATGGTGATGTGTTGCTACAAATTTGCGCCAACACCCAGGACACGGTGATCCATGCGCTGCGCGATATCATCAAACACACGCCGGATTTGCTCAGTGTGCGCTGGAAGCGGGAAGGGTTTATTTCCGATCACGCGGCGCGTAGTAAAGGCAAAGAGACGCCGATAAATTTGCTGGGCTTTAAAGACGGCACTGCCAATCCCGACAGCCAGAATGATAAGTTGATGCAAAAAGTGGTGTGGGTCACGGCAGATCAGCAGGAACCTGCGTGGGCTATCGGCGGCAGCTACCAGGCGGTGCGCTTGATTCAGTTTCGGGTGGAATTTTGGGACAGAACGCCGCTGAAAGAACAGCAGACGATTTTTGGTCGTGATAAGCAAACCGGTGCGCCGCTGGGGATGAAGCATGAGCACGATGTGCCGGATTACGCCAGCGATCCGGAAGGGAAGGTGATTGCGCTGGACAGCCATATTCGTCTGGCGAATCCCCGCACGGCGGAGAGTGAGTCCAGTCTGATGCTGCGTCGTGGCTACAGTTATTCGTTGGGCGTCACCAACTCCGGGCAACTGGATATGGGGTTATTGTTTGTCTGCTACCAACACGATCTGGAAAAGGGCTTCCTGACAGTACAAAAAAGGCTCAATGGCGAAGCGCTGGAGGAATACGTCAAACCTATCGGCGGCGGTTATTTTTTTGCGCTACCGGGAGTGAAGAACGCGAATGATTACCTGGGAAGGGCGCTATTGCAGGTTTAATGTTTTTAGGCGGATAAGGCGTTTACGCCGCATCCGGCGTTCGTGCACTGATGCCTGATGCGACGCTTGCGCATCTTATCAGGCCTACAATCGGTGCTGGCTCGGTAGGTCGGATAAGGCGTTCGCCGCATCCGGCGTTCGTGCGCAGATGCCTGAAGCGAATCCTGCTGAAAGCACACAGCTTTTTTCATCACTGTCATCACTCTGTCATCTTTCCAGTAGAAACTAATGTCACTGAAATGGTGCTTTATGGTTAAATATAAGTAAATATATTGTTGCAATGAATGCGAAAACTGTTGTACTTATTAAGTAACAGCGGTAGTTCCCGGCAGTGATAGTCAGTCACTATGGAGATCGCGGATGGTAACGTCCTGTACTGGACATGTTTTTGACAATCAACGCTCGACCAAACGCGGAGATTTCTCCTCCGGTAGCAACTTCGTCACTCTGTATTTTTACTCACTTCCTCCCTTTTCTCGTGTTACCGACGCCGTGAACGGTGCGCGTAGCCGTTTTCGGTGTTATTTCCAAAAGCAAACTATGGCTTACAAGGAAGCCAACCCTCTGATGTTCGTGCGCATAATCGCGCTGCCAACGGCGCGTGTGATGAATACAAACAACTCAAGGTGCTCTCCATGGGAAGACAAAAAGCAGTGATCAAAGCTCGTCGCGAAGCGAAACGTGTGCTGAGACGGGATTCACGCAGCCATAAACAGCGTGAAGAAGAATCGGTCACCTCGCTTGTGCAGATGAGCGGCGTAGAAGCCATTGGTATGGCCCGCGACAGTCGCGATACTTCGCCAATCGTGGCGCGAAATGAAGCGCAATTGCACTATCTGAAGGCTATTGAGAGTAAGCAGCTGATATTCGCTACGGGCGAAGCCGGGTGCGGTAAAACCTGGATCAGTGCGGCAAAAGCGGCAGAGGCCCTGATACATAAGGATGTCGACAGGATCATCGTCACCCGTCCAGTTTTGCAAGCCGATGAAGATCTTGGCTTCTTACCTGGGGATATCGCAGAAAAGTTTGCTCCCTATTTTCGTCCGGTCTATGACGTGCTGGTCCGGCGCCTGGGGGCTTCCTTTATGCAGTATTGCCTGCGACCGGAAATAGGGAAGGTGGAAATCGCGCCGTTCGCCTATATGCGTGGACGTACCTTTGAAAATGCAGTTGTCATTCTTGACGAGGCGCAGAATGTGACTGCCGCGCAAATGAAAATGTTTTTAACCCGCCTCGGGGAAAACGTAACGGTTATCGTCAATGGTGATATCACGCAATGCGATCTGCCTCGCGGCGTGCGCTCTGGATTAAGTGACGCGCTGGAACGTTTCGAAGAAGATGAAATGGTCGGGATCGTCCGGTTCGGCAAAAATGATTGCGTACGTTCGGCTCTTTGCCAACGTACGCTACATGCCTATAGTTAAGCGTATTACAAGCGCAGAGCCCGGGCTAACCGGGCTTTGTTTTTGATGTGTATGGCCCAGAGTGCAAATTTATCTAAAACTACTTACAGCCGGTTTAGTTGCAATGCAGGATAGCTATTTTAAATTATAAAGTCTGTTCTCAATATATTCATTCAGTTTTGTCAGCTCTTCTGCGATTTTTTCCTTGTTTAATTCATTGTTGTCGGTCATGGTTAATAAAATCAATTCCTTTGTTTTTTTTGATAAAATTCCCGGGTGGAAATTTCTGCTGTTATACATTTCATGAATAATGCTGAGTAATTCGTTATTGAAAAAATCAATATTATCCATGTTGTCGATTTGAGGGTTGCTGTCTTGAAAATTTTTAATAATTTTATTTATTTTGATAAGGAAATAAAACTCAATATTTCTCTGGGTTTGTTCTTCTGGTGTGAAAATTGGAAAGTCATAATGTTCACATATTGTATCATAATCAGCAAACTTTTCGTTTTCAATTGACCATAACTTTTTCTTTTCTATTTTATCCTTCGTTGATTTTATCTCTGAAAACATTCTTTTTATTATCAATAAAATGATGGCGGTGACAAATAAAATAATTACGCCAATATGTGTGGAGTAATAAAAGAGTAACATGATAAATGAAATTACTGGTAGTGCTAATGAGGTAATAATCAATAAGTTACCGACTTTACTATATGAGTGTAGTTCAAAAATGAATTCCCTTTCGCCACTTGCGAATATGTAAAATAATGAGAAGCCTGTGTTCAGTAATGTTGATATTGCGAAACCTAACGTAGCCCACCACAGCGGAAAACTATTGGAGATATTAACAGGGGGGACACTAAAAAGCCCAATAAAAAAGGTAAAGCAGGCTCCAGTAAGAATTGAGTGAAAATATGAAAACCATTTTATACTCTCCCCTGTATGATACCCTTTTTTATATGCACGCCAGGCAATCCGCTTTGTATTATACATGGTTCTATCCTTAAATTGATTTACTATGAAAACTATACTAATTGATATTAATGCATGAGATTATTATTAATATCGTATATAATTTACTACATCATCGCCCGAATCAATTCCATATCAGTTTGTGCGATAGATTAGTGGATAAATAAATGATTATGAACAAATGCATTTATCTGGTAATAGATTTAGCCTACTACCAGATAAACAATCAGTTATTGTGGCGAATAATTTGGTAAAACTCGGCAGGTATGTTGGGGCCAAAACTCAGCGCATATTGATAACAAACATCTGTCCACTGATGGTTTTTGTAAAAAGCAAGAATAACTTGTTTTACCATTTGGTATTCAATATCGAGTTCATCTTTTAAGTCGTTTTCAAATTCATACCATTTTAATTTTTCATTGTTGCTTAATTTTTCATCGTATTTTTCAAATATATCATGTGTACGATTAATGTTTCTTTCATTCCAATCCATTGAAATAGTTAATGACTCCACGGGATGATTATGATAATCGATTATGTCACCAAGGATACTTATATGGTATTTTAATTTTTCAATTTCTTTTGAAATTTCAGTTAAGTTCATGCTTTATCCTCCATTTTAGAATATGTAGAATTCATCGCAGATATGACATCTTGAGTCTTTGTTTGTAGATCATGAACATATGCGAGTCTGGAGTGCCTGAATGCCAACCTGTTTCGTAAGAGTTAAGATTTATTTTGCTTCAACAAGAAGCAGGTGAGTATCAGCATCAGGATCTTTTGTATCAAGAGTTCCTAAAGCAATATCGGAAACTCTTTTGTCTTGTGCTCGCTTCAGAAGAGCATAGTCATGCTGTCTGTTATTAAAGGATACTCCCATCCATTTACCCACAATAGTTAGAATTGAATCACTTTGTACATTTATATTCAGCTTTTGCCTTGGTAAATAATAAATATTATTTCGGTATTATCTAATGCAAAAATGATTTTACAAAACAAGGTATCACTTACCTCATCCTTTCTGAACGCAACAGGAGACTATTTTGGGAAATTCCTCGTCGCCCTGCGGGCAGCCCGTTCACTGCGTTCGCGGTCTGTCCAACTGGCTGGCGCCAGTTGTCGAACCCGGGTCCGGGCTTCTCATCCCCGCCGGGCTGTGCAACATGCGAAAAAAAAGCCCGTACTTTCGTACGAGCTCTTCTTAAAATATGGCGGTGAGGCGGGGATTGACTCGCTTCGCTCGCCCTGCGGGCAGCCCGTTCACTGTGTTCACGGTCTGTCCAACTGGCTGTCGCCAGTTGTCGAACCCGGGGCCGGGCTTCTCATCCCCGCCGGGCTGTGCAATATGCGAAAAAAAAGCCCGTACTTTCGTACGAGCTCTTCTTAAAATATGGCGGTGAGGCGGGGATTGACTCGCTTCGCTCGCCCTGCGGGCAGCCCGTTCACTGCGTTCACGGTCTGTCCAACTGGCTGTCGCCAGTTGTCGAACCCGGGTCCGGGCTTCTCATCCCCGCCGGGCTGTGCAACATGCGAAAAAAAGCCCGTACTTTCGTACGAGCTCTTCTTAAAATATGGCGGTGAGGCGGGGATTCGAACCCCGGATACGTTGCCGTATACACACTTTCCAGGCGTGCTCCTTCAGCCACTCGGACACCTCACCAAATTGTTGTTCCTGTCTTGCTGGAACGGGCGCTAATTTAGGGAAATAGTCGCCTCGGGTCAACAAACTTTTAAAAAAAAAAAGTGCGTTTATTCAAACTTCAATCAATTTGCGGCTTAAATAAGCAAGTTTCGCTTTTTTTGCCACCGACAGCAGATTTGCTATTCTGATGTTCCTTGCAGATCATAACAATAAGCGCGAATAAATTCCGCTCAACTCTTTTCGGGAGCCAATATGGATATCATCTTTTATCACCCAACCTTTGACTCAAAATGGTGGATTGAGGCGCTGAGTAAAGCGATACCTCATGCCAGGGTCAGAGCCTGGAAAAACGGAGATAACCAGGGCGCGGATTATGCGTTAGTCTGGCATCCTCCAGTTGAAATGCTGGCAGGACGCGATCTTAAAGCTGTGTTTGCACTAGGCGCCGGTGTGGATTCTATATTGAGTAAACTACAGGCACACCCTGAAATGCTTAAACCCTCCATTCCGCTTTTCCGCCTGGAAGATACCGGTATGGGCGAGCAAATGCAGGAATATGCTGTCAGCCAGGTGCTACATTGGTTCCGACGTTTTGACGATTATCGAATCCAGCAAAATGCTTCACACTGGCAACCGCTGCCTGAATATCATCGGGAAGATTTTACAATTGGCATCCTGGGCGCTGGCGTGTTGGGCAGTAAAGTCGCACAGAGTCTACAAACATGGCGCTTTCCGCTGCGTTGCTGGAGTCGCAGTCGTAAATCCTGGCCAGATGTACAAAGCTTTGCTGGAGGCGAAGAGCTGAAGGCATTTCTGAGTCAATGCCGGGTACTGATTAATCTGTTACCGAATACGCCCGAAACGATCGGCATTATTAATCAACAATTATTCAATCAATTACCGGATGGCGCGTATCTTCTTAATCTGGCGCGTGGCGTCCATGTGGTGGAAGATGACCTGCTCGCGGCGCTGGAAAGTGGCAAGATTAAAGGAGCCATGCTGGATGTTTTTAATCGTGAACCTTTACCGCCGGAAAGCCCGCTCTGGCAACATCCACGCGTCACGATAACGCCACATGTGGCAGCTATTACTCGCCCCGTCGAAGCAGTGGAGTATATTTCGCGCACCATTTCCCAGCTAGAAAGAGGTGAGGCCGTCAGCGGGCAAGTCGACCGAGTTCGAGGCTACTAATAAAGCGCCAGGATTCCTGCTATCCTTGGCAAGAATTGAATACAGGAGAGAGTTATGTATCCCGTCGACCTACATATGCATACCGTTGCCAGCACGCATGCATACAGCACATTAAGTGACTACATTGCCCAGGCTAAACAGAAGGGAATCAAGCTTTTTGCAATTACCGATCACGGCCCGGATATGGAAGATGCGCCGCATCACTGGCATTTCATTAATATGCGTATTTGGCCACGAGTGGTTGATGGGGTAGGGATCCTGCGCGGCATTGAAGCCAACATTAAAAATGTTGACGGTGAAATTGACTGTAGCGGCAAAATGTTTGAGTCGCTGGATTTAATCATTGCTGGTTTTCATGAACCGGTTTTTGCACCACATGATGAAGCGACCAATACGCAAGCGATGATCGCGACTATCGCCAGCGGCAATGTGCACATAATAAGCCATCCGGGCAATCCGAAATATTCCATTGATTTCAAAGCAGTTGCGGAAGCAGCCGCGAAACACCAGGTCGCGCTGGAAATCAATAATTCGTCCTTCCTACACTCGCGCAAAGGCAGTGAAGATAACTGCCGTGCAGTTGCCGCTGCGGTGCGCGATGCTGGCGGTTGGGTGGCATTAGGCTCGGATTCTCATACCGCGTTTACTATGGGTGATTTTGAAGAGTGTCGTAAAATTCTTGACGCGGTTGATTTTCCAGAAGAACGCATTTTGAATGTTTCACCGCGCCGTTTACTCAACTTCCTGGAATCCCGCGGTATGGCGCCGATTGCGGAATTTGCTGAACTTTAATTGCTTTTATGGAAATAAATAAATGAACGAGTTTTCTATCCTGTGTCGTGTACTGGGGTCACTTTATTACCGCCAACCGCAGGACCCTTTACTGGTTCCGCTGTTTACCCTGATTCGTGAGGGAAAATTGGCAGCGAGCTGGCCTCTGGAGCAGGATGAGTTGCTGGCACGCTTGCAGAAAAGTTGTGATATGGCGCAAGTATCTGCCGATTACAATGCGCTGTTTATCGGCGATGAATGTGCAGTACCGCCTTACCGCAGTGCCTGGGTTGAGGGCGCGACGGAAGCGGAAGTGCGTGCTTTTCTTTCAGAACGCGGGATGCCGTTAGCTGATACGCCAGCCGATCACATCGGCACGTTACTGCTTGCGGCTTCCTGGCTGGAAGATCAGTCAACGGAAGATGAAAGCGAAGCACTGGAAACGTTGTTCAGCGAGTATCTGTTGCCGTGGTGTGGCGCATTTCTCGGTAAAATTGAGGCCCATGCAACCACGCCGTTCTGGCGCACTATGGCACCACTGACCCGCGATGCTATCGGCGCAATGTGGGATGAACTTGAGGAAGAAAAAGAAGAATAAGTGTGATCGTGATCACTAGTGAATGCAACATCAAACGCTACGTTGCATAAAATGTGTGCTCGATCTCATTCATGGCCGCGTTTTCTGCTATCATTCGCGGCATGAACATACTTCTCTCTATTGCAATCACAACGGGCATTCTCTCCGGTATCTGGGGATGGGTGGCCGTTTCCCTTGGTTTACTCAGCTGGGCTGGTTTCCTTGGCTGCACGGCCTACTTTGCCTGTCCGCAAGGCGGCCTGAAAGGGTTGGCGATCTCCGCTGCAACGCTGCTTAGCGGTGTGGTGTGGGCAATGGTCATTATTTACGGTAGTGCGCTGGCACCCCATCTGGAAATAGTTGGCTATGTCATGACTGGCATTGTCGCTTTCCTGATGTGTATTCAGGCCAAACAGCTATTGCTGTCATTTGTTCCGGGTACATTTATCGGTGCGTGTGCGACGTTTGCCGCGCAGGGAAACTGGAAACTGGTATTGCCATCTCTGGCGCTTGGGCTGGTGTTTGGTTACGCGATGAAAAACAGTGGGCTTTGGTTGGCGGCGCGCAGTGCTAAGACCGCTAACCATGAGCAACAAGTAAAAAATAAAGCGTGAGAGAATCACGCTTTACATTGAATATGTAAAAGCCGGATTAATACTCCGGCATTTTTATGGATCAGGATTCCGGCGGTACTGACAGATGGCGGTATTTCACCAGAATGTCATTCTGCAGATCTGCTTTATTCTGCAAATCCCACAGACCGCGGTCGATACCATCATTAATCAGGAAGATAACACCGGTTTCAATCGCCGACATCAGGCATAGCATAACGGGTTCGTTCGAGGTATATCCTACTTCCCCTTCCAGTAACCGCTGGTAGTCGATAAAGCGGAAGACGCCGGCCTGGACTTCATAGGAAAGAATGGTCTTACTGGTGTTCACTGATGACAGGATTTCACCGGTGCTGACATTAACGACACGCAAGTTCACCGCGATTTGGTCAAGTTGGTACTGCGTATCGGCGCCAATACCGAAGTATCTCGCCCCGGCACCGCCCGATTTCACATTACTTTCATAACCAATAATCGACCCTTCAACCATGATATTGGCTGCCGTCAGCGACTGTAGCGGGATCCGGTTATTGAGCGCAACAGTGCCGTTTTCTTGTGCCGCACGAATAATCTTACGTTCGTTCAGTAAGTTTTGTAGGCCCTGACGCTCCAGTGGTACAAACCAACGCGAATCTTTCAATGCGGTGACCAACATGGCGGTCGCGCTTTGCGGAACTGCGGTGGAGAAGTTACTCGCCGGATAGGGTTTAAATTGTCCAGTTTCATCCTGGATGTTGTATACCGAGACAAAGATTTTGCCCGTTGGCGAAGGCAAATGGGTTAAATCTTTGTAGCTTTGAGCTCGAGGCATTAATGTCGGCTTGGCGGCTTCTTTTGGTGGTGCTGTTAAGCATCCACTCAGCAACATGACTGCAACCAAAACAAATAAGCGCTGCATATTATTTTCCTTACAAAGCTGGGGCTTAAAAATCGGTTGAGTTATTTTGTAATCCCGAAACCTGAATCGTGGACGTTTGACCCGTTTTACGATCGGTTACGTTCAGTTGCAGCTGACCATCCCGGTTGGCAATATCGACGATATATTCGTTAGTCACCATTCGTCCTGGCTGACCCGTATTAATATTTGTCAGCAGCCCACCTAATATTTGTGACTGAATGGCCTGGGTGAAGTTATCTAACGCCGAGGGCGTTTCAATACCAAAGTCATCATCATAGCTTGGATCTTTATACGAGTTCTGTGCCTGGGCGCTGTTTAGTAAAAAAGCGCCATTATTGGGGTTGCCACCAAAATTAGGATTGCGGAACTGGAAGGTCATATTCCCGGCCCAACTTATTGGCGAAATTAGCATGAGTAGAATTACTGCATGTTTGACACGCATTGCAGCCTCCGGACAATTTAATTTAAAATTCATCAGGCGCTAAATCGCCCGTACTCAGTAAAGCCTGACTAATCTGTCGACGGTTCAGTGCTTCTTCAGTTTGTGCCAGTGCAAAGACAACAGTTTTCTCGAAGTCTCTTTTCAATGGGAATAAAAAAGTCTGGAAAATAACGTCCTGATTTACCGTTATGGTGATCCAGCTTCCCCATCGTGCACTGGGCCTTTCATTAATCGTCAAGTTCCCGGTATAGCTACTTTCCCATTTATCACTAAAGGCACGATAAAAATCATGTCCAATGGATGAAACAGTATGGTCAGTTAACAATCCCGGTACTTCTACCTCTACGGCGTGAACATTCCCCGCAGCGAAGAAAATATTCGCTGCTACAATCCAGCATAAATAACGTTTCATGGCTTTATCGCCTGAGGTTATCGTTTGCCCATGAGACTGCTTGAGTCCGGTTTTTGACTGCTATCTTCTTGAAAAGATTATAAAGATGCGTTTTAACCGTATTTTCGCTGATGAACAGCGAACGAGCAATCTCGTTATTGGAGGCGCCGATACGCAGTTTATTAAGGATCTCTTTTTCCCTATGAGTTAGGAGGGCAGATTCCGTGCTGTTATAACGATAGTTACCTGAATGTGTAATCAGATAGCTGGCAAGTTTTTGCGTAAAGTAGCATTCCCCGCGTAAGACGCCTTGCAACCCATTGATGACGCGTTCTTGATCCTCCAGGGCGTAAAAAACACCGTTGATATGAGGCCAGTTTTCAATGTCGCGGTACGGGTAATCGTCTGGAGTATTTAACAACAGTGTTTTGATGTTGTTGTGTTTTCTGCTTAATGTATCCTGCCAGTAATGGATGAGTTTTTTATCTGCTTCCATCATATCCAACAGAATAATGCAGCCAGAAGATATATCGTCCAGAGAACGTTGAATGTTATGTAGTTTTCCTGTGATTGCCAGCGATTGTTTTAAATGCTGCAATAACGCAGTCGCTTGCAAGGAAGGTTTAGTGATTAACAGTAATGTATGACCATGAATACTATGGACTTCATTAAACATGATGAAACCCCGCTCTTTTTATTAATCGCACACCTGACAGCTGCCTTTATTCAATAAAGGCACCAGAAGTACTGACAGATGTTGCACTGCTGTGTGTAGTAATAAATCAACCCTAAATGGGTAAAAAATAAAACTAATGGATTACATCTGATTTCAATCTAGCCATTACAAATCTTAAATCAAGTGTTAAACATGTAACAAAATGTAATTTGGTAATTAAATTTGTTAACATTAAGGGATTGTTAAGTTTGCTAATGATAGAAAAGTTGTACATATGGCTTTTATTGCACAATTTTGAAAAGTCATACAAATACGCGTAACTACATGATTGTTTTTATAAAATTTATTTATCTCTGGTCCTTTTGTTGCGCTAAAATTGTCTGCATTTTCAGATTCTCTTCATGGACAATTTTTGGCTGCAAAAAAACGATGTTTGTGACGGCTTGTCAGGTAAACATATCGACAGAATCTTCGTGAATCATGAGGAGAGATAGTTTGTCGAATTTTCGCGGCCAAAAAACGACGGTTTAAAAGTAAACAAAATAATTTTTGCGTAAATAACAGCGTATTTACGCGAGTTTTAATACTTTGGCATGAGTAAAAAAAGAAAAATACAACGCGCGGGTGAGTTATTAAAAATATTTCCGCAGACATACTTTCCATCGTAACGCAGCGTTAACAAAAAACGGTTTGCGTTAACAACCAAGTTGAAATGATTTAAATTTCTTAAATGTACGACCAGGTCCAGGGTGACAACATGAAAAACAGATTGTTATTTATGATGTTAACAGTACTGGGTGCGCCTGGGATTGCAGCCGCGGCAGGTTATGATTTAGCTAATTCAGAGTATAACTTTGCGGTAAATGAATTGAGTAAGTCTTCATTTAATCAGGCAGCCATAATTGGTCAAGCTGGTGCTAATAATAGTGCACAGTTACGGCAGGGAGGCTCTAAACTTTTGTCGGTTGTTTCGCAAGATGGTAATAACAACCGGGCAAAGATTGACCAGACAGGAGATTATAACCTTGCGTATATTGATCAGGCGGGCAATGCCAACGATGCCAGTATTTCGCAGGGCGCATATGGTAATACTGCAATGATTATCCAGAAAGGTTCTGGTAATAAAGCAAATATTACGCAGCATGGTACTCAAAAAACGGCAATTGTAGTGCAGAGACAGTCGCAAATGGCTATTCGCGTAACACAGCGTTAATTTCCATTCGACTTTTAAATCAATCCGATGGGGGTTTTACATGAAACTTTTAAAAGTAGCAGCAATTGCAGCAATCGTATTCTCCGGTAGCGCTCTGGCAGGTTCTATTCCTCAGTACGGCGGTGGCGGCGGCAACCACGGTGGTGGCGGTAATAACAGCGGCCCGAATTCAGAACTGAATATTTACCAATACGGTGGCGGTAACTCTGCTGTTGCATTGCAGGCTGATGCCCGCAACTCTGATCTGACAATTACCCAGCACGGCGGCGGTAACGGCGCAGATGTGGGACAAGGTTCTGATGACAGCTCAATTGAACTGACCCAACGTGGCTTTGGTAACAGCGCGACACTGGATCAGTGGAACGGTAAAAACTCTGAAATGACTGTTAAACAGTTCGGTGGCGGCAACGGTGCAGCAGTTGACCAGACTGCATCTAACTCCAGTGTCAACGTAACTCAGGTTGGCTTTGGTAACAACGCGACCGCTCATCAGTACTAATACAGAATTTGTATTACAGAAACAGGGCGCAAGCCCTGTTTTTTTTCGGGAGAATAGTATGAACGCGTTATTACTTCTCGCGGCGCTTTCCAGCCAGATAACCTTTAATACAACCCAACAAGGTGACATGTACACCATTATTCCTGAGGTTACTCTGACGCAATCATGCTTGTGCCGGGTGCAAATATTATCTCTGCGTGAAGGCAGTTCGGGACAAAGTCAGACGAAGCAAGAAAAGACCCTTTCATTACCCGCTAATCAACCCATTGCCTTGACGAAGTTGAGTTTAAATATTTCCCCGGACGATCGGGTGAAAATAGTTGTTACTGTTTCTGATGGACAGTCACTTCATTTATCACAACAATGGCCGCCCTCTTCAGGAAAGTCTTAATGTATTGATAGTTGAGCATAAAATGAGCCGGAAGAGAATGGTCTGATACGAATCGACCACCTGAAAGCATGGATAACACACCCTCAAGGATGATTAATCATTGAGGAAATAGAAGAGATGTTCAGACCGTTATTAAACTCCCTTATGCTTGGCAGCCTGGTTTTTCCTTTTTTTGCAACAGCGGAAAGCAATGCGCAAGGTGGCGTGATTCATTTTTATGGTCAAATTGTGGAACCGGCGTGTGACGTGAGCTCCCTACAAGCGCCAGTTGAAATGACCTGTATGCAAAATGGTCCTGTACAGAGCAAAACGTATTCCAGCAAAGAGCTAATGAGCGGCAAAGTTAAAAATGCGCAAATTGCCTCAGTAAAAGTGCAGTATCTTGATGAGCAGAAAAAGCTGGCTGTGATGAATATCGAATATAACTAAGTTTCTGAACCACTCACGTCGCCGACAAGAAAAATGCGATTTCTCTAAAAACCCTGCTGTACACTTAAGAAACAAGATGGTGTAAGGAGGCGTTATGAAATCGCGTATTCATGTTGTACAGGGCGATATTACCAAACTGGCCGTTGATGTGATTGTTAATGCGGCAAATCCATCGTTGATGGGGGGAGGCGGCGTCGATGGCGCTATACATCGCGCTGCCGGTCCGGCGCTGCTGGATGCTTGTTTAAAAGTCAGACAACAACAGGGCGACTGCCCTACGGGACACGCAGTAATTACCCTCGCAGGCGATCTCCCCGCCAAAGCTGTTGTACATACTGTTGGACCAGTGTGGCGCGGCGGAGAACAAAATGAAGATCAGCTATTACAGGATGCCTATCTCAATAGTCTGCGACTGGTGGCGGCGAACAGTTATACATCGGTAGCTTTCCCTGCCATTAGTACTGGTGTTTATGGATACCCACGCGCTGCAGCGGCCGAAATAGCAGTAAAAACCGTTTCGGAATTTATTACCCGTCACGCTTTACCCGAGCAGGTATACTTTGTCTGTTATGATGAAGAAAACGCCCATCTCTACGAAAGACTCCTTACCCAACAAGGAGATGAATGATTTGCCCCGGCTGGCGAGCGCGGTGTTGCCCTTGTGTTCGCAACATCCAGGACTGTGCGGCATTTTCCCCCTTGATAAAGGTCTGGACGCGTTTGCCGCACGTTATCGCCTGGCAGAAATGGCGGAACATACGCTGGATGTTCAGTATTACATCTGGCAGGACGATATGTCGGGGCGGTTACTGTTTTCCGCTCTGTTAGCCGCCGCGAAGCGTGGCGTTCGCGTTCGTTTGTTGCTTGATGACAACAATACACCCGGACTTGATGACATTTTACGCTTGCTCGATAGTCATCCGCGGATTGAAGTTCGACTTTTCAATCCTTTCTCATTTCGCTTATTGCGTCCGCTTGGCTATATCACCGATTTTTCCCGTCTCAATCGACGTATGCACAATAAGAGTTTTACCGTCGATGGCGTGGTGACTCTGGTGGGGGGGAGAAACATCGGCGATGCATATTTTGGAGCAGGAGAAGAACCGCTTTTTTCAGATTTAGATGTGATGGCAATGGGGCCGGTTGTTGAGGACGTCGCTGATGATTTCGCCCGCTACTGGTATTGCAAATCAGTTTCACCCTTGCAGCATGTTCTGGATGTGCCAGAAGGTGAAATGGCTGATCGTATTGAGCTACCCGCATCCTGGCATAATGACAGCATCACGCATCGCTATTTGCATAAACTGGAATCAAGCCCTTTTATGAATCAACTCGTTGAGGGGTCGTTACCGCTTATTTGGGCAAAAACGCGTTTATTAAGTGATGATCCTGCGAAAGGGGAGGGCAAAGCAAAACGCCATTCCCTTCTGCCGCAGCATCTGTTCGATATCATGGGGTCACCCGGCGAGCGGATTGATATTATCTCTTCCTATTTTGTGCCGACGCGTGCAGGTGTAGCGCAACTGTTACGAATGGTAAGAAAAGGGGTAAAGATAGCAATCTTAACCAACTCACTTGCCGCCAATGATGTCGCTGTGGTGCATGCTGGCTACGCACGCTGGCGCAAAAAATTGCTCCGTTATGGCGTGGAACTCTATGAGCTGAAGCCGACGCAGGAACAACCCGGTACACTGCACGACCGCGGAATAACCGGGAATTCCGGTGCCAGTCTGCATGCCAAGACCTTCAGTGTCGATGGCAAAACCGTATTTATTGGTTCATTCAATTTCGACCCGCGTTCTACATTACTCAACACTGAAATGGGCCTGGTAATAGAGAATAAAACGCTGGCGCAACTGATCGATAAACGCTTTATTCAGAGTCAGTATGATGCGGCCTGGCAGTTGCGTTTGGATCGGTGGGGGCGGATTAACTGGGTCGATCGCCACGGGAAGGAAGAAATTATTCTCAAAAAAGAACCCGCAACCAGTTTCTGGAAGCGGGTTTTGGTCAGACTGGCGTCAATATTACCCGTTGAATGGTTATTGTAAGCGTGGCTCAGCGGGCTGGTGCTTTATCATTCTCGCGCTTAATGGCCGGTTTTCCGGAGAACAAAAACTTCAACAACGGAATGCGTAAATGAATTTCATACAGAATTATCGCAATCCCTATCACAAATATCAGACCGCAGAGAAAACCAAGCCAATTTGAGGTGATATGCGGGGTGATGTATGCGCCGAAAAACAGCGTTAACGGGTGGTGAACCAGGTAGATAAACAGCGATGCGTTTACAAAATAGGTCACCCGCGCCGACTGAAAATTGAGCAAACGGTGACCAAAGGAGAAAACCACATTCACCATCCACAAGCCGAGTACCATCGTGATCACCGACTCGGTTTCATACATCCAGGCATCGCCGCTACCGTAACGTTGATTGAGCAAATATGCGACAAATGCCATTGCTGCAGCAAGTGTGCAACCACGAGAAGGTGTGGTAAACAAGGCTTTAAGATTAGGGAAAATAAAAGCTAATGCACCAAGGATAAAAAACGGCATATAAAACAGCGCCTGCATGAAAATAAAATTGAACATGCCATCGCTTAAAATAGGCGGATAAACGATAAAGAGCGTTCTTCTTATTGCCGCATAGCCGATGCCGAGGCATAAGAAGATCACCGATAGTTTAGCCATTGAGAATTTTTTATTTTTGTTTTCGGAATTATCTAAATTATCTTTGATGCGCTTAAATATCCATATGCAAAGTGTCGTCATGACCACCAATACCAGTAAAAACCACAGGTGCGAAATTAATTCCCAGGCCAGTGTATTATATTTGTCATATAATGACAGGCCAGGCCAGCTTTCTGCTTTGCCTTTGACATACTGCAGCATAATGAATTGCGGCAAGGTCAGCAGAGGAATGGCCGTTAACATCGGGATCCCCACACGTTCGACGCGAACTTTCCACCATTTTTTCAATGGGTAGCGCAAAAAAAGCATGTAGGAAAAATAACCAGAAATAACGAAAAATACCTGCATGCGGAACGAGTGGATGAAATCGTTAAAAAGTGTCAGCCACCAGGATGGTTCTGCGCTATTCACATGCCAGGTGTGGCTTGAATAGATTAAAGAAATATGAAAAGGGATCCCTAACAACATCAACCAGGCGCGGATGGAGTCGAGGAAATATTCACGCTGCGCGGGTACTGGATTCATATATGATTAACTAATCTCGGATTTTTCGTCTTATCCCTGCCGGGTAATGCCTTTAGGCTTTTGCCATAACAACATCGACCTGACCGCATCTGGCACAGGCTTCACGGGTGTTTTTGCGCGGCATAGTCACTACCACTAACCAAAATGGAAGCGTCTGTAAGACTGTTGATAAATAAATTTGCTGGCAAACCCTACACGAACTCGCTGCTTCTGTCTTTAGGAGAAGCACGGAAAGTGAAAACGGCCGCAATCAAGTGCTTAATCCATGAGCCAGCATGCTGAATAACACCGGGATTCTGTTGTCGTAATGGCTGGTTATCCATTAAAATAGATCGGATCGATATAAGCACACAAAGGGGGAAGTGCTTACTTATTATGAAACATAAACTACAAATGATGAAAATGCGTTGGTTGAGTGCTGCAGTAATGTTAACCCTGTATACCTCTTCAAGCTGGGCGTTCAGCATTGACGATGTTGCAAAGCAAGCTCAATCCTTAGCCGGAAAAGGCTATGAGACGCCTAAAAGCAACTTGCCCTCCGTTTTCCGCGACATGAAATACGCGGATTATCAGCAGATCCAGTTTAATCATGACAAAGCCTACTGGAACAATCTGAAGACCCCATTCAAGCTCGAGTTCTACCATCAGGGTATGTACTTCGACACGCCGGTCAAAATCAATGAAGTTACTGCAACGGCAGTAAAAAGAATCAAATACAGTCCGGATTATTTTACATTCGGCGATGTTCAGCATGACAAAGACACGGTAAAAGACCTTGGTTTTGCCGGTTTTAAAGTGCTTTACCCGATCAACAGCAAAGATAAAAACGATGAAATCGTCAGCATGCTCGGGGCCAGCTATTTCCGCGTGATTGGTGCAGGTCAGGTTTATGGCCTTTCTGCACGCGGCCTGGCAATTGATACCGCGTTGCCATCCGGTGAAGAATTTCCGCGCTTTAAAGAGTTTTGGATCGAGCGTCCAAAACCGACTGATAAACGTTTAACCATTTATGCATTGCTTGACTCACCGCGAGCGACAGGCGCTTACAAGTTTGTGGTTATGCCAGGGCGTGACACGGTTGTTGATGTGCAGTCTAAAATTTATCTGCGCGACAAAGTCGGCAAACTGGGTGTTGCGCCGCTAACCAGTATGTTCCTGTTCGGACCGAACCAGCCGTCTCCGGCGAATAACTATCGTCCGGAATTGCACGACTCAAACGGCTTGTCTATCCATGCCGGTAACGGCGAGTGGATCTGGCGTCCGCTGAATAACCCGAAACATCTGGCAGTTAGCAGCTTCTCTATGGAGAATCCGCAAGGGTTTGGTCTGTTACAGCGTGGCCGCAACTTCTCTCGTTTTGAAGATCTCGACGACCGTTACGATCTGCGTCCAAGCGCCTGGGTAACACCGAAAGGGGAGTGGGGTAAAGGTAGCGTTGAGTTGGTAGAAATCCCGACCAACGATGAAACTAACGATAACATCGTCGCTTACTGGACGCCGGACCAGCTGCCGGAACCGGGTAAAGAGATGAACTTTAAATACACCATCACCTTCAGCCGGGATGAAGACAAATTGCATGCGCCAGATAACGCCTGGGTACAGCAGACGCGTCGTTCAACGGGGGATGTGAAACAATCAAACCTGATTCGTCAACCTGACGGTACTATCGCCTTTGTGGTCGATTTTACTGGTGCAGAAATGAAAAAACTGCCAGCGGATACGCCAGTCACCGCACAAACCAGTATTGGCGATAATGGTGAGATTGCAGAGAGTACAGTGCGTTATAACCCGGTCACCAAAGGCTGGCGTCTGGTAATGCGCGTGAAAGTGAAAGATGCCAAGAAAACCACTGAAATGCGTGCTGCGCTGGTGAATGCCGATCAGACGTTGAGTGAAACCTGGAGCTACCAGTTACCTGCCAATGAATAAAACAACTGAGTACATTGACGCAATGCCCATCTCCGCCAGTGAGAAAGCGGCATTGCCGAAGACCGATATCCGCGCCGTTCATCAGGCGCTGGATGCCGAACACCGCACCTGGGCGCGGGAGGATGACTCCCCGCAAGGGTCGGTGAAGGCGCGTCTTGAACAAGCCTGGCCGGATTCGCTGGCTGATGGGCAGTTAATTAAAGACGACGAAGGACGCGATCAGCTGCAGGCCATGCCGAAAGCAAAACGTTCCTCTATGTTTCCCGACCCGTGGCGAACTAACCCGGTAGGGCGATTCTGGGATCGTCTGCGCGGGCGCGATGTGACACCGCGCTATCTGGCTCGGTTGACCAAAGAAGAACAGGAAAGCGAGCAAAAATGGCGTACCGTCGGGACAATCCGTCGTTATATCCTGCTTATCCTGACACTGGCGCAAACCGTTGTCGCCACCTGGTACATGAAGACGATTCTTCCGTACCAGGGGTGGGCGTTTATTAATCCGGTTGATATGGTCGATCAGGATCTGTGGGTTTCCTTTATGCAGCTCCTGCCTTATATGCTGCAAACCGGCATTCTGATCCTCTTTGCTGTTCTTTTCTGCTGGGTGTCTGCCGGTTTCTGGACCGCGTTGATGGGGTTCCTGCAACTGCTCATTGGTCGCGATAAATACAGTATTTCTGCGTCGACCGTTGGCGATGAGCCGCTAAACCCGGAGCATCGTACGGCATTGATCATGCCCATCTGTAATGAAGACGTGAATCGCGTCTTTGCAGGCTTGCGCGCAACGTGGGAATCGGTAAAAGCCACCGGCAATGCTAAACACTTTGATGTCTACATTCTGAGTGATAGTTACAACCCGGATATCTGCGTCGCAGAGCAAAAAGCCTGGATGGAGCTTATCGCTGAAGTCGGCGGAGAAGGGCAGATTTTCTATCGCCGCCGCCGCCGTCGTGTAAAGCGTAAAAGCGGTAATATCGATGACTTCTGCCGTCGCTGGGGCAGTCAGTACAGCTACATGGTAGTGCTGGATGCCGATTCAGTGATGACCGGTGATTGCTTGTGCGGCCTGGTGCGCCTGATGGAAGCCAACCCGAACGCCGGGATTATCCAGTCTTCGCCGAAAGCATCTGGTATGGATACGCTGTACGCGCGCTGCCAGCAGTTTGCGACCCGTGTTTATGGGCCATTGTTCACTGCCGGTCTGCACTTCTGGCAACTTGGCGAGTCGCACTACTGGGGGCATAACGCGATTATCCGCGTGAAACCCTTTATCGAACACTGCGCGCTGGCGCCGTTGCCGGGTGAAGGCTCTTTTGCTGGTTCAATCCTGTCGCACGACTTTGTAGAAGCGGCACTGATGCGCCGTGCAGGTTGGGGAGTATGGATTGCGTACGATCTCCCGGGCTCTTATGAAGAGTTGCCACCAAACTTGCTGGACGAGCTAAAGCGTGACCGTCGCTGGTGTCACGGCAACCTGATGAACTTCCGCCTGTTCCTGGTCAAAGGGATGCACCCGGTACACCGTGCGGTGTTCCTGACGGGGGTAATGTCTTATCTCTCTGCGCCGCTGTGGTTTATGTTCCTCGCGCTCTCGACCGCATTACAGGTAGTGCATGCGTTGACCGAACCGCAATACTTCCTGCAACCACGGCAGTTGTTTCCGGTGTGGCCGCAATGGCGTCCTGAACTGGCGATTGCACTGTTTGCCTCAACAATGGTGCTGCTGTTCCTGCCAAAATTGTTGAGTATTTTGCTCATCTGGTGCAAAGGGACTAAAGAGTATGGTGGCTTCTGGCGCGTCACCTTGTCGCTGCTGCTGGAAGTGCTGTTCTCCGTACTGCTGGCGCCGGTGCGCATGCTGTTTCATACGGTATTCGTGGTCAGTGCATTCCTCGGCTGGGAGGTGGTGTGGAATTCACCGCAACGTGATGATGACTCCACTTCCTGGGGAGAAGCGTTTAAACGTCACGGTTCGCAACTGTTACTGGGCCTGGTGTGGGCGGTTGGCATGGCATGGCTGGATCTGAGATTCCTGTTCTGGCTGGCGCCGATTGTCTTCTCACTGATCCTGTCACCGTTTGTTTCGGTGATCTCCAGTCGTGCGACCGTGGGGCTGCGTGCTAAACGCTGGAAACTGTTCCTGATCCCGGAAGAGTATTCACCGCCGCAGG
The DNA here is from genome assembly GCF_004212225.1 of Escherichia sp. E14V7. NCBI lineage: Bacteria > Pseudomonadati > Pseudomonadota > Gammaproteobacteria > Enterobacterales > Enterobacteriaceae > Escherichia > Escherichia sp. E14V7. The sequence continues at coordinate 223,822 of NZ_RHJJ01000010.1, forward strand.
TGCTGGTAGATACCGATCGTTTCCTTGAGATGAACCGTCAACGTTCTCTCGACGATGGCTTTATGCACGCGGTATTTAACCCGTCGTTTAACGCCCTGGCAACGGCAATGGCGACCGCGCGTCACCGCGCCAGTAAGGTGCTGGAAATCGCCCGTGACCGCCACGTTGAACAGGCGCTGAACGAGACGCCAGAGAAGCTGAACCGCGATCGTCGTCTGGTGCTTTTGAGCGATCCGGTAACGATGGCACGTTTGCATTTCCGCGTATGGAACTCTCCGGAGAAATATTCTTCATGGGTGAGTTACTATGAAGGGATAAAGCTGAATCCACAGGCATTGCGTAACCCGGATGCGGCTTCGAAATAAAAACGTAGTTGCCTGATGTGCTACGCTTATCAGGCCTACATCGTTCCTGCAATATATTGAGTTTGCAAGATTTTGTAGGTCGGATAAGGCATTCACGCCGCATCCGGCAAAAACAACGAGCCAATAAAAATACCGGCGTAATGCCGGTATTTTTTTAGGAAAGAGGTATCAAATGCGTTTCATTGTGGTAGGCATCATGGTTACCTTACTGAGTGGCTGTGGCAGCATCATTAGCCGCACTTTACCGGGGCAGGGGCATGGCAACCAATATTATCCCGGAGTGCAATGGGATGTTCGTGACTCCGCATGGCGCTATGTTACGATCCTCGATCTGCCGTTCTCCCTCGTCTTTGATACCTTACTGCTGCCTATTGATATTCAACATGGGCCATATGAGTAATTAACGCTCATCCCATTCATCGGCAGCAGCGCGTCCTTCTTCAGTATCCAGAGGCGGCTCAAGCTGAAATTCGCCTTCGTCCCATTCATGCAGCGTATTTTCATCTTGCCATTCCTGGCGGATTTCAATTTCATCATAATCGCCGTCAAAGACGCTTTGTGCAGCTTCACCGCTGAACATTGGCAGACATTCACCTTCTTCGCCTTCATCAGCAAAAAACTCAACCTGCCACATAATGTCGCCATCTTGCAGAATATATTTCTGGACATTGAACTGTTGCACATTTGCTTCATCTGCATCAATTCCGGGGTTGTCAGCAAGAAATTCTTCCCGTGCGGCATCAATGGCTTCTTCAAGTGTTGCGTACATAGTCATCACGATTCTCCCTTTGATTTGATGATGTATTCAGGGAAAGAATAGCTGATTATGCGCTTTTGCAAGTATGAAAGGCGAAAAATCAGCCTGTCACTTGGGGCAATCGGCGGCGACGCAAACTGTTCCAGGAATAAACCGCGTTAAACAACACAACTCCTGCGGTGACCAGAAACACTGCGCGGAAACCATAGTTTGCCGAGATGGCCGCGCCCATCAATGGTCCCGTAACGTTGCCAATATCACGAAATGACTGGTTGTAGCTGAAAATTCGTCCGGCGATTTGGTTTGTTGAGTTATAGACCAGTAGCGTTTGTACTGCGGGGAGTAACGCACCATCGGCGGCCCCGAGTAAAAAGCGTAAAACCCCCAGTTGGAATGGTGTCTGGACGTAAGACATAGGGATTAACAGCAGCACAGAAAAGAGCAGCGCCGTTATCAGGATCTTCTCTGGCCCGATACGATCCCCCAGTTTGCCAAGTCGTGGCGCGCTAAGTAGCGCAGCCACACCGGGGACCGAGGCAATCATGCCACTGATAAAAGCAACATTACTGACATTCCCCGCCAGTTCGCGGACATAGAGTGTCAGGATTGGCGCGATTGAACCGGTGGCGACCTGGATGATTAATGTTGTGACAAACAGGCTAAGTACCAGCTTCGGGTTTTTAAGCGATGTCACGACATCCCGCATGTGCAGCATCTCTTTTTTGCTGACTGGCTGGAATTTCTCTTTGATACAAAATAGGGTGACGAAAAAGCAGAGTATTAGCACACTGGCGGTAATAAAAAATACCGGACGTAAGCCGTAGTTATCGGCGAGCAGGCCGCCAGCCATGGGGCCGAGCAGCGCGCCGCTAACGCCACCGGTAGAGAGCGTACCCAGCGCCCAGCCGCTTTTATTGCGTGGGACCTGAGTGGCGATTAGTGCGTTGGCATTAGGGACAAATCCACCGAGCAGACCCAGCAATGCTCGCAGGATCAGAAATTGCCAGATATTTTGCACTACCCCCATCAGCACCATCACGATACCCATCCCGAGGGCAGAGCGCAGGAGCATAATTTTTCGACCTTTGCGGTCAGCTAATCCTCCCCAGAACGGAGAAGCAATGGCGGAAAATAGAAAGGTAATACTGAAGACAATCCCTGACCACATATTTAGCGCCGAGTGGCCCGTAACGCCAAGTTGCTCTACGTAGAGGGGTAAGAACGGCATTACCAGACTGAAGGCGGCGCCGGTAAGAAAACAGCCAAGCCAGGCAACGAGCAGGTTTCGTTTCCAGTTTATGGGAGTGTCATTTTCACAGGGTGACATAGCAATCCGCTGTTGGTGCGCCAGGGCGCGGTGAACAAGAGAATAAAAGATAAGCACACTAATTATGCGCCTGACTTATAAGTGACGCAATGCAGAGAGCTTTTATCGCTAAATCAGGGGATTTGATGCTGATGTGCCGGATGCGATGCTGCGCATCCGGCATAAAGAAGGTTAGTAACGTGAAGGAACGCCTTCCGGGCGCGTTTTGAAGCGGCGATGCAACCACATGTATTGTTCTGGCGCCATCATGATGCATTTTTCGACCACTTTGTTCATCCACGCGGCGGTGGTTTCAGCGTTATCCAGAGGCGGTGAACACTCTGGCGGCAGCATGATCAATTGATAACCTTTGCCGTCCGGCTTACGACGAGGGACAAATGGCACCAGACATGCGCCGGACATTCGTGCCAACATCCAGGTGCCGCTAGTGGTTGCCGCCTGCTCAACAGCGAACAATGGCACAAAAACGCTCGAGCGCGGACCGTAATCGTGATCCGGCGCATACCAGACGACTTCACCTTTTTTAAGTGCTTTAATCATCCCTTTTAAATCTTTGCGATCGAGCATCGATTTATTCGAACGCAGGCGGCCCCAGGTTTGCAGCCAGTCGATCAATGGATTGTCATTCGGGCGATAAACCCCGATCCCCGGCTCCTGCATTCCAAATTGTCGTGCACCGAGTTCCAGCGTCAGAAAATGGATGCCAACTAACAGGATGCCACGCTTTTGCGCCTGCACGTCACGGACATGCTCCATGCCGATAACTTCCGTCCAGCGGGCAACCCGACTTTCTGGCCAGAACCATGCCATGCCGGTTTCCATCAGTCCCATGCCAACGGATTCAAAATTCTTAATCACCATCTGCTGGCGCTCTTGTTCGCTCATTTCCGGGAAGCACAGTTCCAGGTTGCGATGCACAATTTTGGCGCGTCGTTTCATTAAACGTAACGCCAGTCGCCCCGTCGCAATGCCAAGGCGGTAGATGATTGGGTAGGGTAACTGAACGACTAACCAAAGTACGCCAATACCCAACCAGGTTAACCAATAACGCGGATGAAGCAGTGCGGTGGAGAACTTGGGTAGATTCGTCATATCAATCCTGTCTTTCAACCTATACGGGCAATTGTATGTATTGTCGCATTTTTTCGCCCTCAACCAAAATTTGAGGCTGAAGACTGGGCGAAAATGCCGCGCATGTAAACTATTAATAATTTTTAATGCGCAAATGTAGCGTAAAATGTGTGGATGTTAATTTGCGATTATTGCTATATCATGCGCCGGATTTTACTTTCCCACCTCGCAGGAACCGTACACCATGCCAGTGTTACACAACCGAATTTCCAACGACGCACTGAAAGCCAAAATGCTGGCCGAGAGTGAACCGCGCACCACCATTTCGTTTTATAAATATTTCCATATTGCCGATCCTAAAGTGACCCGCGATGCTTTATATCAGCTATTTGCTTCGTTGAATGTTTTTGGCCGGGTCTATCTGGCACATGAGGGGATCAACGCGCAAATTAGTGTACCAGCGAGCAACGTCGAGACATTTCGCGCACAGCTTTATGCTTTTGATCCTGCGTTAGATGGTTTACGCCTGAATATCGCGTTGGATGATGATGGGAAATCCTTCTGGGTGCTGCGCATGAAGGTCCGCGAGCGGATTGTCGCCGACGGGATTGACGATCCTCAATTTGATGCCACCAATGTCGGGGAATATCTGCAAGCGGCGGAAGTGAATGCCATGCTTGATGATCCCGATACGCTGTTTATCGACATGCGCAACCACTATGAATATGAAGTCGGTCATTTCGAAAATGCGTTGGAAATTCCGGCTGATACCTTTCGTGAACAACTGCCGAAAGCGGTTGAGATGATGCAGACGCATAAAGATAAAAAAATCGTCATGTACTGCACTGGTGGCATTCGTTGCGAAAAGGCCAGTGCCTGGATGAAGCATAACGGCTTTAATAAAGTCTGGCATATTGAAGGCGGCATTATTGAATACGCCCGTAAGGCGCGTGAACAAGGCTTACCAGTGCGTTTTGTTGGCAAAAATTTCGTTTTTGACGAACGGATGGGCGAGCGCATCTCTGATGAAATTATTGCACATTGCCATCAGTGCGGCACGCCATGCGACAGCCATACCAACTGTAAAAATGATGGCTGTCACTTGCTGTTTATCCAGTGTCCGACGTGTGCTGAGAAATTCAAGGGGTGTTGTAGTGAGATTTGCTGCGAAGAGAGCGCATTACCGCCAGAAGAACAACGACGCCGTCGAGCCGGGCGAGAAAATGGCAATAAAATCTTCAATAAGTCGCGGGGACGCCTGAATACGGCACTGGGCATACCTGATCCTGCGGAATAAACATCATTGCCGGATGCGCGTCATCCGGCAACGTTTCAGCACTATTTCTGCTGTACACCTTCCACTGAAATAATCAGATCAACTTCCTGAGAGGCCGGGCCTAAATCTGACTTGATATTGAAGTCTTTCAGCTTAATTTTACCTTCAGCTTCGAAGCCTGCACGTTTACCGCCCCATGGGTCGTCGCCCTGACCAATCAACTTCGCTTCCAGCGTTACTGGTTTAGTTACGCCATTCAGTGTCAGATCACCAGTGATATCCAGCTCGTCACCGTCTTTCTTTACGCTAGTGGACGTAAAGGTTGCCTGCGGATATTTTGCTGTGTTGAGGAAATCCGCGCTGCGCAGATGTTTATCGCGCTCGGCATGGTTGGTATCCACGCTGGTGGTATTAATGGTGACATTGACTTTATCGGCCGCCGGATTCTTTTCATCAAACGTAAAAGTACCGTCGAAATCTTTAAAAGTGCCGTAAACCCAGCTGTAGCCCAAATGTTGAATGCGGAAATTGACAAAGGCGTGCTGGCCTTCTTTGTCAATTTTGTAATCGGCAGCGATAGCTGAACCGGCAGAGAACAACAGGGAAGCGAAGGTTAAACCAAGCAGGCTTTTTTTCATTTTTTATACTCCATAGTCAGATGACGACTTTCCCAGCATGCGCTTCAGGGTGTCGTCTTTATCGATGAAATGATGTTTCAGCGCCATAAATCCGTGCATAACTGACAGGACGACGACACTCCAGGCAAACCAGAAATGTAGAGCTCCTGCTAAGTCAGCTTGCGTGCCTGCGTCGGCAAGCGTTGCGGGTATTTCAAACCAACCAAAGATGCTGATGGGTTTGCCATCGGCGGTCGAAATAAGGTAGCCGCTCAAGCCAATAGCAAAGAGCAAAAGATAAAGTGTCAGATGGCCTGCTTTCGCTCCGTAACGTATACCGGGGGAATAGCTTTTCAATGGGCCAGGCGGAGGAGAAATCAAACGCCAGAGAACGCGAATAACCAGCCCCATCATTAACAGAATACCGATACTTTTATGCAACTCTGGCGCCTTGTGATACCAACCGTCGTAATAACTTAACGTTACCATCCACAAACCTAAAGCAAACATGCCATAGACAATAATTGCCGTCAGCCAATGTAAAGCGGCAGAAATAACACCATAGCGTTGAGGGGAATTTATGAATTGCATAACTGCATCCAGAACATATTCACGAGGTAATGAAAATGGCCTGTCATGAGATGAATTGCAACTTAAAAACAACAATCCGAATGATATTTATTTTTATTTCAATAATTTTGATTTAATAATGAAAGAACCTTCATAAGTTTAGTGGTTCCAGGCTGAGGGATGTCTGGTGAATGCTGCTGCGACTGGAATAAGCTTATTCAAATTTTCACGCCAAATGAAAGGGAAATTAAATTTTTGTCAGTTTGTGTCAGCGCCTGGTGATTAAAAATAAAACACATAGATCAGATCCATAATCGCCAATACCCCCCAGAGAAAAAGATAAAGCATGAGATGTTCGCGAATATTATTGATGAGATAGTTCACCAGGCGACGCATTAAAAGCTCCTGTAAAAACGGCCTCAACTTGGAGGCCGTGAAGATGATTATTGGAAGCGGGAAAGCCGGAATGGCGTTAAATCAAAATCGATTTTTTTGTCTTGCGCAAAGTCAGCGGCTATTTCCCCTAATACCGAAGCAAATTTAAAGCCATGCCCACTCAGGCCGGTAATCAGTAGCGTATTAGCGTGTCCTGGTAGGGTATCGATAATAAAATCTTCGTCAGGCGAATTATCATAGGTGCAAGCCGCGCCATACAGGCAGCAGCTGATACCTGGCAACACACTACGTAAGAATGGGAAAGCTTCGGAACCGTCACTGTCAATTTCCGCAAACGGAACACGTTCATCCGCTGAATGAATGACCTGACCACCGTTATGTTTCCCAATCTTCAGAGCATCGTTTTCCGCCGGAAAACCGTAGTATTGATCGCCATTGGGCAATTCACCGGTAAAGGCCGGGAATTTATTTTTCACGCTATAGCGGCCATCGGCCTGATACCAGGCGAATACTTTACGTACGGGCTGGATGGGCAGTTCTGGTAGCAGCTCTTTTACCCAGGTACCCGCACAGACGATCGCTTTCTTCGCCTGGTACTCGCCGTCCGCCGTTTCAATAGTTACGCCGTTATCATCATGACGAATTGCGGTGACCGGACAGTTAAACAGTTGCGCGCAGCCAGCTTCATTCGCCAGTTTGATCCAGGTTTTAATCGCCAGTTCGCTGCGTAAAAAACCGGAATCGGCCTCAAACAAGCCGATGTAATTGTCAGGGACGCGTATTTCCGGCCAGCGGGCCATAATGGTCTGTGCATCCAGTTTTTCGACGTTGAGTTGCCATTGTTCCGCGCTGTGGGCTACATTGGCGAGAAACTCGGAGTCGGCAGGGCCGAGGTTGATGACGCCGGAGCGCACAAAAACGGGGTCTTCTTCGTTGTGACGGGAGAGTTCATCCCACAGGGTTTGCGCACGGAGTACTAGCGGGACATACTTTTCGCCTTCGCCATAAGCATGGCGAATTAATCGGGTATCTCCGTGGTGACTGCCGTGTTGATGTGGCGGCATATGGCTGTCGGTCATCAGCACTTTCAAACCGGCCTGGGTGGCATAATACCCGGCTGCAGCGCCTACGGAACCGCTGCCAATAATGATGAGATCGTATTTCATTTTTTTCTCTCTGCTCTCATGGTTTAAGCAGAGTAAATAAGTAACAAACGATATACAACCCAGAAATGGTAAAGGCACCGTTAAGGTGCCTTTTGGGTGGATGGTCATGTCATGTTAATGACGACGATACTCATTGACATGGAAATCACCAGATTCAATTTTGGCGATTCCTGCTTCTAATATCGAAATAAATTGTCTGGCAACATCAGTAGTTAACCAGAGTGTCTGACCAACTTCAGTCCCTTCCTGCTCGGACTTATTTGGGGTCTGGTAGTGCAAACGCAACATCAGCGCATCATAGCTATCAACGGTGCTGATGTCCCACCCTACGAGCGGATGAGTCTGAATGACTTCATTGTTTTTTTCCATCATGGCCCCCTAATTCGTGTTACTAGACAACGTTATTCGAGGTTCAATGCGTTTTTATCTGAAGCAACTTCAGTATATCAATAAATATGGCTATTCACCGAAATTTTAAAGGGGTAGTGAGATATTTTTTTGCTTTTAAGATTTATATGAACAATAAAACAGCATGTCGTTCATATTTTTTTAGCATATTGTGCAATTATTTTGAGGGAGTGTAAAATTTGTACGAACAATCTTAAAATATAAAAAAGCCGGGGCGACCCGGCAAAAACAAACATCACTGCATATTATTCGCTAACAAACCAGTCATCGGCGCTTTCCCACGTTTCTTGTAGAATTTCGCTAATGCGCTGTTTATCTTCTTTTGTTGCGCCAATAACCGATAAATTATTTGCCGCAGCATATCGTACCGATACGTGACCTTCATTGTCCGGAAACGCATACTGAATGCGACGAGAAAGTTCACCCGCCAGAGCGTCAATGGCCCCAGTGGGTAGTGGAGAAGTTTTCGCTATGGTGACTTCAATTCGCATAATAGCCCCCTGTTGAATATACTGGTTATTTATACAGGTAAAATAACCTAATGACAACAGGAAGCTACGATTTTTATTGTTTAACGGACCAGCGTACCGTTTCCCCGGCGAGGAATGGCACCAGTGTGTCATCAGTCAGTGCGATGCTTTCAGCAACCTGTTGCTCTTCACGTACCAGTTCGATGAATGTGTCGTTGACCGGTAATCCATAGAATTTCGGCCCGTTTAAAGAACAGAATGCTTCAAAATGCTGTAGTGCATTCATCTCTTCAAATACGGTTGCATAGCTACCCAGTGCCGATGGCGCATTAAAGCAACCTGCACAGCCGCAGCTACTCTCTTTACGATGACGAGCATGAGGCGCGGAATCGGTACCCAGAAAAACGCGATCAAAACCACTGGCGACCAGCTCACGCAGCGCCTGTTGGTGAATATTGCGTTTGAGGATCGGCAGACAGTAGAGATGCGGACGCACACCGCCAACCAGCATATGGTTACGGTTAAACATCAGATGCTGGGGAGTAATGGTGGCAGCCAATAGTTCATTTCCGTCACGGACATAGTCGGCAGCGTCTTTGGTGGTGATGTGCTCAAAAACGACTTTCAGCGCGGTCAGGCGCTGGCGTAGCGGCTCCATGACCGTCTCAATAAAGCGCGCTTCACGGTCAAAAATGTCGATGTCAGCATGGGTCACTTCACCATGCACCAGCAGCGGCATACCGATTTTTTCCATGCGCTCAAGTACTGGCATGATTGCGTCAACCGACGTCACACCGTGGCTGGAGTTGGTGGTGGCGTTCGCAGGGTAAAGTTTTGCGGCGGTGAACACGCCTTCGTTAAATCCACGCTCCAGCTCATTGGGGTCCAGCGAGTCTGTTAAATAACAGGTCATCAGCGGGGTGAAATCGTGTCCGTCCGGTACGGCGTCAAGGATACGTTGGCGATAAGCCACAGCAGCCTCAACGGTTGTTACAGGCGGTGCCAGATTGGGCATAACGATGGCCCGACCATAGGTTTCGCTGGTATACGGCACGACAGTTTTTAACATGTCGCCATCGCGGAGGTGAAGGTGCCAGTCGTCTGGGCGGCGGATCTTTAATACCTGGGATGGTGCAGTCATTAATTTCTATGCTCCGGCTGAAGGGATGTTTTTGCCGGACACAAAGGATAAGCGGAAACGTTTTCCTTTGCACGAAAAATAAAGGGCGCAAATACGCCCTCGTAATTAATCAGTGAACGGAATGACTATTTCACCTGGTTTCACTTCAATGCCTTTTGCCAGTTTTTTAGCCATTGCTTCGCCTTTGCTGCCATCTTCGCGCAGGACGTAAGCCGGCTGCTGGTTAAAGTAATTGCGTAATGCCTGATTCAAATAGGGAAGTAACGTTTGCATCACGGTTTGCATTTTTTCCGGCTGCACGGTCGCGTCGACCACTTCCATCTCTTTCAGGAAGATGGCGCCTTTCTCTTTATCAAACACAGGCAGCGCTTTCAGCTTCAGTTTCATGGTTGCTTTTTGGCTACCGAACAGAGAGTTCATATCCAGATTGGCGTCCCCGGTTAGGGTAACCTTATTAGGTTCTTCACGACCAATTTGGCTGGTCAGGTTTGTCAGAACTATATGGGCGTCAGCCACGCCGGGCAAACCGATATCTTTTGAGAAATTATTATGTTTCGCAAGCGACTGGTTAATCTCTTGTTCGGTGATGGTGTATTGGGTGAGTTGATTACAGCCAACGAGCAGGCCACTGACGATTAATGCAGCGGCAAATAAAAACTTGTTCATGGTAGTCCTCGACATGAAATCTGCGTCAATATCCTGACACAACGCAGCATGTGTCACCAGCGATAAACTCGCCAGCAGAAAAAACTGAAAACAGCGGCAACCCGCGAATACAGGCTGCCGCGGCAGGCCAGGATTAAATCGCCATTGATGATAGCAAATTGATTTGCGTCTGTTTGGCCATGTTATCGCGGTAATCAGCGACGCGGCTTGGCCAGTTTATTCCTGCAACCAGCGTCAGATTACGCAGCAGCGGAAAAAGTTGAATGTCATCTTCCGAAAGCTCGCCATTCACGGCGTTTGGCTTGACGATGAGTTTATCCAGTGCACGTAAATCATCGCTGATATTTTTAATTAACCCATCAGAATGAGAGAGAAGCTCGGCAAAATTACCCGCGCTGGCCTCTTTCTTGTCGATGAAGTATTTGCGTGCGGCGGGAGTAGAAAACTCATCAAAAGCCGATTTGGCAAAACGCGGCAACAGCAGTTTATTGGCATAGCCGTTGACCTTGCGCAGCCACTCTTCAATGGCAGGGGAGCGTTTACCCGTCAGTAACGGTTTGCCGTCGAGCTTATCAACATAGTGAACAATGTCCATGCTTTCTGGCATATAGCGGCTGTCATCTTTTTGCAGAATGGGAACCTGTTTTTGACCGACCATCCGGGTGGGTGTTTCTGCATCGTCGTTGAGCAGAACGTGTAATTCGACGGGGATATTTTTCAGGCCGAAAATCATGCGGGCTTTGAGGCAGTAAGGGCAGTGATCGTAAATATATAGCTTCACGTGACTCCTCCATTTGGCTGTCAGTTCACTTTCAGTATGGAGGAGTCAGGGGGGAGTATCAAATCAGGCGTCGTGTTCCAGCAACCGACGCGCGGCACGTTTATGGCTAAATTGCCAGCCCAACGCAAGGAAGGTGATGATGCCAATAACGCCCAACATCATCCACGGCAACTCCGGTTGTTGCGTGGATTTACCCAGGTCAAACAGCCAGCCGCCGCCGATATAGCCAATAGCGCCGCCTATTGCCAGGCCCAGCCGACTAAATCCCATATAACTGCCGCGCGCTCGTGCATCCGCTAACGAGGCGCTAAGAGTTTCACGCGCAGGTTCGGCAATGATCGAGCCAATATAAAACAGACAAATCAGGGTGAAAAGTTGTTGCAGGCCACTGACCATGCCCACGGGTATCATGCTTAATGACATCACCAGTAGCCCCGCCATCAACCGGTGTTCCAGACGAAAACGCTTTTCGCTCCAGCGGGCGATAGGGTAGAGCAACGTTAACGACAGACACGCTTCGATGGCATACATCCATTTAACGGCAGAGGGCGCTCCGGCAACGTCGTTGACCATAATCGGCAGCATCAACATCACCTGCACAGCCAGCATGTAGTAGCCCGCGAGTGTCAGGACATAGGTGACAAAACGTTTATCGCGCATCACGCGGGTCATGCCTTCGCGGACTGGCGTGCGCACGGTAGAGAGTTTCCATGCGGGCAACAGCCAGGCGTTAAACGCTGCACACAATACAAACAGAATTGCCCCCGTGGCGCAGACCAGGCGAAAATCGTATTGCAATAACCAACTCCCCAACAGCGCGCCAATGACCGCACCGGCACTGTCCTGCATCATCAACAGGGAGAAAAAACGGCCCCGTTGTTCCGGACGAATTAATTTCACCACCAGCGCCGAACGCGGCGGATCAAATAACGTACCGCCGAGGCCCGAGAGCAAACAAGAAAACCACAGCATCCAGGGCTCATGGGCGATGCCCATGGTGGCGAATCCGGCGGCGCGCATCAGCATACCGGTAACGATCATCGGTTTAGCGCCAAAACGGTCGGCAATAGCACCGCCGAAAATGCCTAATCCTTGCTGAATGAACTGACGCAGACCGAGGGCAATACCGACCATTACGGCGGCCCAGCCCATTTGATCAACGAAGCGGATAGAGATCAGCGGGAAGACAACAAAGAACCCCAGCACGACCAGCATATTATCGACGAGAAGGAAATATTTACCCAGGTTCCTCGCCTGCGACACGCGCGACATTTCCCCTCCCGGGAAATAAAAGATGAGCACTTTCTATTCTGCATTGCTGCTAAGATTTTTCCCATCATATCGGGGACAATATTTTTTTATCAAAACGTCGCTTTGATAGAGAGTTTTTATCAAATATGTGAATAATGCAGAAAATGGCATTTTGGACTTTTCACAGGCTCTGGTTGCGCAGGTATAGTAATACTTACAGCGTATTAAAGACGTTACGGGAAGGAGTAGGTATAGAATGTTTGGCTATCGCAGTAACGTGCCAAAAGTGCGCTTAACCACCGACCGACTGGTCGTGCGTCTGGTGCATGAACGTGATGCCTGGCGACTGGCGGATTATTACGCAGAGAATCGCCATTTCCTGAAGCCCTGGGAGCCGGTGCGCGATGAAAGCCACTGCTATCCTTCAGGCTGGCAGGCCAGGTTAAGCATGATTAACGAATTTCATAAACAGGGCTCAGCCTTTTACTTTGGATTATTTGATCCAGATGAGAAAGAGATTATCGGCGTAGCCAATTTTTCCAATGTGGTACGCGGCTCTTTTCACGCCTGTTATCTCGGTTATTCGATCGGACAAAAATGGCAGGGTAAAGGACTGATGTTTGAAGCTCTGACCGCCGCCATTCGCTATATGCAACGTACCCAACATATTCATCGCATTATGGCCAACTATATGCCGCACAATAAACGCAGCGGTGATTTGCTGGCGCGGTTGGGGTTTGAAAAAGAAGGCTATGCGAAAGATTATTTGTTGATTGATGGAAAATGGCGCGATCACGTACTGACGGCATTAACCACCCCGGACTGGACGCCCGGCCGCTAAGGAGAATTTCATGAAGTATCAACTTACCGCACTGGAAGCCCGTGTGATTGGCTGTTTGCTGGAAAAACAGGTGACGACGCCAGAGCAATACCCGCTTTCCGTGAATGGCGTGGTAACGGCCTGTAACCAGAAAACAAACCGTGAACCGGTAATGAATCTGAGCGAATCCGAGGTGCAGGAGCAACTGGATAATCTGGTAAAACGCCATTATCTGCGCACGGTGAGTGGCTTTGCTAATCGAGTCACCAAATATGAACAGCGTTTCTGCAACTCTGAGTTTGGTGACCTGAAATTTAGCGCCGCGGAAGTCGCATTAATTACCACCTTGTTGTTGCGTGGTGCTCAGACGCCAGGTGAACTGCGCAGTCGCGCGGCGCGGATGTATGAATTCAGCGATATGACGGAAGTAGAAACGACGCTGGAACAACTGGCTAATCGCGAAGATGGGCCTTTTGTCGTTCGTCTGGCTCGCGAACCGGGTAAACGCGAAAGCCGCTATATGCATCTTTTCAGTGGCGAGGTGGATGATCAGCCTGTGCTTACGGAAACGTCGGACGCGGTTGGCGGTGATTTACAATCCCGCGTCGAAGCCCTGGAAATCGAGGTGGCAGAACTGAAACAGCGTCTTGATTCGTTGCTGGCCCATCTGGGAGATTAACGTGAAAAAATTACGTATCGGCGTAGTGGGTTTAGGCGGCATCGCGCAAAAAGCGTGGCTGCCAGTGCTGGCAGCGGCGTCTGACTGGACGCTACAAGGGGCGTGGTCGCCAACGCGTGAGAAAGCCATCTCAATTTGTGAAAGCTGGCGCATTCCTTACGCCGATTCGTTATCTAACCTTGCCGCCAGTTGCGATGCGGTATTTGTCCACTCCAGCACCGCCAGTCATTTTGAGGTGGTCAGTGCATTATTAAATGCAGGTGTACATGTCTGTGTCGATAAACCGCTGGCGGAAAATCTGCGCGATGCCGAGCGACTGGTTGAACTCGCAGCGCGCAAAAAACTGACACTGATGGTCGGCTTTAACCGCCGTTTCGCGCCGCTGTACTGTGAGCTAAAAACACAACTTGCCAGCGCGTCCTCGCTAAGAATGGATAAACATCGTACCAATAGCGTCGGGCCACACGATCTTTATTTCACCTTGCTGGATGATTATTTGCATGTGGTTGATACCGCGCTGTGGTTGTCTGGCGGCAATGCAACTCTCGAAAGCGGTACGTTGCTGACCAATGAGTCCGGCGAAATGCTGTTTGCCGAGCACCATTTTTCGGCAGGTCAGTTACAAATCACCACCTGTATGCATCGTCGTGCCGGAAGTCAGCGTGAAGCGGTGCTGGCAGTGACTGAAGGGGCATTAATCGACATCACCGATATGCGTGAATGGCGTGAGGAGCGCGGGCAGGGCGTGGTGCATAAACCGATTCCTGGCTGGCAAAGTACCCTCGAGCAGCGTGGATTTGTCGGTTGTGCGCGCCATTTCATTGAATGCGTGCAAAATCAGACAGTTCCGCAAACCGCGGGTGAACAGGCGGTGCTGGCGCAGCGCATCGTTGATAAGATCTGGCGCGATGCGATGAGTGAATAAACCCTGTAACATCTGGCGGTAGCAATTCACCATAATCCAGGTAGACTATTCGCCTCTTTCAGCGCCTGCCTTGCAGGCGTTTTGCCGTGGGTCTGGATTAGAACACCGATGAATTTATTAAAATCGCTGGCCGCCGTCAGCTCGATGACCATGTTTTCGCGTGTGCTTGGCTTCGCACGCGACGCTATTGTCGCCAGAATCTTTGGCGCAGGGATGGCAACCGACGCCTTTTTTGTCGCGTTCAAACTTCCTAACTTGTTACGCCGTATCTTTGCTGAAGGGGCATTCTCCCAGGCTTTCGTGCCAATTCTGGCGGAATATAAAAGCAAGCAGGGCGAAGACGCCACGCGGGTCTTTGTCTCCTATGTCTCTGGCCTGCTGACACTGGCGCTGGCGGTTGTGACGGTCGCCGGTATGCTCGCCGCACCGTGGGTGATCATGGTAACTGCGCCGGGCTTTGCGGATACTGCCGACAAATTCGCACTTACCAGCCAGTTATTACAGATTACCTTTCCTTATATCTTATTGATTTCACTGGCATCGCTGGTGGGGGCAATTCTGAATACCTGGAACCGTTTCTCGATTCCGGCATTTGCCCCAACGTTACTCAACATCAGCATGATTGGCTTTGCGCTGTTTGCTGCGCCGTACTTTAATCCACCCGTGCTGGCGCTGGCGTGGGCAGTTACGGTGGGCGGCATCCTGCAACTGGTTTATCAGCTACCGCATCTGAAGAAGATTGGCATGTTGGTATTGCCGCGCATTAACTTCCACGATGCCGGGGCGATGCGCGTAGTGAAACAGATGGGACCGGCGATTCTTGGCGTCTCTGTTAGCCAGATTTCCTTAATCATCAACACTATTTTTGCCTCATTTCTTGCCTCCGGCTCGGTGTCATGGATGTATTACGCCGACCGTTTGATGGAGTTTCCGTCTGGTGTACTGGGCGTGGCGCTGGGGACCATTTTGCTGCCGTCGCTGTCGAAAAGTTTTGCCAGCGGTAATCACGATGAATACAACCGTCTGATGGACTGGGGGCTGCGTCTTTGTTTCCTGCTGGCGCTGCCAAGTGCGGTGGCGCTGGGCATCCTCTCCGGTCCGTTAACTGTTTCGCTGTTCCAGTACGGTAAATTTACCGCCTTTGATGCGTTGATGACCCAGCGGGCGTTAATTGCCTACTCGGTAGGTTTGATTGGCCTGATTGTGGTGAAAGTGCTGGCTCCGGGCTTTTATTCACGGCAGGATATTAAAACGCCGGTGAAAATTGCCATCGTCACGCTGATTTTGACGCAATTGATGAACCTTGCATTTATCGGCCCGTTGAAACATGCCGGACTGTCGCTTTCCATTGGTCTGGCGGCGTGTCTGAATGCTTCGCTGCTTTACTGGCAGTTGCGTAAGCAGAAAATCTTTACTCCACAACCCGGCTGGACTGCGTTTCTGCTGCGTTTACTCGTGGCGGTTCTGGTGATGTCTGGTGTGCTTTTAGGCATGTTGCATATTATGCCGGACTGGTCGTTAGGCACTATGCCCTGGCGTTTACTGCGTTTGATGGCGGTCGTTGTTGCGGGAATTGCAGCGTACTTTGCCGCACTGGCCGTGTTGGGCTTCAAAGTAAAAGAATTTGCTCGTCGCACTGCTTAACGTAGAATTCCGGCCTGCATCGCAGGCCGGAGAAAATCTTCAAATAGAAATCTTTTTACCACCGCGCCAGGGTGTTGAGGTCTGACCGTTCGCCCCGTACAGTGTCGGCTCCTGATGCGGTTTCAGCATTTCCAGTGCCTGTTGATTGCGCTCAATCTGCCCTTCCAGTAGCCAGCCGTTATGCTGATTTAACTGGCGCAATTGCTGCGTTTTCTCGGTGATTTCCTGCCAGCATTGCGCAATATCTTCACTTATTTCTGTATCCGGTGCCTGTCGACGCAGCTGTTCCAGGTAATCCAGAGTCGCCAGCATTGAGCTTTTTTGTTCTGTAATATGTTGCAACTGGCTACCGGTGAACTGCCCCATAGAGAGATGTTGCTGCTCCTGGACCATCACTATATTAAGCTCGTTAAGCACCACAGACATCTGGTTGAGAATCTCAGCAAGACGCGGCATCTGATTATTTACTCATTAAATCTTGTTGCACTTCGTTGATCAGCGCATCGGCAATTTTGCCGACATCCATTTTTAGTTCACCATTACGAATCGCCAATTTTAATGCTTCAACGCGTTCAAGATTGATATCACTGCTGCCCGGTTGTATCAGTGTGGCCTGCGCATCGCTTAACTTGACGTTAGTACTGGCGGTAGCCGTCGTTTTTGCTGCGCGGGTATTGGCTACCGGAGCGTCACTGGTTTCACGTGGCTGAACGGTGCTTACAGGCTTCAGGGGGGAAGTGCGGTCAATACTCATGGTTTATTCCTCATTGAGGGCGCTTTATCATTTGTTGCTTATTTATCGGCAATGGACGGGCAATCTTTAATAGCTTACAGGTTTATAAGAATATTCCCATCGGCATCCACTACGCCACTGACTACCTGACCCGATATCATTCTCACGCGGGCTTTTTGCGCGACAGAAGCGTTATTCAGCGCCAGACCTTCAGCATTTGCACTGAACCCATCGCCACTGGCAATCACGTTAACGCGTTGTCCTGCTTTTACCCGCCAGGCCTGACGCAGCATAGTCAGCTGTATAGGTTGTTCGGGGACCAAATCGCGCAGGCTAACCGCATCAACCAGTTGATTAACATCCAGAACGGTACGCGGCGGTAGTGTATCCAGTCTGCCACGTTTAAGTTTTACACTGCCAGCGTCAAGCTTTCCCCCACGCACAACAGGCATTGCTGCAACAACATAATTCCCTGTCGCCTGTACATTCACTTGCACGTAATGCTTATCGTTGCCACAACGTGCCAGCACATTCACATTGCCCCACAGGCGGGCGTTATTAGTCATGGAAAGCAGCGGCTGTTCGCATGGCGGCAATAAATTGGGAGCAGTACGAATAGAGACGTTGACCTCATCACTTAGCCCTGCCAGTTGTGCAACGAAAAAGGTTTGCAATTGTGAGGGAAAATCGCCAGCCGCACTAAGTGGACTGAACAACATCGAGATGATCGCCACACAGCGCATTATTGTCAGCATTTTTGCCCCCGGCCATTTTCACAGCCTGAATTGTACCCGTACGCAATGACCATCAACGGCATAAATAGCAACCCATTTTGCTTTTATTCCGCCGATAACGCGCGCGTAAAGCCTTTAAGCTGACGGCAGAATTTTGATATCTGCGGAGGAGATATGCTCGATATGCTCGATAAGCTCGACGCCGCCTTACGTTTTCAACAAGAGGCACTCAATCTGCGCGCCCAGCGTCAGGAAGTGCTGGCGGCAAATATCGCCAATGCCGATACCCCTGGTTATCAGGCGCGCGATATGGATTTTGCCAGTGAACTTAAAAAAGTGATGCAGCGCGGGAGAGATGAAACCAGCGTGGTCGCGCTGACGTTGACCTCGTCGCAGCATATTCCAGCACAGGCGTTGTCACCTCCTGCCACAGAATTGCAATACCGTATTCCGGACCAGCCTTCACTGGACGGCAATACCGTGGATATGGATCGCGAACGCACCCAGTTTGCCGATAACAGCCTGCAATACCAGATGAGCCTTAGCGCGTTGAGCGGGCAAATCAAAGGCATGATGAACGTATTACAAAGCGGAAATTAACGGATGGCACTGCTGAATATTTTTGATATCGCCGGATCGGCGTTAACCGCTCAGTCTCAGCGTCTGAACGTGGCTGCCAGCAACCTGGCCAACGCCGACAGCGTGACGGGGCCAGATGGTCAGCCGTATCGGGCAAAACAGGTGGTGTTCCAGGTGAACGCCGCGCCAGGGGCTGCGACGGGCGGAGTCAAAGTGGCTGACGTGATTGAAAGCCAGGCCCCGGACAAACTGGTCTATGAACCGGGTAATCCGCTGGCGGACGCGAAGGGCTACGTGAAAATGCCAAACGTCGATGTGGTAGGCGAGATGGTTAACACCATGTCGGCGTCGCGCAGCTATCAGGCTAATGTTGAAGTGCTCAACACGGTGAAAAGCATGATGCTGAAAACCCTCACGCTCGGTCAATAAAGGAGAAAGCCATGTCCATTGCGGTAACCACCACCGATCCGACAAATACCGGCGTCAGCACTACCAGCAGTAGTTCGATTACGGGCAGTAACGCCGCCGATTTACAGAGCAGCTTTCTGACTTTGCTGGTGGCGCAACTGAAAAACCAGGATCCGACCAATCCAATGGAAAACAACGAGCTGACGTCACAACTGGCGCAAATCAGCACGGTCAGCGGGATTGAAAAGCTCAACACCACACTCGGTTCGATTTCCGGGCAGATTGATAACAGCCAGTCGCTACAGGCCAGCAACCTGATTGGTCACGGCGTGATGATCCCCGGCACCACCATTCTTGCCGGTACTGGCAGTGAAGAAGGGGCGGTGACCACCACCACGCCGTTTGGTGTTGAGCTGCAACAGGCCGCAGACAAAGTGACCGCGACCATAACCGATAAAAATGGCGCAGTTGTGCGCACCATTGATATTGGTGAGCTCAGCGCCGGAGTCCACAGTTTCACCTGGGACGGCACGTTGACTGATGGTACGACCGCGCCGAACGGTTCTTATAACGTGGCAATTAGTGCCAGCAACGGCGGTACGCAGTTGGTTGCCCAGCCATTGCAGTTTGCGCTGGTACAGGGCGTGATTCGCGGCAATAACGGTAACACGCTGGATCTCGGCACTTACGGCACCACCACCCTCGACGAAGTACGGCAGATAATTTAAGCCTTCACATTTCAGGAGTCAGTCATGGCCTTTTCTCAAGCGGTTAGCGGATTAAACGCTGCCGCCACCAATCTCGATGTCATTGGCAACAATATCGCCAACTCCGCCACCTATGGCTTTAAATCCGGCACGGCTTCTTTTGCTGATATGTTTGCTGGTTCGAAAGTGGGACTGGGGGTAAAAGTTGCAGGCATCACTCAGGATTTTACCGATGGCACGACCACAAATACTGGTCGTGGGCTGGACGTTGCTATCAGCCAGAACGGTTTTTTCCGTCTGGTAGACAGTAACGGTTCGGTGTTTTACAGCCGTAACGGGCAATTCAAACTGGATGAAAACCGTAACCTTGTGAATATGCAAGGTTTACAGTTGACTGGGTATCCGGCAACCGGTACGCCTCCGACCATCCAGCAAGGGGCGAATCCGGGTAATATTTCGATTCCAAATACCTTGATGGCGGCGAAGACCACGACCACGGCGTCCATGCAGATTAACCTTAACTCCAGTGATACGCTTCCTACCGTTACGCCATTCAGCGCCAGTGATGCCGATAGCTATAACAAAAAAGGTTCGGTAACGGTGTATGACAGTCAGGGTAATGCCCATGACATGAGCGTCTACTTTGTGAAGACGCAAGATAATACCTGGGATGTCTACACCCAGGATAGTAGTGCTCCAAACAGCATTGCAACGATAGCGACAACACTGGAATTTGATGCCAATGGTGTTCTGACGTCGGATCCAACAAAGGATATTACCACTGGCGCGATTAATGGCGCGGATCCTGCAACATTCTCCCTCAGCTTCCTCAACTCTATGCAGCAAAACACCGGCGCTAACAATATTGTGGCAACCACCCAGAACGGTTACAAACCGGGCGATCTGGTGAGTTATCAAATCAACGATGACGGCACGGTAGTCGGGAACTATTCGAACGAACAAACCCAATTGCTGGGGCAGATTGTGCTGGCCAACTTTGCCAACAACGAAGGGCTGGCATCAGAGGGGGACAACGTCTGGTCTGCAACGCAATCTTCTGGTGTCGCGCTGCTGGGAACCGCCGGGACCGGCAATTTTGGCGCACTGACCAACGGCGCCCTGGAAGCGTCCAACGTCGATCTCAGCAAAGAACTGGTCAATATGATTGTCGCCCAGCGTAACTATCAGTCTAACGCCCAGACCATCAAAACTCAGGACCAGATCCTCAACACGCTGGTTAACTTACGCTAATTGCTGACGGGATAGCTCGATGGATCACGCAATCTATACCGCGATGGGCGCCGCCAGCCAGACGCTGAATCAACAGGCGGTGACCGCCAGCAATCTGGCGAATGCCTCCACGCCCGGTTTTCGCGCGCAGTTAAACGCCTTGCGCGCAGTGCCGGTGGAAGGGCTTTCTCTGCCCACACGCACTCTGGTGACGGCATCTACGCCAGGTGCAGATATGACGTCCGGCAAGATGGATTACACCTCGCGCCCCCTGGATGTTGCGTTGCAGCAGGATGGCTGGCTGGCCGTGCAAACCGCTGACGGCAGCGAGGGGTATACGCGTAATGGCAGCATTCAGGTTGATCCCGGTGGACAACTGACGATTCAGGGGTATCCGGTGATTGGCGAGGCGGGGCCGATTGCCGTGCCGGAAGGGGCGGAAATTACTATCGCCGCCGATGGCACCATTTCGGCGCTCAATCCGGGCGATCCGGCAAATACCGTTGCGCCAGTAGGACGATTGAAACTGGTGAAAGCCATGGGCAGTGAAGTGCAGCGTGGTGATGACGGGATCTTTCGTTTGAGTGCGGAAAGTCAGGCCACGCGTGGTCCGGTGTTACAGGCTGACCCGACGTTACGGGTGATGTCGGGCGTGCTGGAAGGTAGCAACGTCAATGCCGTTTCGGCAATGAGCGACATGATTGCCAGTGCGCGGCGTTTTGAAATGCAGATGAAGGTAATAAGCAGCGTCGATGATAACGCTGGTCGCGCCAACCAACTGCTGTCGATGAGTTAATTGAAAGGATACATGACAAACATAAGTTGCCCGACGGGCCTGCGGGATGATTCGCAATTTATTGATTTTGCGAGCTCTTGTAGGCCGGATAAGGCGTTTACGCCGCATCCGGCAAGAAGACATATGCGATTTGTCAGCAATCCACTACAGGACATTTTATGATCAGTTCATTATGGATCGCCAAAACGGGCCTTGACGCCCAGCAAACCAATATGGACGTCATTGCCAACAACCTGGCAAACGTCAGTACCAATGGTTTCAAGCGCCAGCGGGCGGTGTTTGAAGATTTACTTTATCAAACTATTCGCCAGCCTGGCGCGCAGTCTTCCGAACAAACTACCTTGCCATCCGGGTTACAAATCGGTACGGGAGTACGTCCGGTCGCCACTGAACGCTTACACAGCCAGGGCAACCTGTCGCAAACCAATAACAGCAAAGATGTGGCGATTAAAGGGCAGGGCTTTTTCCAGGTCATGCTGCCGGATGGCTCATCAGCCTATACCCGCGACGGCTCTTTTCAGGTGGATCAGAACGGACAACTGGTGACGGCGGGCGGTTTTCAGGTGCAGCCAGCAATCACCATTCCGGCGAATGCGTTAAGTATTACCATTGGTCGTGATGGCGTGGTCAGCGTTACCCAGCAAGGCCAGGCTGCTCCGGTTCAGGTTGGACAACTCAATCTCACCACTTTTATGAACGACACTGGCCTGGAGAGCATTGGCGAAAACCTCTACACCGAAACACAATCCTCCGGCGCACCGAACGAAAGCACGCCAGGTCTGAACGGCGCTGGGCTGTTGTATCAAGGATATGTTGAAACGTCTAACGTCAACGTGGCGGAGGAACTGGTCAACATGATTCAGGTACAGCGCGCCTACGAAATCAACAGTAAAGCGGTATCCACCACCGACCAGATGCTGCAAAAACTGACGCAACTCTAAAGCATACCGGTAGGGCAACTTACCGGTTTATTGATTTTTGAAGATGATAGCCATGCAAAAAAACGCTGTGCACACTTACGGCATTTCCACCTTGTTGGTGCTTTCACTGACCGGCTGCGCCTGGATCCCGTCTACCCCACTGGTGCAGGGGGTGACCACGGCACAACCTGTACCCGGCCCGACGCCCGTCGCCAATGGTTCCATTTTTCAGTCTGCCCAGCCGATTAATTATGGCTATCAGCCGTTATTTGAAGATCGCCGACCACGCAATATCGGCGATACGCTGACTATCGTGTTGCAGGAGAATGTCAGCGCCAGCAAGAGTTCGTCTGCTAATGCCAGCCGCGACGGAAAAACCAACTTCGGGTTTGATACTGTGCCGCGCTATTTGCAAGGGCTGTTTGGTAATGCCCGTGCCGATGTCGATGCCTCTGGCGGTAATAGCTTCAATGGTAAAGGCGGGGCGAATGCCAGCAATACCTTTAGCGGTACCTTGACCGTGACGGTTGATCAGGTGCTGGTCAACGGCAACCTGCATGTGGTGGGCGAAAAACAGATAGCCATTAATCAGGGTACGGAATTTATTCGTTTCTCCGGCGTGGTCAATCCACGCACTATCAGTGGCAGCAACACTGTACCGTCAACCCAGGTGGCAGACGCGCGTATTGAGTACGTTGGCAATGGCTACATTAACGAAGCACAAAACATGGGCTGGTTACAGCGTTTCTTCCTTAACCTGTCGCCAATGTAAGTGAGGCTGTGGTGATTAAATTTCTCTCTGTATTCATTCTTCTGCTGGTAGCGACCGTTGCACAGGCTGACCGCATCCGCGATCTCACCAGCGTACAGGGCGTACGACAAAACTCGCTGATTGGTTATGGTCTTGTTGTTGGCCTTGACGGTACGGGCGATCAGACGACCCAGACACCGTTTACCACTCAAACACTTAATAACATGCTCTCACAGTTGGGAATTACCGTTCCGACTGGCACCAATATGCAGCTAAAAAACGTCGCTGCGGTAATGGTGACGGCGTCACTTCCGCCGTTTGGACGCCAGGGGCAAACCATCGATGTGGTGGTTTCTTCCATGGGTAATGCCAAAAGCTTGCGTGGCGGTACGTTGTTGATGACACCGCTTAAGGGCGTCGACAGCCAGGTTTATGCGCTGGCGCAGGGCAATATTCTGGTCGGTGGCGCGGGGGCATCAGCGGGAGGCAGCAGTGTTCAGGTTAACCAACTGAATGGCGGGCGGATCACCAACGGTGCGATTATTGAGCGCGAATTGCCCAGCCAATTCGGCGCTGGCAATACCCTCAATTTGCAGCTAAATGACGAAGACTTCGCGATGGCACAGCAGATCGCCGATACCATCAACCGCACCCGAGGATTCGGCAGTGCCACGGCGTTAGATGCCCGAACTATTCAGGTTCGCGTGCCGAGCGGTAATAGTTCCCAGGTGCGTTTCCTTGCCGATATCCAGAATATGCAGGTCAATGTCACCCCGCAGGACGCCAAAGTAGTGATTAACTCGCGCACCGGTTCGGTGGTGATGAATCGTGAAGTGACCCTCGACAGCTGCGCGGTGGCGCAGGGCAATCTCTCGGTTACGGTAAATCGTCAGGCCAATGTCAGCCAACCAGATACGCCGTTTGGTGGCGGGCAGACCGTGGTAACGCCACAAACACAGATCGACTTACGCCAGAGCGGCGGTTCGCTGCAAAGCGTGCGTTCCAGCGCCAGCCTCAATAACGTGGTGCGCGCGCTCAACGCCTTGGGAGCCACCCCGATGGATTTAATGTCCATACTGCAATCTATGCAAAGCGCGGGATGTCTGCGGGCAAAACTGGAAATCATCTGATGATTAGCGACAGCAAACTGCTGGCGAGCGCCGCCTGGGATGCACAATCACTTAACGATCTGAAAGCGAAAGCGGGCGAAGATCCAGCAGCAAATATTCGCCCGGTAGCTCGCCAGGTGGAAGGGATGTTTGTGCAGATGATGCTAAAAAGTATGCGTGAAGCCTTACCGAAAGATGGCCTGTTCAGCAGCGAGAATACCCGGCTCTACACCAGCATGTATGACCAGCAGATAGCCCAACAGATGACAGCAGGCAAAGGTCTGGGACTTGCGGAGATGATGGTAAAACAGATGACGCCAGAGCAGCCATTATCAGCAGAAGAAATGCCTGCCGGACCGATGAAATTCCCACTTGAAACAGTGATGAGTTTTCAAAATAAAGCGCTCAAGCAGATGGTGCAAAAAGCTTTACCGCACAATTTCGATGCTTTGTTGCCTGGTGACAGCAAAGCGTTCCTTGCACAGCTCTCGCAGCCAGCTCAATTGGCAAGTCAGCAAAGCGGTGTGCCACATCACCTGATTCTCGCCCAGGCTGCACTGGAATCAGGATGGGGACAACGACAAATTCGTCGCGAAAATGGCGAGCCGAGCTACAACGTGTTTGGCGTAAAAGCGTCAGGTAACTGGAAAGGGCCAGTTACTGAAATCACTACTACCGAATATGAAAACGGCGAAGCGAAGAAAGTTAAGGCGAAGTTTCGTGTTTACAGTTCTTATTTCGAAGCATTGTCAGATTACGTTGGGCTGTTAACCCGTAATCCACGCTACGCCGCCGTGACTCGCGCTGCCAGCGCCGAGTTGGGGGCGCAGGCATTACAGGACGCGGGCTATGCTACCGATCCTGAGTATGCCCGCAAACTCACCAATATGATTCAGCAATTGAAATCGGTAAGCGACAAGGTGAGCAAAACCTACAGTATGAGTATCGATAATCTGTTCTGAATAATTCAAGTCCGGCGGGTGTCTGCCGATAATGCTCTGTAATTGAAGGCTTACAAGGAACCTCCATGTCCAGCTTGATTAATAACGCCATGAGCGGACTTAACGCTGCCCAGGCGGCGTTAAATACGGCGAGTAATAATATTTCCAGCTATAACGTTGCCGGATATACCCGACAAACCACCATTATGGCGCAGGCTAACAGTACGTTAGGTGCGGGCGGTTGGGGAGGCAATGGCGTCTATGTTTCTGGCGTGCAGCGTGAATACGATGCGTTTATTACCAATCAGTTACGTGCGGCCCAGACCCAGAGTAGCGGCCTGACTTCCCGTTATGAGCAAATGTCGAAAATCGACAATATGCTCTCTGGCAGCACCACGTCGCTGGCAACGCAAATGCAGGACTTCTTTACCAGTTTGCAAACGCTGGTCAGTAACGCAGAAGATCCGGCTGCGCGGCAGGCGCTGATTGGCAAGGCGGAAGGTCTGGTAAATCAGTTTAAAACCACCGACCAGTATCTGCGCGACCAGGACAAACAGGTCAATGTCGCGATAGGTGCCAGCGTCGACCAGATCAATAATTATGCCAAACAAATCGCCAGCCTGAACGATCAGATCTCCCGTTTAACAGGCGTGGGAGCAGGGGCTTCACCCAACGATCTCCTTGATCAACGCGATCAACTGGTGAGTGAATTAAACCAGATCGTTGGTGTTGAGGTCAGCGTTCAGGATGGCGGTACTTACAATATCACTATGGCCAATGGGTATTCGCTGGTTCAGGGCAGTTCGGCACGTCAGCTTGCAGCAGTCCCATCCAGTGCCGATCCTTCTCGTACGACAGTCGCTTATGTTGATGGGACGGCGGAACATATTGAGATCCCGGAGAAATTACTGAATACGGGGTCACTGGGCGGTATTCTGACATTTCGTTCTCAGGACCTGGACCAGACGCGTAATACGCTCGGGCAACTGGCGCTGGCATTTGCTGAGGCTTTCAATGCCCAACATAACAAGGGGTATGATGCCAATGGTAAAGAAGGGGAGGATTTCTTTGCTATTGGTAAGCCCGCTGTTCTGGAAAATAGCAAAAACAAAGGAAGCTCCGCGATCGGTGCTACGGTGACCGATAGTTCCGCTGTGCTGGCGACAGATTACAAAATCTCGTTCAAAGATAATCAGTGGCAGGTCACCCGTCTGGCCAGCAATACCACTTTTACGGTGGTGCCGGATGCCGACGGTAAAGTCTCATTTGATGGTCTGGAACTGACCTTCACCGGAACGCCAAAACCAAACGACAGCTTCACGTTGAAACCGGTAAGCGATGCCATCGTCAATATGGATGTACTAATCACTGACGAAGCGAAAATCGCCATGGCAAGCGACGAAACTGCCGGTGAAAGCGACAACCGCAATGGTCAGGCGCTGCTGGATTTGCAAACTAATGGCAAAACGGTCGGCGGGGGGAAATCCTTTAACGATGCCTATGCCTCGTTGGTTAGCGATATCGGGAATAAAACCGCCACGTTGAAAACCAGCAGCACTACTCAAAGTAATGTGGTGACGCAACTTTCTAATCAGCAGCAGTCTATCTCTGGCGTCAATCTCGACGAAGAGTACGGCAATCTGCAACGTTTTCAGCAGTATTATCTGGCCAATGCCCAGGTTCTGCAGACGGCGAATGCCATTTTTGATGCGCTGATTAACATTCGCTAAGGGGAGATAAGATGCGTTTCAGTACCCAGATGATGTACCAGCAAAATATGCGTGGTATCACCAATTCTCAGGCGGAATGGATGAAGTACGGCGAACAGATGTCGACGGGTAAGCGAGTCGTTAACCCTTCTGACGATCCCATTGCAGCATCACAAGCCGTAGTTCTCTCCCAGGCGCAGGCGCAAAACAGCCAGTACACACTGGCGCGGACTTTTGCAACCCAAAAGGTGTCGCTGGAAGAAAGCGTGCTTGGCCAGGTGACGACGGCAATCCAGAATGCCCAGGAAAAAATTGTTTATGCCAGCAACGGCACGTTAAGTGATGATGACCGGGCATCGTTGGCAACGGATATTCAGGGGATCCGCGACCAGTTGTTAAACCTGGCGAATACCACGGATGGGAACGGGCGCTACATTTTTGCCGGTTATAAAACAGAATCCGCGCCGTTTAGTGAGGCTGACGGTGATTATGTCGGCGGAACAGAAAGTATTAAGCAGCAGGTCGATGCCTCTCGCTCAATGGTGATAGGGCATACCGGTGACAAAATTTTCAACAGTATCACCAGCAACGCGGTAGCGGAACCTGACGGTAGCGATTCTGAAACTAACCTGTTTGCTATGCTGGATAGCGCCATCGCGGCGCTAAAAACGCCAGTCGCAGATAGCGAAGCGGATAAAGAAACCGCCGCTGCGGCATTGGATAAAACCAACCGTGGCCTGAAAAACTCACTGAATAATGTCCTGACCGTACGCGCGGAACTCGGCACGCAACTGAATGAACTGGAGTCGCTGGATTCATTAGGAAGCGATCGCGCTTTAGGGCAAACGCAGCAGATGAGCGATCTGGTTGATGTGGACTGGAATGCAACTATTTCCTCTTACATCATGCAGCAAACGGCATTGCAGGCATCGTATAAAGCATTTACCGATATGCAGGGATTGTCACTCTTCCAACTCAACAAATAAGCTCGCTTTAAAACATATCATGAAACTGGGTATGTTTTGTCTGCCTGCTCTGGGATCGCCGGGGCGGGCATTTTTTTGCTATGAGTTCACCGATACTGATCTGCGTTGATGTCATTCACTGAAATAAAAAGCCCCGGCGGTTGCCAGGGCTTGATCACTTTGAGTTAAGTTTTACTCAACAGGTTGCGGACGCGCAGGGCCAGCAGATGCATGATGTGTTGCCGCATGACCACCTGCGGCACCTTTACCTTCAAAGGCAAAGCTTGGGCGCTGCCAGTCACTGTGACGCGGTGCTTCCGGAACATATTCCGGTGCCGGAGCGCGCGTCATCGGCGCGGTAGCGTGGTTATGTTCAACGATTACCTCGGATACAACAGGAGCTACCGTTTCAACTTCAGCTGCGACTTCAGCGACGACCGGGGCGGCAGGTTGAGCGACAACTTCAGGTTCGGTAACCACAACCTCGGCAGTTTCGGCAACTTCTTCAATGTCTGCCGTCTCTTCCTGCGGTTCAACTACCGGTTCTGCGTGCTCTGCAACGTCCTGCGCTACGGCAACATCGGCCTCGGCAATCACCTGAGGCTGTTCTGTTACCGCTGCGGCAATCACGTCAGGATGCGTTGTTTCAACAACTTCTGGTTGCGGTTCTGCAACCTGAACAGGTGTTTCTACAACTTCAGCCACCTCTTCAACAACCGGCGCAGCAACAACAGGTTCGACAGCGGCAGCAACAGGGACTTCTGTCACCATCGGCTGCACCTGCACTTCTTCCTGTTCGCGTTGCTCCTCAACCTGTACATCTTGCGGACGTACAATTGGATAGCGGATCCAGACTTTGCCAGAGGCCAGTTCCGGAGACGCGCACGCTACGGTCAACGGCATTGGCGACTGGGTTGGATAACGCTCATCACGATAGCGACGACGACGCTGACCACTCACGCGCAGGTGACGAGGCGAACGGCGAGAACGACGCGGCATGCCACCGTTGTCACGGTTGTCGGCATTGTTCTCTTCTTGCTGTTCCGGCGCAGTTTGCGCTACGACTGGCAGCGGTACTTTCACCAGTTCAGTGCTCGGGGCTTGCGCTTCCTGAGTAACCGGCTCGGCAGCGACAGTTTCTTCAACCACCGGTGCGGTGACCACTTCTTCCGCAACGCTTTGTTCATAGCGCACTTTCTGATTCAGCTGACGTTGTTTACGACGCGGCTGAACCGGACGTACACGTTCTTCCTGTTCGGTTTCCTGAACAGATTGCTCTTCAACATTCAGCGCCTTCACTTCTTGTTGCGCCTGACGTTTATCATCGTTACGGCGGCGGCTACGTTCACGACGCGGCGCTTGCTGTTCGTCTGTGGTACGCGCTTTTTCCGTTACATCAGCCTGCTGACGGCTCTCACGCGTCTCAGCCGTTTGCTGCTGCGCCTGGCGACGATTACGACGGTTCTCTTCGCGATTATCGCTACCCTCCGTACGTTCGTTACGCGTGTCGCGGCGTTCATTACGGTCACGGCGGTTGTTCTGACGAGGCTTACGGCGATCCTGTTGGCGTTCCGGTTTCGCTTCCTCTTTTGGTGCAGGTTGCTCGACCGATTTGGTTTCTTCACCGCCACTGAACAGCGATTTCAGTACACTGAAAAGGCGGCTCAACAGACCCGGTTGTGCCGGAGCTGCTGGCGTTGCTGGTGCCGCTTTAGGTGCCGGGGCTGCTGCAGGCGCTACAGGTTCAGCCGGAGCTGGCGCTGGTGGCACATCCGGCATAGCAAAGGTTGCCAGTGCAGGTTGTTCCGGGCGCTTACGTTCAGCGAACTCTTCTTCAGACGGCAACGCCATCGCTTCTTCATGCAGTTTCGGCAGCATGTAGCTTAAGGTCGGCGTTTCTTCCCCTTTACGCACGCGCAGCACGTGGTAGTGCGGAGTTTCCATCTGATCGTTTGGTACAATCACACAGCGTACGCCGTCCTGACGAGTTTCAATGGCATTTACCGCAGAACGTTTTTCGTTCAGCAGGTAAGAAGCGATTGGCACAGGAACAATGGCGTGGACTTCTTGGGTGTTCTCTTTCAGCGCTTCTTCTTCAATCAGACGCAGAATAGAGAGCGACAGGGATTCATTGTCACGCACGGTGCCAGTACCGGAACAACGCGGACAAACGTGATGACTGGATTCACCCAGCGACGGGCTCAGGCGCTGACGGGACATCTCCAGAAGGCCAAAGCGAGAAATATGGCTGATTTGAATACGCGCACGGTCCTGACGCACCGCTTCACGCAGACGGTTTTCTACCGCACGCTGGTGGCGTACTGGCGTCATGTCGATGAAGTCGATAACAATCAGACCACCGAGGTCACGCAAACGCAGCTGACGAGCAATTTCATCAGCAGCTTCCAGGTTGGTGTTAAACGCAGTTTCTTCGATATCGCCGCCGCGAGTTGCACGTGCGGAGTTGATGTCGATGGCGGTTAACGCTTCGGTGCTGTCGATAACAATGGAGCCACCAGACGGCAGACGGACTTCACGCTGGAAGGCGGACTCAATCTGGGATTCAATCTGGTAGTGGCTGAACAGCGGAATTTCACCGGTGTACAGTTTGATTTTGCTACTGAAATCCGGGCGACCTAATGCAGCGATATGCTGACGCGCCAGTTCGAGCACTTTCGGATTATCGATAAGAATTTCGCCGATGTCCTGGCGTAAGTAATCGCGGAATGCGCGAACGATTACGTTGCTCTCCTGGTGAATCAGGAACGGAGCAGGGCGGCTTTCAGCGGCTTTTTTGATCGCTTCCCAGTGTTTCAGACGGAAGCTTAAATCCCATTGCAGCGCCTCGGCAGATTTGCCGACGCCAGCGGTGCGCACGATAAGCCCCATGCCTTCCGGCAGTTCCAGGCTTGCCAGTGCTTCTTTTAATTCGGTACGGTCGTCGCCTTCAATACGGCGAGAAATGCCACCCGCGCGCGGGTTGTTCGGCATCAGAACCAGATAGCTACCCGCCAGGCTGATAAAGGTGGTCAGCGCAGCCCCTTTGTTGCCGCGCTCTTCTTTATCAATCTGAACAATAACTTCCTGGCCTTCACGCAACACATCTTTAATGTTGGGGCGACCATGAGCACTGTAGTTAGCTGGGAAATATTCGCGGGCAATTTCTTTAAGAGGGAGGAAACCGTGACGTTCAGCGCCGTAATCAACAAAAGCAGCTTCCAGACTCGGTTCAATGCGGGTGATTTTACCTTTGTAGATGTTAGCTTTTTTCTGCTCATGCCCCGGGCTTTCGATATCCAGGTCATACAGACGCTGCCCATCTACAAGGGCAACGCGCAACTCTTCCTGCTGAGTTGCGTTAATTAACATTCTTTTCATCGTAACTTACTCATTATTCTTACATTGACGACTAAGCTGCGGGCAAAGTAACGCCTTGCCGGGTGTGAACCGATGGCCTCGTGTCTAGTCGCGTCGCCAACCTCACGGTTATCGTCAGCTCAAAGAGGCGCAGAGTGTCGGTTGCCCGTTTTTCATGCGGAAAAACAGCGCAATTATCAGAGAAACAGACTGGGTATTACTCTCCAGAAATATTTCCATCTACCGGTAAGGACTGCAACCCGCAGCCCGCTAACTGCCTGAAAGATCAATACGTCTTACGCCATTGCTGCGTTGATGATCGGTCGGGCAAAATGGGTTATTCCGTAAAATTTCTTGTTTTAACAAGGTTGGACACGGAAACGTTCTCATTATTCCATTGCAAGCCTTGTTATAGCAAGATGACTTTTACCATTTATCACCCACTTACTCACAGTTTTTTCACTTCTTGCTGGCGATTGGTTTAATAACCACCAATTAGGTGATCACCCTGCGAAGTAATAAGGTGCAAAACTAAATATAAGCATAGAAAAATGAGTGGCGCGAATCCTGCTGGCTATTTAGAATCGCCCACCATGAAAACAGAGACTCCATCCGTAAAAATCGTTGCTATCACTGCTGACGAAGCAGGGCAACGTATCGATAATTTTTTGCGTACCCAACTGAAAGGCGTACCAAAAAGTATGATCTACCGTATTTTGCGTAAAGGTGAAGTACGGGTGAACAAAAAACGTATTAAACCTGAATATAAACTCGAAGCTGGCGACGAAGTGCGTATTCCGCCAGTTCGCGTTGCCGAACGGGAAGAAGATGCGGTGTCGCCACATCTGCAAAAAGTGGCGGCGCTGGCGGATGTCATCTTATATGAAGATGATCATATTCTGGTGCTGAATAAACCGTCCGGCACGGCGGTACATGGCGGCAGTGGTTTAAGTTTCGGCGTTATTGAAGGTTTGCGGGCGTTGCGCCCTGAAGCGCGGTTCCTCGAACTGGTGCATCGACTCGACAGAGACACTTCAGGCGTGCTGCTGGTGGCGAAAAAACGCTCGGCGTTACGTTCGCTGCATGAGCAGTTACGTGAAAAAGGCATGCAGAAAGATTACCTGGCGCTGGTGCGCGGCCAGTGGCAGTCACACGTGAAGAGTGTACAAGCGCCGTTATTGAAGAATATTTTGCAAAGCGGTGAGCGTATTGTGCGTGTGAGTCAGGAAGGTAAACCATCCGAAACGCGTTTTAAAGTGGAGGAACGCTATGCGTTTGCCACCCTGGTGCGTTGTAGCCCGGTTACCGGACGTACTCATCAGATCCGTGTGCATACTCAGTATGCCGGTCATCCGATAGCGTTTGACGATCGTTACGGCGACCGTGAATTCGATAAACAACTAACTGAATCGGGAACGGGGTTAAATCGTTTGTTCCTGCATGCGGCGGCGTTGAAATTTACGCATCCGGGGACCGGTGAGGTGATGCGTATCGAAGCGCCAATGGATAATGGTTTGAAGCGTTGTTTGCAGAAACTGCGTAACACGCGTTAATGCGAGCATATAAACCTGGTAGTCGGCGGTAGGCCTGATAAGGCATTTTCGCCGCATCAGGCAGTCAGCACCAATTGCCGGATGCGGCGTAAACGCGTCCGGCCCATAAAATTATCCCATCAGCGGGTTTTGCCCTTCCCGGCGCAACATCTGACAGAGCGCGATAAGCGGCAAACCAACCAGCGTGTTAGGGTCACGCCCCTCTAAGCGCTCAAACAGCGTAATACCAAACCCTTCACTCTTAAAGCTGCCTGCGCAGTGCAGGGGATGTTCTTTACGCACGTAATTATCAATCTCCGCCTCGCTCAGGTGACGGAAATGGACGTCAAAAGGTTCAACTTCTGTTTGCAGATGCCCATTCGCCGAATTAAACAGCGCCAGCCCGGTATAGAAGGTGACAATATTGCCACTGGCTTTACGTAATTGCAGACGGGCATTTTCTTCCGTTAACGGTTTGCCAGTGATTTCACCGTCCAGTACACACACCTGATCAGAACCAATAATTAAATGATCCGGATAACGTGACGCCAGGGATTGCGCTTTTTCCTGCGCCAGTCGAAGCACCAACTGGCGCGGTGATTCATCGCTGCGCGGGGTTTCGTCGGCCTCCGGCGCGGCACATTCGAAAGAGATTTGCAGTTTTTCCAGTAGGACGCGGCGCCAGGGCGATGTGGAGGCTAAAATAAGTTTAGGCATATTTTTTTCCATCAGATATAGCGTATTGATGATAGCCATTTTAAACTATGCGCTTCGTTTTGCAGGTTGATGTTCGTTGTCAGCACTGAACGAAAATAAAGCAGTAACCCGCAATGTGTGCGAATTATTGGCAAAAGGCAACCACAGGCTGCCTTTTTCTTTGACTCTATGACGTTACAAAGTTAATATGCGCGCCCTATGCAAAAGGTAAAATTACCCCTGACTCTCGATCCGGTTCGTACGGCTCAAAAACGCCTTGATTACCAGGGTATTTATACTCCTGATCAGGTTGAGCGCGTCGCCGAATCTGTGGTCAGTGTGGACAGTGATGTGGAATGCTCCATGTCGTTCGCTATCGATAACCAACGTCTCGCGGTGTTAAACGGCGATGCGAAGGTGACGGTAACGCTCGAGTGTCAGCGTTGCGGGAAGCCGTTTACTCATCAGGTCTACACAACGTATTGTTTTAGTCCTGTGCGTTCAGACGAACAGGCTGAAGCACTGCCGGAAGCGTATGAACCGATTGAGGTTAACGAATTCGGTGAAATCGATCTGCTTGCAATGGTTGAAGATGAAATCATCCTCGCCTTGCCGGTAGTTCCGGTGCATGATTCTGAACACTGTGAAGTGTCCGAAGCGGACATGGTCTTTGGTGAACTGCCTGAAGAAGCGCAAAAGCCAAACCCATTTGCCGTATTAGCCAGCTTAAAGCGTAAGTAATTGGTGCTCCCCGTTGGATCGGGGATAAACCGTAATTGAGGAGTAAGGTCCATGGCCGTACAACAGAATAAACCAACCCGTTCCAAACGTGGCATGCGTCGTTCCCATGACGCGCTGACCGCAGTCACCAGCCTGTCTGTAGACAAAACTTCTGGTGAAAAACACCTGCGTCACCACATCACTGCCGACGGTTACTACCGCGGCCGCAAGGTCATCGCTAAGTAATCACGCGTCTGCGTGATGAAGCTTAGTGAGGATTTTCCCCAGGCAACTGGGGAAAGACCAAACCGGGCGGCGACGATACCTTGACACGTCTAACCCTGGCGTTAGATGTCATGGGAGGGGATTTCGGTCCTTCCGTGACAGTGCCTGCAGCTTTGCAGGCACTGAATTCTAATTCGCAACTCACTCTTCTTTTAGTCGGTAATCCCGACGCCATCACGCCATTACTTGCTAAAGCTGACTTTGAACAACGTTCGCGTCTGCAGATTATCCCTGCGCAGTCAGTTATCGCCAGTGATGCCCGGCCTTCGCAAGCTATTCGCGCCAGTCGCGGTAGCTCAATGCGCGTGGCGCTGGAGCTGGTTAAAGAAGGTAGAGCACAAGCCTGCGTCAGCGCTGGTAATACCGGAGCGTTGATGGGACTGGCAAAATTATTACTCAAGCCCCTTGAGGGGATTGAGCGTCCTGCGTTGGTGACGGTGCTGCCGCATCAGCAAAAGGGCAAAACGGTGGTCCTTGATTTAGGGGCCAACGTCGATTGTGATAGCACGATGTTGGTGCAATTCGCCATTATGGGCTCTGTTTTGGCTGAAGAGGTGGTGGAAATTCCCAACCCTCGCGTGGCGTTGCTCAATATTGGTGAAGAAGAAGTGAAGGGTCTTGACAGCATTCAGGATGCCTCAGCTGTGCTGAAAACAATCCCTTCTATCAATTACATCGGCTATCTTGAAGCCAATGAGTTATTAACTGGCAAGACAGATGTGCTGGTCTGTGACGGCTTTACAGGAAATGTCACATTAAAGACGATGGAAGGTGTTGTCAGGATGTTCCTTTCTCTGCTGAAATCTCAGGGTGAAGGAAAAAAACGGTCGTGGTGGCTACTGTTATTAAAGCGTTGGCTACAAAAGAGCCTGACGAGGCGATTCAGTCACCTCAACCCCGACCAGTATAACGGCGCCTGTCTGTTAGGATTGCGCGGCACGGTGATAAAAAGTCATGGTGCGGCCAATCAGCGAGCTTTTG
Source organism: Escherichia sp. E14V7 (assembly GCF_004212225.1). NCBI lineage: Bacteria > Pseudomonadati > Pseudomonadota > Gammaproteobacteria > Enterobacterales > Enterobacteriaceae > Escherichia > Escherichia sp. E14V7. The sequence continues at coordinate 259,305 of NZ_RHJJ01000010.1, forward strand.
CGGTCGCGATTGAACAGGCAGTGCAGGCGGTGCAGCGACAAGTTCCTCAGCGAATTGCCGCTCGCCTGAAATCTGTATACCCAGCTGGTTTTGAGCTGCTGGACGATGGCAAAAGCGGAACTCTGCGGTAGCAGGGCGCTGCCAGCGAACTCGCAGTTTGCAAGTGACGGTATATAACCGAAAAGTGACTGAGCGTACATGTATACGAAGATTATTGGTACTGGCAGCTATCTGCCCGAACAAGTGCGGACAAACGCCGATCTGGAAAAAATGGTGGATACTTCTGACGAGTGGATTGTTACTCGTACCGGTATTCGCGAACGCCATATTGCTGCGCCAAACGAAACCGTTTCAACCATGGGTTTTGAAGCGGCAACGCGTGCAATTGAAATGGCAGGCATCGATAAAGACCAGATTGGCCTGATTGTTGTGGCAACGACTTCTGCCACCCACGCCTTCCCGAGCGCAGCATGTCAGATCCAAAGCATGCTGGGCATCAAAGGCTGCCCGGCGTTTGACGTTGCCGCAGCCTGCGCAGGTTTCACCTATGCATTGAGCGTGGCCGATCAATACGTGAAATCTGGCGCGGTGAAGTATGCTCTGGTCGTCGGTTCCGATGTACTGGCGCGCACCTGCGATCCCACCGATCGTGGGACCATTATCATTTTTGGCGATGGCGCGGGCGCTGCGGTGTTGGCTGCCTCTGAAGAGCCGGGAATCATCTCTACCCATCTGCATGCCGACGGTAGTTATGGTGAATTGCTGACGCTGCCAAACGCCGACCGCGTGAATCCAGAGAATTCAATTCATCTGACCATGGCGGGCAACGAAGTCTTCAAGGTTGCGGTAACGGAGCTGGCGCACATCGTTGATGAGACGCTGGAAGCAAATAATCTTGACCGTTCCCAACTGGACTGGCTGGTTCCACATCAGGCGAACCTGCGTATTATCAGCGCAACGGCGAAAAAACTCGGCATGTCAATGGACAATGTCGTCGTGACGCTGGACCGCCATGGTAATACCTCTGCCGCTTCTGTACCGTGCGCGCTGGATGAAGCCGTACGCGACGGGCGTATTAAGCCGGGGCAGTTGGTTCTGCTTGAAGCCTTTGGCGGTGGATTCACCTGGGGCTCCGCGCTGGTTCGTTTCTAGGATAAGGATTTAAACATGACGCAATTTGCATTTGTGTTCCCTGGTCAGGGTTCTCAAACCGTTGGCATGCTGGCTGATATGGCGGCGAGCTATCCAATTGTCGAAGAAACCTTTGCTGAAGCTTCTGCGGCGCTGGGCTATGACCTGTGGGCGCTGACCCAGCAGGGGCCAGCCGAAGAACTGAATAAAACCTGGCAAACTCAGCCAGCACTGTTAACTGCCTCTGTTGCACTGTACCGTGTATGGCAGCAGCAGGGCGGTAAAGCACCGGCGATGATGGCCGGTCACAGCCTGGGTGAATACTCCGCGCTGGTTTGCGCTGGTGTGATTGATTTTGCTGATGCGGTACGTCTGGTTGAGATGCGCGGCAAGTTCATGCAAGAAGCCGTACCGGAAGGAACTGGCGCAATGGCGGCAATCATCGGTCTGGATGATGCGTCTATTGCGAAAGCTTGTGAAGATGCAGCAGAAGGTCAGGTCGTTTCTCCGGTAAACTTCAACTCTCCGGGCCAGGTGGTTATTGCTGGTCACAAAGAAGCGGTTGAACGTGCTGGCGCTGCCTGTAAAGCTGCGGGCGCGAAACGTGCGCTGCCGTTGCCGGTGAGCGTACCTTCTCACTGTGCGCTGATGAAACCCGCTGCCGACAAACTGGCGGTTGAATTAGCGAAAATCACCTTTAACGCGCCGACCGTTCCGGTTGTGAATAACGTTGATGTCAAATGCGAAACCAATGGCGATGCCATTCGTGATGCACTGGTACGTCAGTTGTATAACCCGGTTCAATGGACGAAATCCGTTGAATACATGGCAGCGCAAGGCGTTGAGCATCTTTATGAAGTGGGACCGGGCAAAGTGCTTACTGGCCTGACGAAACGTATTGTCGACACCCTGACCGCCTCGGCGCTGAACGAACCTTCAGCGATGGCAGCGGCGCTCGAGCTTTAAAAGAGGAACAACATGAATTTTGAAGGAAAAATCGCACTGGTAACCGGTGCTAGCCGCGGGATTGGCCGTGCAATCGCTGAAACGCTCGCGGCTCGTGGCGCGAAAGTTATCGGTACTGCGACCAGTGAAAGCGGCGCTCAGGCGATCAGTGATTATTTAGGCGCCAACGGTAAAGGTCTGATGTTGAATGTGACCGACCCGGCATCTATCGAATCTGTTCTGGAAAAAATTCGCGCAGAATTTGGTGAAGTCGATATCCTGGTCAATAATGCCGGTATCACTCGTGATAACCTGTTAATGCGAATGAAAGATGATGAGTGGAACGATATTATCGAAACCAACCTTTCATCTGTTTTCCGTCTGTCAAAAGCGGTAATGCGCGCTATGATGAAAAAGCGTCATGGTCGTATTATCACTATCGGTTCTGTGGTTGGTACCATGGGAAATGGCGGTCAGGCCAACTACGCTGCGGCGAAAGCGGGCTTGATCGGCTTCAGTAAATCACTGGCGCGCGAAGTTGCGTCACGCGGTATTACTGTAAACGTTGTTGCTCCGGGCTTTATTGAAACGGACATGACACGTGCGCTGAGCGATGACCAGCGTGCGGGTATCCTGGCGCAGGTTCCTGCGGGTCGCCTCGGCGGCGCACAGGAAATCGCCAACGCGGTTGCATTCCTGGCATCCGACGAAGCAGCTTACATCACGGGTGAAACTTTGCATGTGAACGGCGGGATGTACATGGTCTGACCGCGATTTGCACAAAATGCTCATGTTGCGCGCAGTCTGCGTGGTTATGAGTAATAATAAGTGCAAAATGATTTGCGTTGTTGGGGGGTATGGCCTCAAAATAACGCAAAATCGTGGTAAGACCTGCCGGGATTTAGTTGCAAATTTTTCAACATTTTATACACTACGAAAACCATCGCGAAAGCGAGTTTTGATAGGAAATTTAAGAGTATGAGCACTATCGAAGAACGCGTTAAGAAAATTATCGGCGAACAGCTGGGCGTTAAGCAGGAAGAAGTTACCAACAATGCTTCTTTCGTTGAAGACCTGGGCGCGGATTCTCTTGACACCGTTGAGCTGGTAATGGCTCTGGAAGAAGAGTTTGATACTGAGATTCCGGACGAAGAAGCTGAGAAAATCACCACCGTTCAGGCTGCCATTGATTACATCAACGGCCACCAGGCGTAAGTGAACATCTCCAGGCGGTCGTTCGACCGCCTGAGTTTTTTCTTTTTTGTCCCACTAGAATCATTTTTTTCCCTCCCTGGAGGACAAACGTGTCTAAGCGTCGTGTAGTTGTGACCGGACTGGGCATGTTGTCTCCTGTCGGCAATACCGTAGAGTCTACCTGGAAAGCTCTGCTTGCCGGTCAGAGTGGCATCAGCCTAATCGACCATTTCGATACTAGCGCCTATGCAACGAAATTTGCTGGCTTAGTAAAGGATTTTAACTGTGAGGACATTATCTCGCGCAAAGAACAGCGCAAGATGGATGCCTTCATTCAATATGGAATTGTCGCTGGCGTTCAGGCCATGCAGGATTCTGGCCTTGAAATAACGGAAGAGAACGCAACCCGCATTGGTGCCGCAATTGGCTCCGGGATTGGCGGCCTCGGACTGATCGAAGAAAACCACACATCTCTGATGAACGGTGGTCCGCGTAAGATCAGCCCATTCTTCGTTCCGTCAACGATTGTGAACATGGTGGCAGGTCACCTGACTATCATGTATGGCCTGCGTGGCCCAAGCATTTCTATCGCGACCGCCTGTACTTCTGGCGTGCACAACATCGGTCAAGCTGCGCGTATTATCGCGTATGGCGATGCTGACGTGATGGTTGCAGGTGGCGCAGAGAAAGCCAGTACGCCGCTGGGCGTTGGTGGTTTTGGCGCGGCACGTGCATTATCTACCCGCAATGATAACCCGCAAGCGGCTAGCCGTCCGTGGGATAAAGAGCGTGATGGTTTCGTACTGGGCGATGGCGCCGGTATGCTGGTACTTGAAGAGTACGAACACGCGAAAAAACGCGGTGCGAAAATTTACGCTGAACTCGTCGGCTTTGGTATGAGCAGCGATGCTTACCATATGACGTCGCCGCCGGAAAACGGCGCAGGCGCAGCACTGGCAATGGCAAATGCTCTGCGTGACGCAGGAATTGAGCCTGGCCAGATTGGCTACGTGAATGCGCACGGTACTTCTACGCCAGCTGGCGATAAAGCTGAAGCGCAGGCCGTGAAAACTATCTTCGGTGAAGCTGCAAGCCGTGTGCTGGTAAGCTCCACGAAATCCATGACCGGTCACCTGTTAGGTGCAGCAGGTGCAGTAGAGTCTATCTACTCCATCCTGGCGCTGCGCGATCAGGCTGTTCCGCCGACCATCAACCTGGATAACCCGGATGAAGGTTGCGATCTGGATTTTGTGCCGCATGAAGCGCGTCAGGTCAGCGGAATGGAATACACCCTGTGTAACTCCTTCGGCTTCGGTGGCACCAATGGTTCTTTGATCTTCAAAAAGATCTAAGTCGCCATTTCCCACCTACATAAAAGGTCCGCTTGCGGGCCTTTTTTCTTAGATTTTATTCAGACTTGTTCCGCAGTGAACATGCTGCCACACTTACAATCCTATTATAAGGAGCCGGTATGTTCTTAATTAACGGTCATAAACAGGATTCGCTGGCAGCAAGCGATCGGGCCATACAATTTGGCGATGGCTGTTTCACGACAGCCAGAATTATCGACGGTAAAGTCAGCTTATTATCCGCGCACATTACGCGACTACAGGAAGCCTGTCAGCGGTTAATGATCGTTTGTGACTTCTGGGTGCAGCTTGAGCACGAGATGGCAACTCTGGCGGCAGAGCAGCAGAATGGAGTGCTGAAAGTGGTGATCAGTCGTGGCAGTGGTGGGCGAGGTTACAGTACGTTAAACAGCGGACCGGCAACGCGCATGCTCTCAGTTACGGCTTACCCAACGCATTACGACCGCTTACGCAAAGAGGGAATGCTGCTGGCACTAAGCCCGGTACGCCTGGGACGCAATCCTCATCTTGCGGGAATTAAACATCTTAATCGTCTTGAGCAAGTGTTGATTCGCTCTCATCTTGAGCAGACAAACGCCGACGAGGCGCTGGTTCTTGACAGTGAAGGGTGGGTTACGGAATGCTGTGCAGCTAATTTGTTCTGGCGTAAAGGCAACGTGGTCTACACGCCGCGTCTGGATCAGGCTGGAGTTAACGGTATTATGCGACAATTCTGTATCCGTTTACTGGCACAATCCTCCTATCAGATTGCCGAAGTGCAAGCCTCGTTGGAAGATGTAATGCAGGCAGATGAAGTGATGGTTTGTAATGCGCTGATGCCAGTTATGCCTGTGCGTGCCTGTGACGATGTCTTCTTTTCGTCAACAACGCTATATGAATATTTAGCCCCACTTTGTGAGCACCCGAATTAGTCATGAAAAAAGTGTTATTGATTATCCTGTTATTGCTGATGGTACTGGGTATCGCCGCTGGTGTGGGCGTCTGGAAGGTTCGCCATCTTGCCGACAGCAAATTACTTATTAAAGAAGAGACGATATTCACCCTGAAACCTGGAACCGGAAGAATGGCTCTCGGTGAACAATTGTATGCCGATAAAATCATCAATCGCCCCCGCGTCTTTCAGTGGTTGCTGCGTATTGAGCCGGACCTTTCCCATTTCAAAGCCGGGACTTATCGCTTTACGCCGCAGATGACCGTGCGCGAAATGTTACAGCTGCTGAAAAGCGGGAAAGAAGCGCAGTTTCCGCTACGCCTGGTAGAAGGGATGCGTCTGAGCGACTACCTCAAACAATTGCGTGAGGCACCCTATATCACGCACACGTTAAGCGACGATAAATACGCTACCGTGGCGCAGGCCCTGGAACTTGAAAATCCGGACTGGATTGAAGGCTGGTTTTGGCCAGACACCTGGATGTATACCGCTAATACCACTGATGTCGCGTTACTCAAACGAGCGCACAAGAAAATGGTGAAAGCGGTCGATAGCGCCTGGGATGGGCGAGCGGATGGTCTGCCGTATAAAGATAAAAACCAGTTGGTAACGATGGCGTCGATAATCGAAAAAGAAACCGCCGTTGCCAGCGAGCGCGATCAGGTTGCCTCAGTATTTATCAACCGTTTACGTATCGGCATGCGCCTGCAAACCGACCCGACGGTGATTTACGGGATGGGAGAGCGTTATAATGGCAAACTTTCTCGTGCAGATCTGGAAACGCCGACAGCGTATAACACCTACACCATTACTGGTCTGCCGCCAGGCGCGATTGCTACGCCGGGGGCGGATTCGCTGAAGGCTGCTGCGCATCCGGCGAAAACGCCGTATCTCTATTTTGTGGCCGATGGTAAAGGTGGTCACACGTTTAATACCAACCTTGCCAGTCATAACAAGTCTGTGCAGGATTACCTGAAAGTGCTTAAGGAAAAAAATGCGCAGTAAGTATATCGTCATTGAAGGGCTGGAAGGCGCAGGCAAAACCACCGCGCGAAACGTGGTGGTTGAGACGCTTGAGCAACTGGGGATCCGCGACATGGTTTTCACTCGAGAACCCGGCGGTACGCAGCTGGCGGAAAAATTAAGAAGCCTGGTGCTGGATATCAAATCGGTAGGCGATGAAGTCATTACCGATAAAGCCGAAGTACTGATGTTTTATGCCGCGCGCGTTCAGTTGGTGGAAACTGTCATCAAACCGGCGCTGGCGAAAGGCACCTGGGTGATTGGCGATCGGCACGATCTCTCCACTCAGGCATATCAGGGCGGTGGTCGTGGCATTGACCAGCATATGCTGGCAACGCTGCGTGATGCTGTTCTGGGGGATTTTCGTCCTGACTTGACGCTTTATCTTGATGTGACCCCAGAAGTGGGGCTAAAACGCGCCCGTGCGCGTGGCGAACTGGACCGCATTGAGCAAGAGTCATTCGATTTCTTTAATCGTACTCGCGCCCGCTATCTTGAACTGGCGGCACAGGATAAAAGCATTTACACCATTGATGCCACTCAGCCACTGGAATCAGTGATGGAGGCGATTCGCACCACCGTGACTCACTGGGTTAAGGAACATAACGCATGAGATGGTATCCGTGGTTAAGACCCGATTTCGAGAAACTGGTAGCCAGCTATCAGGCCGGAAGGGGTCACCATGCGCTACTCATTCAGGCGTTACCTGGCATGGGCGATGACGCCTTAATCTACGCGTTAAGCCGTTACCTCCTGTGCCAACAACCAGAGGGGCATAAAAGCTGCGGCCACTGTCGTGGATGTCAGTTGATGCAGGCGGGAACTCATCCCGACTATTACACCCTTGCTCCCGAAAAAGGGAAGAACGCGCTGGGCATTGATGCGGTGCGTGAAGTCACTGAAAAACTGAATGAACACGCGCGTTTAGGCGGTGCTAAGGTTGTCTGGATAACCGATGCCGCCTTGCTGACCGACGCTGCGGCGAACGCTTTGCTAAAAACACTGGAAGAGCCGCCGGCAGAAACCTGGTTTTTCCTTGCTACCCGGGAGCCTGAACGTTTACTGGCGACATTACGTAGTCGTTGTCGGCTACATTACCTCGCACCACCGCCAGAACAGTACGCCGTGACCTGGCTTTCACGTGAAGTGACAATGTCACAGGACGCGTTACTTGCCGCACTGCGCTTAAGCGCCGGTTCGCCTGGCGCGGCGTTGGCGTTGTTTCAGGGAGATACCTGGCAGGCCCGCGAAACACTTTGCCAGGCGTTGGCTCACAGTGTGCAATCTGGCGACTGGTATTCCCTGTTGCCGACACTTAATCATGAACAAGCTCCGGCGCGTCTGCACTGGCTGGCAACCCTGATGATGGACGCGCTCAAGCGCAAGTATGGCGCTTCGCAGGTTACCAATGTTGATGTGCCGGGCGTTGTTGCTGCGCTGGCAAACCAGCTTTCTCCCGCGCGCCTGCAGGCTATACTGGGGGATGTTTGTCACACCCGTGAGCAGTTAATTTCTGTCACTGGCGTAAACCGCGAGCTTCTCATCACCGATCTTTTACTGCGTATTGAGCATTACCTGCAACCGGGCGTTGTGCTACCGGTTCCTCATCTTTAAGAGAGACATCATGTTTTTAGTCGACTCACACTGCCATCTCGATGGTCTGGATTATGAATCTTTGCATAAGGACGTGGATGACGTTCTGGCAAAAGCCGCTGCGCGCGATGTGAAATTTTGTCTGGCGGTCGCCACGACATTACCGGGTTATCTGCATATGCGGGATCTGGTAGGCGAACGTGACAATGTCGTATTTTCTTGCGGTGTGCATCCGCTCAACCAGAACGATCCCTATGATGTGGAAGATTTACGCCGCCTTGCGGCGGAAGAGGGCGTTGTTGCCCTTGGGGAAACCGGGCTGGATTATTATTACACGCCGGAAACTAAAGTGCGTCAGCAAGAGTCTTTCATCCACCATATCCAGATTGGTCGTGAACTGAACAAGCCGGTTATTGTCCATACGCGTGACGCCCGCGCCGATACGCTGGCAATTCTGCGCGAAGAAAAGGTGACGGATTGCGGTGGCGTACTACACTGTTTTACAGAGGACAGAGAAACGGCAGGCAAATTACTGGATCTTGGATTTTACATCTCCTTCTCCGGCATTGTGACCTTCCGTAATGCAGAACAACTACGTGATGCCGCGCGTTATGTGCCGCTCGACCGGTTACTGGTCGAAACTGACGCGCCTTATCTGGCACCTGTGCCGCATCGAGGAAAAGAGAATCAACCTGCAATGGTTCGTGATGTTGCTGAATACATGGCTGTGTTGAAAGGTGTTGCCGTTGAAGAGCTGGCGCAGGTAACCACCGATAACTTCGCCCGCCTGTTTCACATCGACGCTTCCCGCCTTCAATCCATCCGTTAAATGAATTTATTTTAAGGCTCGTAATTAATTACTAAAACGAGTAAAGTTCACCGCCGCAAATTGGGCGGTGAATAACCATGTTTGACGCATTATGGCATTTATTTTGTCAATACGTGCAACTTCGCTAAAGGTCCGAAGTTGAAACGTGATAGCCGTCAAACAAATCGGCCATGAATTATTTTACTCTGTGTAATAAATAAAGGGCGCTTAGACGCCCTGTACACGGCAAGGTTCTCCCCCCCTTGCCACGCGTGAGAACGTTAAAAGCACCCATACTCAGGAGCACTCTCAATTATGTTTAAGAATGCATTTGCTAACCTGCAAAAGGTCGGTAAATCGCTGATGCTGCCGGTATCCGTACTGCCTATCGCAGGTATTCTGCTTGGCGTCGGTTCCGCGAATTTCAGCTGGCTGCCCGCCGTTGTATCGCATGTTATGGCAGAAGCGGGCGGTTCCGTTTTTGCAAACATGCCACTGATTTTTGCAATTGGTGTCGCCCTCGGCTTTACCAATAACGATGGCGTATCCGCGCTGGCCGCAGTTGTTGCCTATGGCATCATGGTAAAAACCATGGCCGTGGTTGCGCCGCTGGTACTGCATTTACCTGCTGAAGAAATCGCCGCTAAACACCTGGCGGATACGGGCGTACTCGGGGGGATCATCTCCGGTGCGATCGCAGCGTACATGTTTAACCGTTTCTACCGTATTAAGCTGCCTGAGTATCTTGGCTTCTTTGCCGGTAAACGCTTTGTGCCGATCATTTCTGGCCTGGCTGCCATCTTTACTGGCGTTGTGCTGTCCTTTATTTGGCCGCCAATTGGTTCCGCCATTCAGACCTTCTCCCAGTGGGCTGCTTACCAGAACCCGGTAGTTGCGTTTGGCATTTACGGCTTCATCGAACGCTGCCTGGTACCGTTTGGTCTGCACCACATCTGGAACGTACCTTTCCAGATGCAGATCGGTGAATACACCAACGCCGCAGGTCAGGTATTCCACGGTGACATTCCGCGTTATATGGCGGGTGACCCGACCGCGGGTAAACTGTCTGGCGGCTTCCTGTTCAAAATGTACGGTCTGCCGGCTGCCGCGATTGCTATCTGGCACTCTGCTAAACCAGAAAACCGCGCTAAAGTGGGCGGTATCATGATTTCCGCGGCGTTGACCTCGTTCCTGACCGGTATTACCGAGCCAATCGAGTTCTCCTTCATGTTCGTTGCGCCGATCCTGTACATCATCCACGCGATTCTGGCAGGTCTGGCATTCCCGATCTGTATCCTGCTGGGTATGCGCGATGGTACGTCGTTCTCGCACGGCCTGATCGACTTCATCGTACTGTCTGGTAACAGCAGCAAGCTGTGGCTGTTCCCGATTGTCGGTATCGGTTATGCGATTGTTTACTACACCATCTTCCGCGTGCTGATTAAAGCTCTGGATCTGAAAACCCCGGGCCGTGAAGACGCAACTGAAGATGCGAAAGCTACCGGCACCAGCGAAATGGCACCGGCTCTGGTTGCTGCATTTGGTGGTAAAGAAAACATCACTAACCTTGACGCATGTATTACCCGTCTGCGTGTTAGCGTCGCTGATGTGTCCAAAGTGGATCAGGCTGGCCTGAAGAAACTGGGCGCAGCGGGCGTAGTGGTTGCTGGTTCCGGTGTTCAGGCGATTTTCGGTACGAAATCCGATAACCTGAAAACCGAAATGGATGAGTACATCCGCAACAACTAATCCGTAAGACGTTGGGGAGACTGAGGCAGCCGAATGGCTGCCTTTTTTACAGCCGCTAATCAGACCGGTCATCATTAAATTGCGTGTTGCGCCCGGGACGATAGTTCCTTTCACGTTGATATCGTAGGTTTTGTCGAGCAGATTATTTCCAGCAATGAGACGTTTGGGGTTGCCTGATAACAGGCGAACAGTTCCACCTGCGCATAGCAATTTTGCCCGGCAGTGGAAGGAAACTGTCAAAGCAATGCTGGTGGTAGCAGGAAGGGCCTTGTCGCCGATATCCCTGTTATTATCTAAACCAAAGAGAAAAGGTGTTTTCGGCCCATTCATAGGCAAAAATGGGAATAATGGCGATGTAAACGGCAGTAAAACGATTTTTTGCTTAATAAATCGTGGCTTAAGGTTGAAAGAGCAGGTTTAACTCGACCATACTCTATACTCGCAGTGTAGCGCGGCGTAGCATGGCGCAACGCATGGCAATTTGAAAAAGGAAAATGTCGTGGCAGAAGAAACTATTTTCAGCAAAATTATTCGTCGTGAGATCCCCTCCGATATCGTCTACCAGGATGAGCTGGTAACGGCGTTTCGCGATATTTCGCCGCAAGCGCCAACGCATATTCTGATCATTCCAAATATCCTTATCCCTACCGTGAACGACGTGTCTGCCGAGCATGAGCAGGCGTTGGGGCGTATGATAACCGTAGCGGCAAAAATTGCTGAGCAAGAAGGTATTGCCGAAGATGGCTATCGTTTGATCATGAATACCAACCGTCATGGCGGACAAGAGGTCTATCACATTCATATGCACCTGCTGGGTGGCCGTCCGTTGGGACCAATGCTGGCGCATAAAGGCCTGTAACGATGAGAAAAGGATGCTTTGGACTGGCGTCTTTGGCGTTGCTATTGCTGGTCGGTTGTCGTTCGCATCCGGAAATTCCGGTGAATGATGAACAGTCACTGGTGATGGAGTCATCTTTGCTGGCAGCGGGCATTAGCGCAGAAAAGCCCGTTCTTTCAATGTCTGATATTCAGCCTTCAGCATCCTCGACGCTTTATAACGAAAGGCAAGAACCCGTTACCGTTCATTATCGTTTTTACTGGTATGACGCCAGGGGGCTTGAGATGCACCCTCTGGAAACGCCGCGCAGCGTCACCATTCCCGCTCGTTCAGCGGTGACTCTGTACGGCAGCGCCAATTTTCTTGGGGCGCACAAAGTCAGACTTTATCTTTATTTGTAAGGGGTGAATCTTGATGACAAAAATGAGTCGCTACGCTTTAATCACCGCGCTGGCGATGTTTCTTGCCGGGTGTGTGGGGCCACGTGAACCCGCACCGGTAGAAGAAGTAAAACCTGCGCCGGAGCAACCGGCTGAGCCGCAACAGCCAGTACCCACAGTACCCACAGTGCCATCAGTGCCGACGATCCCGGAGCAGCCAGGGCCAATTGAGCACGAAGACCAAACCGCACCGCCTGCGCCGCATATTCGTCATTATGACTGGAATGGCGCAATGCAGCCGATGGTCGGTAAGATGCTTGGGGCCGATGGCGTGACCGCAGGTAGCGTCTTGCTGGTTGATAGCGTCAATAACCGCACCAATGGTTCTTTGAATACCGGGGAAGCGACAGAAACGCTGCGCAATGCACTGGCTAATAACGGTAAATTTACCCTCGTTTCCGCCCAGCAGCTTTCGATGGCCAAGCAGCAGTTAGGTTTGTCGCCGCAGGATAGCTTAGGCACCCGTAGTAAAGCCATTGGTATTGCTCGCAACGTGGGGGCTCATTACGTGCTGTACTCCAGCGCCTCTGGCAACGTTAACGCTCCGACCCTGCAAATGCAGTTGATGCTGGTGCAGACGGGCGAAATTATCTGGTCAGGTAAAGGTGCCGTTCAGCAACAATAATCCCATCACGCGCGACGAGTTATTGTCGCGCTATTTCCCGCAGTATCACCCCGTCGCGACGTTTAACAGTGGACTTAGCGGCGGGAGTTTTCTCATTGAACATCAGGATCAGCGTTTTGTTGTGCGTCAGACTCACGATCCTGATGCGCCGCAGTCCGTGTTTCTGCGCCAGTACCGGGCGTTATCACGATTACCGGCATACCTTGCACCAAAGCCACATCTCTATCTCCGTGGCTGGATGGTGGTCGACTATTTGCCCGGCGAGGTAAAAACGCAATTGCCGGATACCGACGAACTGGCAGGCTTGCTGTATTATCTGCATCAACAACCGCGTTTTGGCTGGCGAATAACCTTGCTGCCGTTACTGGAACGGTACTGGCAGCGAAGCGATCCGGCGCGGCGGACAGTGGGTTGGCTGCAACTATTAAAACGTCTGCGCAAAATACGGGAACCACAGCCATTACGTTTAAGCCCGTTGCATATGGATGTTCATGCAGGGAACTTAGTCTATACCTCGTCAGGGCTAAAGCTCATCGACTGGGAGTATGCCGGTGATGGTGATATCGCTCTGGAACTGGCGGCGGTGTGGGTGGAAAATAGTGAGCAGCACCGGCAATTAGTTAATGACTATGCCGCGCGGGCGAATATTAATCCGGCGCATTTGTGGCATCAGGTCAGGCGCTGGTTTCCCTGGTTACTGATGCTGAAAGCAGGGTGGTTTGAGTACCGCTGGCAACAAACCAGCGATCAACAATTTATCAGGCTGGCCAATGACACCTGGCGGCAGCTATCAATAAAATAATAAGGAGAGCAGTGTGGGTCCAGTAATGTTGGATGTTGAAGGTTATGAACTGGACGCGGAAGAGCGCGAAATACTTGCGCATCCGCTGGTGGGAGGGCTGATTCTCTTTACACGTAACTATCATGATCCAGCACAGTTGCGCGAACTGGTACGCCAGATCCGCGCAGCTTCACGCAATCACCTGGTGGTGGCGGTGGATCAGGAAGGTGGACGTGTGCAGCGTTTTCGTGACGGTTTTACCCGCTTACCGGCAGCACAATCATTCGCTGCGCTGTTAGGTATGGAAGAGGGGGGCAAACTGGCGCAAGAGGCAGGTTGGCTGATGGCCAGCGAAATGATCGCTATGGATATTGATATCAGCTTTGCACCAGTGCTGGACGTAGGACATATCAGCGCGGCGATTGGTGAACGTTCTTATCATGCCGATCCAGAAAAAGCCCTCGCAATCGCCAGTCGGTTTATTGATGGGATGCATGAAGCCGGAATGAAAACCACCGGTAAACATTTTCCTGGTCACGGTGCCGTAACTGCAGATTCACACAAAGAGACGCCGTGCGACCCACGCCCGCAAGCGGAAATTCGTGCCAAAGATATGTCGGTTTTCAGTACGTTAATTCGCGAAAATAAACTCGATGCCATTATGCCCGCGCATGTGATCTACAGCGATGTTGATCTGCGTCCGGCGAGCGGTTCTCCCCACTGGCTGAAAACTGTTTTACGTCAGGAGCTGGGGTTTGACGGCGTGATTTTCTCTGACGATTTATCGATGGAAGGTGCCGCGATTATGGGCAGTTATGCCGAGCGTGGACAGGCATCACTGGATGCAGGTTGCGATATGATCCTGGTCTGCAATAATCGTAAAGGGGCCGTCAGCGTGTTAGATAATCTGTCACCGATCAAGGCAGAACGTGTTACACGTTTGTATCATAAAGGTTCATTTTCGCGACAGGAACTGATGGACTCGGTTCGCTGGAAAGAGATCAGCGCCCGTCTGAATCAGTTACATGAACGCTGGCAGGAAGAGAAGGCAGGTCACTAACCCTGGCTTATGTGAGGAAGCGATGATTATCTATTTGCACGGTTTTGACTCTAACAGTCCGGGTAACCACGAGAAAGTCTTACAATTGCAGTTTATTGACCCGGATGTACGGCTAATAAGCTACAGCACGCGGCATCCGAAACATGATATGCAGCATTTGCTCAAAGAAGTGGACAAAATGCTGCAACTGAACGTCGATGAGCGCCCGCTCATTTGTGGTGTTGGTCTGGGCGGTTATTGGGCAGAGCGGATTGGTTTTCTCTGTGATATTCGCCAGGTGATCTTCAACCCCAATTTGTTCCCTTATGAGAACATGGAAGGGAAGATTGATCGCCCGGAAGAGTATGCCGATATTGCCACCAAGTGTGTGACCAACTTCCGTGAGAAGAATCGCGATCGTTGCCTGGTGATTTTGTCGCGTCACGATGAAGCGCTTAACAGTCAGCGGACATCTGAAGAGCTGCATCATTATTACGAGATTGTCTGGGACGAAGAGCAGACGCACAAATTCAAAAATATCTCTCCGCATTTGCAGCGCATTAAAGCATTCAAAACCCTCGGTTAATTGGCATCGTCGCATCAGGTAACCTTGTCGGTACCTGATGCGACCCGGATTAAGGCGTTCACGCCGCATCCGACAGCCGAGCACCAATGCCTGATGCGATGCTGCGCATCGTATCAGGCCTGGCAAACGCCCTCCATACACGCCTCACGCTATATAACCCTTCCGAATTAGCTCAAATAGTAAACAATAAACTCTGTTTTTTGATCTCAACAGGTAAATCCGCCTATCTTTTCAGCAACAAAACTTGATTAACATCAATTTTGGTATGACCAATGCACCATTCATGTTATTCTCAATAGCGAAGAACATTTTCATTGCTGTAACCTGTTGTTAATTAAGAGCTATGTTAATAACCATTAATTAACAATTGGTTAATAAATTTAAGGGGGTCACGTTGACTACGCCATTGAAAAAAATTGTGATTGTCGGCGGCGGTGCTGGTGGGCTGGAAATGGCAACACAGCTTGGAGATAAGCTGGGGCGCAAGAAAAAAGCCAAAATTACGTTGGTCGATCGTAACCATAGTCACCTGTGGAAACCGTTGCTGCACGAAGTGGCGACCGGATCGCTCGATGAAGGCGTTGATGCGCTGAGCTATCTGGCCCATGCGCGTAATCATGGTTTCCAGTTTCAGCTGGGTTCTGTGGTTGATATCGATCGTGAAGCGAAAACAATCACCATTGCTGAACTGCGCGACGAAAAAGGTGAATTGTTAGTTCCAGAGCGGAAAATTGCTTACGACACGCTGGTGATGGCGCTGGGTAGCACCTCTAACGATTTCAACACGCCGGGCGTAAAAGAGAACTGCATTTTCCTTGATAACCCGCATCAGGCACGTCGTTTCCATCAGGAGATGCTGAATCTGTTCCTGAAGTTTTCTGCTAACCTGGGCGCCAATGGCAAAGTGAATATTGCGATTGTTGGCGGCGGCGCGACCGGCGTAGAGCTCTCTGCCGAATTGCACAATGCCGTGAAACAACTGCACAGTTACGGTTACAAAGGGCTGACCAACGAAGCCCTGAACGTTACTCTGGTGGAAGCGGGAGAGCGAATTTTGCCAGCGTTACCGCCGCGTATCTCTGCTGCGGCTCACAATGAGTTAACGAAACTGGGCGTTCGCGTGCTGACGCAAACTATGGTTACCAGTGCCGATGAAGGCGGTTTGCACACTAAAGATGGTGAATATATTCAGGCCGATCTGATGGTGTGGGCTGCCGGGATAAAAGCACCAGATTTCCTGAAAGATATTGGTGGTCTTGAAACCAACCGTATTAACCAACTGGTGGTGGAACCGACGCTGCAAACCACGCGCGATCCAGACATTTACGCTATTGGCGACTGTGCGTCATGCCCGCGTCCGGAAGGGGGCTTTGTACCGCCGCGCGCTCAGGCCGCACATCAGATGGCGACCTGCGCAATGAACAACATTCTGGCGCAGATGAACGGTAAACCGCTGAAAAATTATCAGTATAAGGATCACGGTTCGCTGGTATCGCTGTCCAACTTCTCCACCGTCGGTAGCCTGATGGGTAACCTGACGCGCGGTTCAATGATGATTGAAGGACGAATTGCGCGCTTTGTGTACATCTCGCTATACCGAATGCATCAGATTGCGCTGCATGGCTACTTTAAAACCGGATTAATGATGCTGGTGGGCAGTATCAACCGCGTTATCCGTCCGCGTTTGAAGTTGCATTAATCGACGTACACTGGCGGATGTGGCGTAAACGCCTCATCCGCCCTGGACAAATGGTACGAGCGGTAGGCCTGATAAGACGCGTTAAGCGTCGCATCAGGCATTCCTTCAGACTCCTCCGAATCCTTAAGTATTTCCAGCTATTCCCACGCTTTTCATCTTCTGTCTGATAGCTGCTTTTCCCCTTTGCTTGCATGATTGTCATAACTGCAAATAAGGAGGTGTTCCCGTGAATAAATCAATGTTGGCGGGTATCGGGATTGGTGTAGCGGCTGCGCTTGGCGTAGCGGCAGTGGCCAGTCTGAACGTGTTTGAACGTGGCCCGCAATACGCTCAGGTTGTCTCAGCAACCCCAATCAAGGAAACGGTTAAAACACCGCGTCAGGAGTGTCGCAATGTCACGGTGACCCATCGCCGACCGGTGCAGGATGAAAACCGCATTGCTGGTTCGGTCCTCGGGGCCGTCGCTGGCGGGGTGATAGGGCATCAGTTTGGCGGTGGTCGCGGTAAAGATGTCGCCACTGTTGTGGGGGCGCTGGGCGGTGGATATGCCGGTAACCAGATCCAGGGCTCTCTCCAGGAAAGCGATACTTACACTACCACGCAGCAGCGTTGTAAAACGGTGTATGACAAGTCAGAAAAAATGCTCGGTTATGATGTGACCTATAAGATTGGCGATCAGCAGGGCAAAATTCGGATGAACAGCGATCCGGGTACGCAAATCCCATTAGATAACAATGGGCAACTGGTTCTGAATAACAAAGTATAACAAGGCTGTACTCTGCAATTTAGCCCCTCATTCGCTCAGGCTGAGGGGCTTTTTTTTGCGTCTTACTTCACCAGTTCAGGCCATAAACGCAGCGTTGTCCGGGCAACCAGCATCAGTTTTTCCAGCGATGCGCCTTCACGGGCGCTTATCGACATCCCCTGAATAATACAATTAAGAAATTCCGCAAGATGCGTTACGTCACAGTGGGCGGGAATTTCCCCGCGTGCCTGGCGTTGACTTAAAAACTGCTGCAAGGTGCGTTCTTGCATTGCGTGACGTGATTTCACCGTATGAGCAATATCGCCCAAATCCGCTGAAAGCGTGGTGCAGTTGTTAATCATAAAGCAACCCGCGGGGGTATCTTTGCTGGTAAAGCAGTTGGCGACGGCAGCGAAATAGTCCGCCAGTGCAGACTCCACGCTTTTTTCTTCACAAAACAACTGCGCTTCATGCTTAGCGGCAAAGCGATCGATATAACGGTCGAGTACGGCGCGAAATAACCCCTCTTTGTTGGTAAATTCCGCGTAGAGCGTTGGCGCTTTGGCTCCGGTCGCTTCAACGAGGTCCGCAAGGGAAGTCGCTTCATAACCGTGCTGCCAGAACAATTTCATGGCCTTATCAAGCGCGGCTTCCCTGTCGAACACTTTTGGGCGGCCACGGCTTTTTTTTACACAATGTGTTGAGTCTGTTGCCATGATGCCATTGTACCTGGTGGCTGTGAATGAATGGTTATTATAAAAATAATCACCTCCCTTCACCAGTCCAGAAAATAGAAAAATAAAAACTCTCTATTTAACTGAAATTTAAAGTTTTTTAATTTAATTAATGATTGTTATAAAAAACCTCTTGTATGTGATCCAGATCACATCTATCATTTAGTTATCGATCGTTAAGTAATTTCTTGCGACGCCATTCACCTGCATAAGGCCACTATTATGAAAAACGTAAAAACCCTCATCGCTGCGGCGATTTTAAGTTCCATGTCATTTGCCAGCTTTGCGGCTGTCGAAGTTCAGGCAACACCAGAAGGCCAACAAAAAGTGGGTACTATTAGTGCTAACGCGGGGACAAATCTGGGATCGCTGGAAGAACAGCTGGCACAAAAAGCGGATGAGATGGGCGCAAAATCTTTCCGTATTACTTCAGTAACCGGTCCGAATACCCTCCACGGAACGGCAGTCATTTATAAATAAGCATTAACCCTCATTAATGCCCGCTATTGCTGCTTTTTTCCCCGCGACATACTGTGCCGCGGGGATTTTTTTATCCGGGAGTTACAGCGATTGTGGGCTCAGTTGATGGCGGCGCACATCTACCGGCATCCCGGAACGGACATCCATCACATGCTGCATCACTTCAGTGTCAGTTTGTGCTGCATCTTTAAATGATTGCATTGCACTATTCAGCGTTATCGGCAATAGCTGCGGATCGTCATCAATCTTCTCTGATAGCGGCTGATGCACTTCAACCAGACGCGCACCGTTTGGTTCGGCAGAGACTTTAATCGGTGTGTTGATGATATTCACTTTGGTGCCTGGGGTGACCTGGCTAAAGAGTGTTTTGATATCGTCATCACGCAGACGAATACAGCCAGAACTTACCCGCATGCCAATGCCGAAATCGGCGTTCGTACCGTGAAGCAAATAAACGCCGCCATAGGCCGCCAGACGAATCGCATGATGGCCCATAGGGTTATCTGGTCCAGCCGGAACTACCGCAGGCAACTCAATTCCCTGTGCTTTATACCGCGCGCGAATGTTTGCCGTTGGCGTCCAGGTTGGGTTTGCACGCTTGTCAGAAACGGTGGTCACCATTGTCGGTGTCAGCGTGTCACCACCCAACTGACCAATGCCGATGGGATACACGGTCACTGAATTTTTACCCGGTGGGTAGTAATAGAGACGCAGCTCCGCAATGTTGATCACAATGCCTTCGCGCGGCGCGTCTGGTAGTAGAGTTTGCAATGGGATCGTTAACACGCTACCCGCGCGTGGCACGTAAGGATCAACGCCGGGGTTAGCCTGTAACAGAGCGAGAAAGCCGACGTTATATTTTTTGGCGATCGCTTCCAGCGACCCACCGTCATTTTCCACTACATGAAATTTGTTTTCGCCAACCAGGCGACTGCCCGCTGGCGGCAGCGGCCAGGTGTTAGCTTTTGCCGGTAGCGCCAACGCCACGGCTGCGGCGAACGTAAAAAACGTTAGCCAGCGAGAAAAACGCGTTTTGATCATCACCAAAAATCCATAATAAATATAAGGTTATTGTAATAAAAAGATAAGCCTGAATTATGGATGGTGACAGTGTCGGATAGTGCAGGGAAGTGCAAAGAATTTGTAAATGTTGCAGATGGGGGCGCAGAAACACCCCCGATCTCACCATTAAGCGATCGCGTTCTCTTCCAGTTCACGCATAAACTGTCGAACCCATTCGATACGTGTTTTCCGCTCGCTCAAATCCTGAATAAACTTCAGGCGCGTCGGGCCATCAAGGCGATAATGCTGCGGCTGTTTTTGCAGCAAACCAATCAACCAGGCTGGATTAACGTGATTTTTCTCGGCAAATTCGATCACGCCGCCTTTCTCATTACCTTCCAGCTTCCGGATCCCCAGTTTCTGCGCTTGCTGGCGCAGACGGGCAATATCCAGCAGGGTACGCGCCGGATCAGGCAGCAGGCCGAAGCGATCGATAAGCTCGACTTTGATCTCTTCCAGTTCGTTTTCCGTTTTGGCGCTGGCAATACGTTTATAGAACGACAGACGCGTGTTCACGTCAGGGATGAAATCATCTGGCAATAGCGACGGCATCCGCAGCTCGACTTCTGTTTGCTGGCTGGTGAGATCTTCCAGCGACGGCTCGCGTCCGGCTTTCAGTGCATCGACGGCGTTTTCCAGCAACTCCATATACAGCGAGAAACCGATGGTTTCCATCGAGCCGCTCTGTTCTTCGCCAAGCAATTCACCCGCGCCGCGGATCTCCAGATCGTGCGTTGCCAGCGCAAAGCCTGCCCCGAGATCTTCCAGCGAGGCAATCGCTTCAAGACGTTTTTGCGCATCGGTAGTCATCGCTTTCGGATGCGGCGTCAGCAGCCATGCATATGCCTGATGATGCGAACGTCCGACGCGACCGCGCAACTGGTGCAGCTGCGCCAGACCGAAGTGATCCGCGCGTTCAATGATAATGGTGTTGGCAGTCGGGATGTCGATTCCGGTTTCGATAATGGTGGTACAAACCAGCACGTTGAAACGTTGATGATGGAAATCATTCATCACCCGTTCCAGCTCGCGCTCGCGCATCTGCCCGTGACCGATAGCAATCCGCGCTTCTGGCACCAGTTCCGCCAGCCGTTCGGCGGCTTTCTGGATGTTTTCCACATCGTTGTAGAGATAATAAACCTGACCGCCGCGCAGAACTTCACGCAGGATCGCCTCCCGGACCACCAGACTGTCATACTCACGGACAAAGGTTTTAACTGCCAGACGACGGGCGGGCGGCGTGGCGATAATCGACAGGTCACGCATTCCGCTCATCGCCATATTCAGCGTACGTGGGATCGGCGTAGCGGTAAGCGTCAGAATATCCACGTTCGCACGCATCGCTTTAATGCGCTCTTTATGACGCACCCCGAAGCGGTGTTCTTCATCGACAATCAGCAGGCCTAAATCTTTAAACTTGACGTCATTTTGCAGCAGTTTGTGCGTACCGATCAGAATATCGATTTTCCCTTCCGCCACTTCCGCAAGGATTTGCGTCTGCTCTTTGGCGCTGCGGAAACGGGAGATCATTTCGATACGTACCGGCCAGTTGGCGAAACGGTCGCGGAAGTTGTCGTAATGCTGTTGCGCGAGAAGGGTGGTAGGCACCAGCACCGCTACCTGCTTGTGGTTATCTACTGCCAGGAAAGCGGCGCGCATCGCCACTTCTGTTTTCCCAAAGCCAACATCGCCGCACACCAGACGGTCCATTGCCAGCGGCTGACACATGTCGCTAAGCACCGCATTAATGGCCTGCGCCTGATCCGGCGTGGTTTCAAACGGGAAGCTGTCGCAGAACAACTGATACTGCTCACGATCGTGTTTAAACGCGAAGCCCTCTTTGGCGGCGCGTTGCGCGTAGATATCCAGCAATTCCGCCGCCACATCACGCACTTTTTCCGCCGCTTTCTGCCGCGCGCGTGACCACGCATCGCCGCCAAGTTTATGCAGCGGGGCGTTTTCTTCCGCGCCACCTGCGTAACGGCTAATCAGATGCAGTGACGACACCGGAACATATAGTTTGGCGTCGTTGGCATAGGTGAGCATCAGGTACTCGCCAGTAATGCCGCCCGCTTCCAGCGTGGTCATTCCGGCATAGCGCCCGACACCGTGCTCCAGATGGACCACCGGCTGACCAATATGCAGCTCCGCGAGGTTGCGGATCAGTGTATCGGGGTTGATGGTGCGGCGAGAATCCTGACGACGGCGGGCAACGCGTTCACCGAGCAGATCGCTTTCGCAGATCAGCGCCAGATTACGCACCGTATCGACAAAACCATGTTCGGCAGCGCCAATCATCAAATAACGCCCACGGTCGCTGGCTTCATCAAGACGCATAATGCGTTGCGGAGCAATTTTAATTCGCGCGAGCAGTTCACCCAGCGCTTCACGGCGACCTTCACTTTCTACCGAGAACACCACCGGACCATCGAAAGACTCGAGGAACTTACGCAGCGCATCCAGCGGCGCTTTTTGTTGCGCCTGAACGGCCAGGTCTGGCAGCTTCTCGAAGCCTAAATTGGCATTCGCTGCTTTTGTCGGTAAATGTTCAGCTTTTAGCTGCACGCGGGGCCAGTTTTTCAGCTCTGAGAAGAGCTCGTCCACCCGCAGCCAGAGCGATTGTGGTGGCAACAGTGGGCGCATTGGGTCGACGCCACGGCTTTCAAAACGCGCCAGCGTGTCAGCCTGGAAACGTTCGGCACTGTTTTCCAGATCACCAGTATTCACCAGCAGCGTATTGGCAGGGAAATAACTGAACAGTGGCGGCAGCGGTTCGCTGAAGAATAGCGGCTGCCAGTACTCGATCCCGGCAGGCAATGTGCCTTTACTCACTTGCTGGTAAATATGTTCCGGATCGCGCTTCACTTCGAAGGTATCGCGCCACTGGCTGCGGAACAGTTCAATTGCCGCTTTATCGGTCGGGAATTCGTGTGCGGGCAGCAGGTTGATGGCTTCAACTTCTTCCAGCGTGCGCTGGCTATCGACGTCAAATACACGCAGGCTGTCGATTTCATCATCAAAGAAATCAAGACGATAAGGCAGTTCGCTGCCCATCGGGAAGAGATCCAACAACGCGCCGCGCGTGGCGTATTCGCCGTGCTCCATCACCTGATCAACATGGCGATAACCGGCGCTGTCCAGTTGGGTTCGCAATGCATCTCGTGACAGGCGCTGACCTTTTTTCATTACCAGTGCATGACCGTGGAGAAAACTGTGCGGGCAAACGCGCTGCATAAGCGTATTCACCGGAACAATCAGTACGCCACGCTGCATTGTCGGTAGCTGGTAAAGGGTGGAAAGGCGCGAGGAGATAATGTCCTGATGAGGCGAAAAACTGTCGTAAGGGAGGGTTTCCCAGTCCGCCAGATTCATCACCATCTGATCGGTGAACTGGCTGATTTCATCATGCAAACGCAGAGCATTTTGCATATCTGGTGCAATGAGTACCACCGGACCGGCGTGACGTTCGGCAATTTCCGCCACCAGCGTCGCGCAGGCAGCGCCAGTTAACTCGCCCAGCAGACGCTGCTCACCCGCTTTGACGGGCAGCGTATAACGATATTGTTCAGGCATAACGGTTGTCAGAGTCTCGTTAGGATATGCCCCAACATATGGGGGCATATCTCTGATAAGCAATGCTGTTCATTATCCGTAAACAACATGGTTTAGCAAATTGAATCGCCCCGGCTGGGGCGATGGCTTAACGAGAGTAACTGGTGGCAGGCAGAGAAGGCGGGGAGAACAACAGGTCGCTGAATGCGCGTTGTGAAAATTTTCGCACCAGTAATCCAGCAACAGTACAAATCAACAAACTGACAAAGGGATAAACCAGCAGGAGCGTCAGTTCGAGTTGCGGCGACCAGCGGGCTGCATTCATTTGCGGAATCAGACTTAAGCTGAATATCTCTACCAGAATGCGATGGGTGGTGTAGATGGCAATGGTGTTAGAACCAATCACATTCAGCAGGCTGGAGGAACGCATACCGAAACGCTGCTCGTACTGATAAAACAGTTTCATGATCACCACAATCGATACCAGCGACAACAGCAGCGAGATATTAAACAACCAGGCAGCAACCGCCAGAACAGCCAGCAAAGAAGCCATCAGCAGATGGCGGCGCAACGGCACCTCTTTAACACAGGTCATTAATGTTGCGCCAAACCATGCACCAAGGCTGTAATAAGGCAAATTGCGGATCACACTGTTCATTCCCCACCACGGCGTGGGAACGAAATTAACCGCCACACTCATCAGCACAAACAGAACGAATAACGGCAGAGCCAGGCGGTTAAAAATTTTACATATCACGAAATAGACAATTAAAGCGTACAGATACCACAAGCTGGTGCTGGCGGTGAGCATCCCGTGCAGGAACTCGCCAGTGGAATCGGCATAAGCAGCATTGGAGGCATTGCTTAAATCGCGCTCAGGTGCCAGCCACGGGTTCAGTGCACTTAACGCCAGCCACTGCACCACGCCCCAAAGCGCCAGCACCCAGAAGATGTTCCAGATGCGTTTATCGAGACAATTTCCCCAGGGTACGCTGTCGATATAGCGGCGAATCAAATAGCCGGAAATAAAGAAAAAAACCGGCATACGAAAGGGCGCAAGGTAAAGATTGAAATAGATCCAGCATTTGCTCAGGACTTCCGATAACGGATGCTGGAAAGTGGTCAGATGCGGATAAAAGGTAATGACCGAGTGATAAATCACCACCAGACAAATACATAACCCTTTGATCTGGTTAATCCATAGCTCTTTTTGTTTCATCAGGACAACACGCTCTTTTTATTTAACATGCTGTTAATCCTGCGGGGCGAGTCGCGTGGTGTAATGCGTATCTGTCTGTATTTGGTTATTTTTCAGATAAAGATCAGGCCACAAGGCCGATGATAAAATGAGGCCCTTTAGCCGATTGATTTGCTGGTACTTTTCAGATTAGCCCTGACGATCACTTACAGTTCAGACGTTTACCCATCCCGCTTTCGCTTATATACTCGTGTCTTTGCTAACAGCAACCAGACGGATTTCATGTACCAACCTGTCGCTCTATTTATTGGCCTGCGTTACATGCGTGGGCGTGCAGCGGATCGCTTCGGTCGTTTCGTCTCCTGGCTTTCGACCATCGGCATTACCCTCGGGGTGATGGCGCTGGTCACAGTATTGTCAGTGATGAACGGCTTTGAGCGCGAGCTGCAAAACAACATCCTTGGCCTGATGCCACAGGCAATTCTCTCTTCTGAGCATGGCTCTCTTAACCCGCAGCAACTCCCGGAAACGGCAGTCAAACTGGACGGCGTTAATCACGTCGTACCTATCACTACCGGTGATGTGGTACTGCAAAGCGCGCGCAGCGTGGCGGTCGGGGTGATGCTGGGTATCGACCCGGCGCAAAAAGATCCACTAACGCCGTATCTGGTCAATGTGAAACAAACTGACCTCGAGCCGGGGAAATATAATGTCATCCTCGGTGAACAGCTGGCCTCACAGTTGGGCGTTAATCGCGGTGATCAAATCCGCGTGATGGTGCCATCTGCCAGCCAGTTCACGCCAATGGGGCGTATTCCAAGCCAGCGCCTGTTCAATGTGATTGGCACTTTCGCCGCCAACAGTGAAGTCGATGGCTATGAAATGCTGGTGAATATTGAGGATGCTTCGCGTCTTATGCGCTATCCGGCAGGCAATATTACCGGCTGGCGTTTGTGGCTGGATGAGCCGCTGAAAGTCGACTCATTAAGTCAGCAAAAACTGCCTGAAGGCAGCAAATGGCAGGACTGGCGTGACCGTAAAGGCGAGCTTTTCCAGGCCGTACGCATGGAAAAAAATATGATGGGCTTACTGCTGAGCCTGATTGTCGCCGTTGCGGCGTTTAACATTATTACCTCGCTAGGGCTGATGGTGATGGAGAAGCAGGGCGAAGTAGCGATCCTGCAAACGCAAGGCTTAACTCCGCGACAAATCATGATGGTCTTTATGGTGCAAGGGGCCAGCGCCGGGATTATCGGTGCAATCCTCGGAGCAGCGCTTGGCGCACTGCTTGCCAGCCAGTTGAATAATCTGATGCCGATAATCGGCGTCCTGCTTGATGGCGCGGCGCTGCCGGTCGCTATCGAACCTTTACAGGTCATTGTTATTGCGCTGGTGGCGATGGCTATCGCGCTGTTGTCTACGCTTTACCCTTCCTGGCGCGCTGCCGCCACTCAACCCGCTGAGGCTTTACGTTATGAATAAGATCCTGTTGCAATGCGACAACCTGTGCAAACGCTATCAGGAAGGCAGTGTGCAAACCGATGTGCTGCACAATGTCAGTTTCAGCGTGGGCGAAGGTGAAATGATGGCGATTGTCGGTAGCTCTGGTTCTGGTAAAAGTACCTTGCTGCACCTGTTAGGCGGGTTGGATACGCCAACTTCCGGCGATGTGATTTTTAACGGTCAGCCGATGAGCAAACTGTCTTCGGCGGCGAAAGCAGAGCTGCGCAACCAGAAGCTGGGCTTTATTTATCAGTTTCACCACCTGCTGCCGGATTTTACTGCCCTGGAAAACGTGGCTATGCCGCTGCTGATTGGCAAGAAAAAGCCCGCTGAAATCAACAGTCGAGCGTTGGAAATGTTAAAAGCGGTGGGGCTGGAGCATCGTGCGAATCACCGCCCGTCAGAGCTTTCCGGTGGTGAGCGCCAGCGTGTGGCGATTGCCCGTGCGCTGGTCAATAACCCGCGCCTGGTACTGGCGGATGAACCTACCGGTAACCTTGACGCGCGTAACGCAGACAGCATCTTCCAGTTGCTTGGGGAGTTGAATCGCTTGCAGGGCACCGCCTTCCTGGTGGTCACTCACGACCTGCAACTGGCGAAACGTATGAGCCGCCAACTGGAGATGCGTGATGGTCGTCTGACGGCGGAACTAAGCCTGATGGGGGCGGAGTAATGGCGATGCCTTTATCGTTATTAATTGGCCTGCGTTTTAGTCGCGGACGGCGGCGCGGCGGCATGGTGTCGCTGATCTCCGTCATTTCTACCATTGGCATTGCACTTGGCGTGGCGGTATTGATCGTCGGCTTAAGCGCGATGAATGGCTTTGAACGCGAACTGAACAACCGTATTCTGGCGGTGGTACCGCACGGTGAAATTGAGGCGGTAGATCAGCCGTGGATTAACTGGCAGGAAGCACTGGATAAAGTGCAGAAAGTGCCGGGTATTGCCGCCGCTGCGCCGTATATCAATTTCACCGGGCTGGTGGAGAGTGGCGCGAATCTGCGCGCTCTGCAGGTTAAAGGCGTTGATCCGCAACAGGAACAGCGTCTGAGCGCGCTGCCATCATTTGTCCAGGGCGATGCCTGGAACAATTTTAAAGCGGGCGAACAGCAAATTATCATCGGCAAAGGCGTGGCGGATGCGCTGAAAGTGAAGCAGGGCGATTGGGTGTCGATCATGATCCCAAACTCGAATCCCGAGCATAAGCTGATGCAGCCGAAACGTGTGCGTTTGCACGTTGCGGGTATTTTGCAGTTGAGTGGCCAACTCGATCACAGTTTTGCCATGATCCCGCTGGCGGATGCCCAACAATATCTTGATATGGGTTCCAGTGTGTCAGGCATTGCCCTTAAAATGACGGATGTTTTCAACGCTAACAAACTGGTACGTGACGCGGGTGAAGTAACCAACAGCTACGTTTATATTAAAAGCTGGATTGGTACTTACGGCTATATGTATCGCGATATCCAGATGATCCGCGCCATTATGTATCTGGCGATGGTACTGGTGATTGGCGTGGCCTGTTTCAACATCGTCTCCACGTTGGTGATGGCGGTGAAAGACAAGAGTGGCGATATCGCAGTATTAAGAACGCTGGGGGCGAAAGACGGTTTAATTCGCGCCATCTTTGTCTGGTATGGATTGCTGGCAGGGCTGTTCGGCAGCCTGTGTGGTGTGATTATCGGCGTAGTGGTTTCACTGCAACTTACCCCGATTATTGAGTGGATTGAAAAGCTGATCGGTCATCAGTTCCTCTCCAGCGATATCTATTTTATTGACTTCCTGCCATCGGAATTGCACTGGCTGGACGTCTTCTACGTACTGGTCACAGCATTGTTGCTGAGTCTTTTGGCAAGTTGGTATCCGGCGCGACGCGCCAGTAATATTGACCCTGCGCGAGTCCTTAGCGGCCAGTAAAGGCAGTACATTAAAACAAGGAGCGGCAATGTATTACGGGTTTGATATTGGTGGAACGAAAATTGCGCTAGGCGTGTTTGATAGCGGTCGGCAGTTGCAGTGGGAAAAGCGGGTGCCGACACCGCGTGACAGCTATGACGCATTTTTAGATGCAGTGTGCGAACTGGTGGCCGAAGCCGATCAGCGTTTTGGCTGTAAAGGTTCTGTCGGCATCGGTATTCCGGGAATGCCGGAAACAGAAGATGGCACGCTGTATGCCGCCAATGTCCCCGCCGCCAGCGGTAAACCGCTACGTGCCGATCTGAGCGCCCGCCTTGAACGCGATGTGCGCCTTAATAACGACGCCAACTGCTTTGCCCTTTCTGAAGCCTGGGACGATGAATTTACCCAATATCCACTGGTGATGGGACTGATCCTGGGGACTGGCGTTGGCGGTGGACTGGTATTCAATGGTAAACCGGTAACGGGTAAAAGCTATATTACGGGTGAATTTGGGCATATGCGCCTTCCCGTCGATGCGTTAACCATGATGGGGCTGGATTTCCCGTTACGTCGCTGCGGCTGTGGTCAGCACGGTTGCATTGAAAATTATCTGTCTGGTCGCGGCTTTGCGTGGCTGTATCAACACTATTACCATCAACCGTTGCAGGCTCCCGAAATTATTGCGCTTTATGAGCAAGGCGATGAGCAGGCAAGGGCGCACGTTGAGCGTTATCTGGATTTATTAGCGGTTTGTCTGGGAAATATCCTGACCATTGTTGACCCTGATTTGCTGGTCATTGGCGGTGGCTTATCGAATTTCCCGGCAATCACAACGCAACTGGCGGACAGGCTGCCTCGTCATCTCTTACCTGTAGCTCGTGTTCCGCGCATTGAACGTGCGCGTCATGGGGATGCAGGAGGAATGCGTGGTGCGGCCTTCCTACATCTAACCGATTAATCAACAGAGGTTGCTATGTTGTCGCGTCGGGGTCATCGGTTAAGTCGTTTTCGTAAAAATAAACGCCGCCTGCACGAGCGTTTGCGTCAGCGTATTTTTTTCAGAGATAAAGTGGTGCCGGAAGCAATGGAAAAACCAAGAGTACTCGTACTGACAGGGGCAGGAATTTCTGCGGAATCAGGTATTCGTACCTTTCGCGCAGCAGATGGCCTGTGGGAAGAACATCGGGTTGAAGATGTGGCTACACCGGAAGGTTTTGATCGCGATCCTGAACTGGTGCAAGCGTTTTATAACGCCCGTCGCCGTCAACTACAGCAGCCAGAAATTCAGCCTAACGCTGCGCATCTTGCTCTGGCTAAACTGCAAGACGCCCTCGGCGATCGCTTTTTGCTGGTGACGCAGAATATCGATAATCTGCATGAACGCGCAGGTAATACCAATGTGATTCATATGCATGGGGAATTGCTGAAAGTACGTTGTTCGCAAAGCGGGCAGGTTCTCGACTGGACCGGAGACGTTACGCCAGAAGATAAATGCCATTGTTGCCAGTTCCCGGCACCCATGCGACCGCACGTAGTTTGGTTTGGCGAAATGCCACTCGGCATGGATGAAATTTATATGGCGTTGTCGATGGCCGACATTTTCATTGCCATTGGTACTTCCGGGCATGTTTATCCGGCGGCTGGGTTTGTTCACGAAGCGAAAC
Organism: Escherichia sp. E14V7; assembly: GCF_004212225.1. NCBI lineage: Bacteria > Pseudomonadati > Pseudomonadota > Gammaproteobacteria > Enterobacterales > Enterobacteriaceae > Escherichia > Escherichia sp. E14V7. The sequence continues at coordinate 288,894 of NZ_RHJJ01000010.1, forward strand.
TGCATGGCGCGCATACGGTTGAACTCAATCTCGAACCGAGTCAGGTCGGTAATGAATTTGCCGAGAAATATTACGGCCCGGCAAGCCAGGTGGTACCAGAATTTGTTGAAAAGTTGCTGAAGGGCTTATAAAGCAGGAAGCATTGCCTGATGCGCTACGCTTATCAGGCCTACAAGGGGACGCAATTAATTGAATTTGCGGGTTTTGTGGGCCGGATAAGGCGTTCGCGCCGCATCCGGCATAATACGCGCACACTTTACTGCCTCTTTTACCGTTTACTCGTCAATAACAACGCGGCAATAAACGTACAGACACCAATCAGTCCTGCCCAGAGCGGCGATATTCTGGTAATCGCAAAGCTGTCATCGATATACAAACATAAAGCCTGATAACCCATATTGGCAATAGTCATCGCCACTGCAAACTTTAATGCATAAATAAAACGAGTCGTGTAGTTAAAAAATGCAGTAAAGACGATGAATGCAACCGCCCAGGCAAAAAGGCCTAATGTCGTGGTGCTGCCGGGAGGATCATTCTCCTGCTGTTGTCTGGGATGCGGATAATATGTCAATGGCGGCGTCGGTTGTTTTAATATCTGTGCTTGTAAAACAGCCAATGCATTATTGATTCCCTGATACCAGAGGTCCGCATGTAAATAAGCCAGCGTGTGATTTTCTACCAGAAGGCCGAGATGCTTATCGTCCATGCTGCTTTCAACCTGGCCGTTGGTGATCATAATTAACCGTGGCTCGCGGGTAGTAAAAAGTAACAGAACACTTCCTTTTACATCACTCAATGAAGATGATGCATGCGCCAGCATCGCTTTGCCATTTTGCCTGAAGCTTGCTTCATTAACGCCAGGTACAACCACGATAAACGGCGCAATCCCTGTTTGTTGACGAAAAAGCTCCGCTTTCCGCGCAATCTCCTCAGCATCCGGTACAGTACCTGTAACATCCGTAAAAAGTGTCTTCATTATTGGGATTAAGGGCTTACTGGTTACCGTCAGAGGCAGAAGTATCAGCAAACTGAGCAGTATTATGATTTTTTTCATGGGCGGGACTTCCGTTTCCTGCGTGACTTTTTAGAGGAGGGCATACTGATTAATAAACCGACGGCGATAAAAATAACGCCCATAATGCCGATAAACCCCCATTTAAAAAAATTAACCCACGGGTTATTTATCTCAGCCTTTTCAGGATGCCCCGGAGAATAATAAACATTAACTTTATCGCCTTCGCTGTCTTCATAAAAATCGCTGCCGATACTCGAAGTGAAAATTAGCGTGTAATCTGGCGTCGGGCGAAAGGCAACGACGGGATACCACGAACCATCTTTACCCGTGCGATGAGAATGACTGGAGTGCCAGACGGTATCAACAATGACGCCTTCGGTATGAATCGCATCTTTGCTATAGGTGAACTGGTTATAAAAGATAACAATAGAAATGAGGGTCAGTACCAGACCGATACCGAGGAATATACGAAAGAAAACTTTACTGTCCTGACTCATTAGCTACATCCTTGCTAAATAAAAAACGGGCGGTAATACCACCGCCCGTTTGCTGAATTAACGTCCTGCTTTCAGCTTCTGATAATACTCTTCATAAATGCTGCTGGCTGGGCCAACGTCACTCTGCCATTCGCCATTTTTAATGGTTTCAGCATCCGGGTAGAGCGTCTTGTCGTTCGCTATTTCCGGGCTTAACAGTTTGCGCGCGGCGAGGTTTGGTGTTGGATAACCGATAGTTTCGGCAACCTGTTTTGCCACATCCGGGCGCAGCAGGAAGTTGATCAGTTTCAGCGCGCCTTCTTTGTTTTTGGCATTTGCCGGGATCGCCAGGCTGTCCATCCAGAAAATGCCGCCTTCTTTCGGCCATACCACGTCAATTGGCGTACCCGCCTGGCGAGCAACGAAAGCAGAGCCGTTCCAGATCATGCCGAGGTTAACTTCGCCTTCCATGTACGGGTTTGCCGGGTTATCGGAGTTAAACGCCGCGACGTTTGGCATCAGTTTTTTCAGCTCGTTATACGCAGCTTCAATCTCTTTCGGATCGGTGGTATTACCGGAGTAGCCCAGCTTACGCAGCGCCATCTGGAATACTTCACGGGCATCGTCGGTCAGCAGCAGGCTGCCTTTGTACTCAGGCTTCCACAGATCGGCCCAGCTGGTGACAGATTTCGGATCCACCGCATCGCCGTTAACGCCAATCGCCGTCGCACCCCAGATATACGGAATGGAGTAGTCGTTATTCGGATCAAACGGCTTGTTGAGCATTTCTGGATCGAGATTGCTGAAGTTTGTTAACTTCGACTTGTCGATCTTCTGGATCATCCCTTCTTTACGCATTTTATCAACGTAATAGGTTGAAGGAACCACCAGGTCATAGGCACCGTCTTTGTACGTTTTCAGTTTGGCGTACATGGTTTCGTTCGACTCGTAAGTCGAATAGATAACCTTAATGCCGGTTTCTTTGGTGAACTGTTCGAGCAGTCCTGGCGGTACGTACTCGGTCCAGTTGTAGAAATACAGTGTGTTGTTGTCATCAGCGTGAGCGGCGCTCATGCCCAGTGCCAGAGCACCCGCCGCGAGCAGGTGGCGTGACCATTTTTTCATTTAACGTCCCCTGTGTTACCTTTCGTTTTATCACGAGCAATAAGCTGGCTGGCAATAACCATCACCAGCGACAGCACCAGTAATATGGTTGCCAGCGCGTTAACTTCCGGCGATACGCCGACTTTGACCATCGAATAAATTTTTAACGGCAGAATTTCATAACTCGGCCCGGTGACAAACGAAGAAACCACCACATCGTCCATCGACAGGGTAAAGCTTAACACCCAACCCGCCGCCACCGCTGGCATTGCCAGTGGCAGGATGATTTTTCGCAGAATGGTAAATTCACTGGCACCGAGATCTTTCGCCGCTTCCAGCATTCGCACGTCAAAACCTTTCAGGCGCGAATACACCGTCACCACCACAAACGGCAGGCAGAAGGTGATATGCGAGAACAGCAGCGACCAGAAGCCAAGCTGAATACCCAGCAGCATAAACAGCACCAGCAGAGAAATCGCCATCACGATATCTGGCGACATCATCACCACAAACAGCATTCCGCTAACGAACGGCTTACCACGAAAGCGATAGCGGTACAGCGCAACTGCCGTCAGTGAACCGATAAGCGTGGCAAACGTCGCCGAAAACACCGCCATCGTCAGTGAATGCTGCGCTGCCTGTAACAGGCTGTCGTTGTTCATCAGCAGGCTATACCATTTGGTGGTAAAACCCTGCCAGTTGATGCCAAAGCGCGAGCTGTTGAAGGAGTTCACAATCAAAATAATGATTGGGATATACAGGTACGCGTAGATAGCGGTCATAAAACCGCCGCGAAGCAGTCGACCGATCATTCGAGTTCCACCTTCTTATTCAGCAAACGAGAAGCGCGCCAGTAAACCAGCAACATCAGGCCCATTACGATAGTCAGCGTAATGCTGGTGGCTGCACCAAACGGCCAGTCACGAATATTAAGGAACTGGACCTTGATGACGTTACCGATCAGCAGGTTTTTCGCACCGCCCATCAGGTCGGACACATAGAACAGGCCCATCGCTGGCAGCATCACCAGCAGACATCCGGCAATAATCCCCGGCATCGTCAGTGGAATAATGATGCGGATAAAAGTCTGCAACTTGCTGGCACCGAGATCGCGCGCCGCCTCCAGCAACGGCTTATCCAGTTTTTCGATACTGGAGTACAGCGGCATCACCATAAACGGCAGCAGAATGTAAACCAGACCGATAATCACCGCACTGGGCGTGAACATGATACGAATTGGTGTGTCGATAACGCCCAGCCAGAGCAAAAACTCGTTGAGATAGCCTTTGGTGCTGAGGAAAATTTTCAGCCCGTAGATGCGAATCAGTGAGTTGGTCCAGAAGGGAACAATCAGCAGAAACAGCAGCAGCGGACGCACCTTGTGTGGCAGCTTCGCCAGAAACCAGGCAAACGGGTAGCCCAGCACCAGGCAGGCGAGGGTGGCGATCAGCGCCATATTCAGCGAGTGCAATAGCACTTCAAAATAGAGCGGATCGAGCAGACGCGTGTAGTTATCCAGCGTAAAGACCATTTTGACAAAACTGGCGTCGTCGCGGGTCAAAAAGCTGGTGCCAATGATCATCAGGTTGGGCAGAAAGACAAACAACACAAGCCAACCGACAATAGTGACAATCACTACATTCTGGAACTTACTTGTGTTCTTCATCAGCCAGTACGACCTCCCAGCTTTCTACCCAATTAATGGCCATTTTTTGGTCGAGAGAGTGGTCAAAGTCAGGATCGTCTTCATTGAAGAATTCGCTCACCATCACCATCTTGCCATTTTCCAGTTCAACAACCGACTCCAGCGTCATGCCTTTGTAGTTACGCTCGCGAACGTAACCAATCAGCCCTTCAGCGTGGTTGTCGTCGTTAATCTCTTCAACACGTAAGTCTTCCGGGCGCAGCAGAACATGCAGTTTTTGCCCCGGTTCTACGGCGAAGTTAACGTAGATATTACACTCGCGACCTTCAACGTTAGCCCGTACGCGCTGCTCGTCGAGTCGCTCGATCACCGTGGCGTTGAACATATTGATCTCGCCAATGAATCCGGCAACAAATAAATTCTTCGGCTCTTCGTAAATTTCGCGCGGTGTACCATCCTGCTCAATACGACCCTCGCGCATCACCACAATCCTGTCTGACATGGTGAGCGCTTCTTCCTGATCGTGAGTGACAAAGACGAAGGTAATACCAAGCTTACGCTGTAACGCTTTCAGCTCGTTCTGCATTTGCTTGCGCAGTTTGTAATCCAGCGCCGAGAGCGACTCATCAAGCAGCAGCAGGCGAGGCTTGTTAACCACCGCGCGGGCAATGGCGACGCGTTGCTGTTGACCGCCTGAGAGTTGATGCGGTTTGCGTTGAGCGAAGCTTTCCAGTTGCACCATCCGCAAAGCTTCCATCACGCGAGGCGTAATTTCAGCAGCAGGGGTTTTTTGCATACGCAAACCAAAGGCCACATTTTCGAATACGGTCATGTGGGGGAATAGCGCGTAGCTTTGGAAAACGGTGTTCACATAGCGGTTTTCCGCCGGAACGTGGGTGATGTCCTCGTTATCCAGCATGATGCGTCCAGAATCAACAGTTTCCAGACCCGCAATCAGGCGAAGAACGGTTGTTTTACCGCAGCCAGAAGGGCCAAGCAGCGTGAGGAACTCGCCATTGTTGATAGTCAGATCCAGCTGGGGAATGACCTCTTTACCATCAAAGCATTTGCGAATTCCCGCCAATTGCACCAGCGGTGAAAGCGAACTCGGTTGTTTATTCAATTTTTTACTCTGTCCCATGTAAACGCAACGGATGGCTTACCGAAGCGGGGTTTGTGGTTAACCACCTTGGTGACTCTTAAAGAGGGCCGTAATTCTACGGCAAACTACTTGGATCGCCAATCCTTGTTGTGAATTACTGGCTTAGCTTTATATTCATTAAGGTAATGTTGATAAATATTCCCGATTGCAGGGGTAAAAGTGACCTGACGCAATATTTGTCTTTTCCTGCTTCTTAATAATGTTGTCACGAAAAGTGAGGGTGACTACATGGATAAACTACTTGAGCGTTTTTTGAACTACGTGTCTCTCGATACCCAATCAAAAGCGGGGGTGAGACAAGTTCCCAGCACGGAAGGCCAGTGGAAATTATTGCATCTGCTGAAAGATCAGCTGGAAGAAATGGGTCTTATCAATGTGACCTTAAGTGAGAAAGGAACGTTGATGGCGACGCTACCGGCTAACGTTCCTGGCGATATTCCGGCGATTGGCTTTATTTCTCATGTGGATACCTCACCGGATTGCAGCGGTAAAAATGTGAACCCGCAGATTGTTGAAAACTATCGTGGCGGCGACATTGCGTTGGGCGTCGGCGACGAAGTCCTGTCACCGGTCATGTTCCCGGTACTGCATCAACTGCTGGGACAGACGCTGATCACCACTGACGGTAAAACATTGTTGGGTGCTGACGACAAAGCAGGTATTGCAGAAATCATGACCGCGCTGGCGGTATTGCAGCAGAAAAATATTCCGCATGGCGATATTCGTGTTGCCTTTACGCCTGATGAAGAAGTGGGTAAAGGGGCGAAACATTTTGATGTTGAAGCCTTTGATGCCCGCTGGGCTTACACCGTAGATGGTGGTGGCGTAGGTGAACTGGAGTTTGAAAACTTCAACGCTGCTTCGGTGAATATCAAAATCGTCGGCAACAATGTTCACCCGGGTACGGCAAAAGGTGTGATGGTGAATGCGCTGTCGCTGGCGGCACGCATTCATGCGGAAGTACCGGCAGATGAAAGCCCGGAAGCTACGGAAGGTTATGAAGGCTTCTATCACCTGACAAGCATGAAAGGCACTGTTGAGCGCGCCGATATGCACTACATCATCCGTGATTTCGACCGTAAACAGTTTGAAGCGCGTAAACGTAAAATGATGGAAATTGCCAAGAAAGTGGGAAAAGGGTTACACCCGGATTGCTACATTGAACTGGTGATTGAAGACAGTTACTACAACATGCGCGAGAAAGTCGTTGAGCATCCGCATATTCTTGATATTGCCCAGCAGGCGATGCGCGATTGCGATATTGAACCAGACCTGAAACCGATCCGTGGTGGTACTGACGGTGCGCAGTTGTCGTTTATGGGATTACCGTGCCCGAATCTGTTTACCGGCGGTTATAACTATCATGGCAAACATGAGTTTGTCACTCTGGAAGGAATGGAAAAAGCAGTGCAAGTGATTGTGCGAATTGCCGAGTTAACGGCGAAACGGAAGTAAGCGAAATTGGATGCGGCATATGATGCCGCATCCGGCTTCAATTCAAATTTACCCTTCGAAGAACCAATACCCGCTATTGACCAGCGCCGCGAGCATCGCGAGGAATGACGGATCTTCCAGTGCGTCGCCAAAATTCTCAGCGGTCAGTGCAATATTGCTGGCGAGTGCATCCAGCGCCGGACGGTGCGGGGAATCAATTTTCTCACCATTGGCATAAACATCGTCGCCGATGCGCAAGACGCGCAGACCACCCAGGCGCACCAGCACATCACCTTGTTTCAGCGCATCGTAGATTTCATCTGGCTGATAAGGCGGCTCCGGCGGCGCGATATCCAGTTCATGACGTGACTGGGATATAAACTCGCCAAACCATTGCTTAAAGTGTTCCGGCTGGTTGATCAACTCAAGCATCATCTCACGCAGTTTATCCATCTCCTGCGGCAGAACGTCTGCCGGATGATCGCGAGGCGGGACATCCGGATCGCTGTAGTAATTACCGCCCAGCTCACGTTGCAGCACGTAATCGGCAAATCCGCTGATCAGTTCCCGCGTATTCGGCGCACGAAAACCAACGGAATAGTTCATCGCATTTTCCAGCGCGTAGCCTTCGTGCGGGAACCCTGGCGGAATATAAAGAATATCGCCTGGCTCCAGCTCTTCATCAATAATCGCTTCAAACGGATCAACCTGTAACAGATCCGGGTGAGGGCAGTGCTGCCTCATGTGCAGTTTTTCACCTACCCGCCAGCGACGGCGACCTGTACCCTGAATAATAAACACATCGTACTGATCGAGATGCGGACCGACGCCGCCTCCAGGCACAGAAAACGAGATCATCAGGTCGTCAATGCGCCAGTCCGGTAATTCACGGAACGGACGCATCAGCGCGGCGGCCGGTTCATGCCAGTGATCAACCGCCTGGACCAGCAATGACCAGTTGGTTTCGCCCAGATGGTCGTAGCTTTCGAATGGCCCGTGACTGACCTGCCATTTGCCATCCTGATGACTGACCAGCCGGCTGTCGACCTCACTTTCCATCGCCAGGCCCGCCAGCTCGTCGGGAGAAATAGGGTCAATAAAATTATTAAAGCCGCGTTTTAACACCACGGGACGTTTCTGCCAGTGACGTTCAAGAAAATCGGGCCAATTAAGGGTGAGTTGGTATTCCATGTTAAGCGTCCATAGGCGGGTATCTGCAACCGATTATAACGGATGCATACTGTTATGCGTGAACAAAGGACATATTTATTCATCTTTCGGCAAGGAATGCTGGCGACCAAAAATCACCTCCATTCGCGCACCGCCGAGCATGCTCTCTCCGGCGATGATTCTTCCGTCGTACTGTTCAGTAATTTCACGAGCGACCGCCAGCCCCACGCCTTGCCCGGGGCGTAAAGTATCAACACGCTGACCACGGTCGAAAATTACCTCACGCTTGCTTTGCGGGATCCCTGGTCCATCATCTTCGACCACGATGTAGAGATGTTTGTCAGTTTGCCTTGCGGAGATTTCGACAAACTCGAGGCAATACTTACAGGCGTTATCCAGTACATTGCCCATTACCTCAACAAAATCGTTCTGCTCGCCGACAAAGCTAATTTCTGGCGAGATATCGAGGGAAATATTGACGCCTTTACGCTGATAAACTTTATTCAGTGCCGATGTGAGATTGTCCAACAACGGGGCCACTGGATGTAGTTCGCGGCTAAGTAATGTCCCGCCACGCATACTGGCTCGGTGTAGGTAGTAACCAATTTGTTGCGAGATACGGCTAATTTGTTCCAGCATCACCGGTTCCGCCTCACTGACGTTCATCTTTTCACTTCGCAAAGAACGTAGCGTACTTTGTAGCACCGCCAGAGGCGTTTTCAGGCTGTGAGTCAGGTCTGTGAGCGTAGTGCGGTATTTGTCGTAACGCTCACGCTCGCTTTTTAAAAGTCGGTTTAGGTTACCCACCAGGCTGGTCAGTTCTCTCGTTGTTGTAGGGTTGAGCAGTTCACGGTGGTGTTCTTCCAGTTCGCGGACTTCTCGCGCCAGGGCTTCAATAGGGCGTAAGCTCCACCAGGCGGCGACCCACAGTAACGGGATCACTAACAGCAGGTTGGCCAGGAGTACATAGAGAAACCAGCTCCATACCGTATAGGAACTTTTAAGCTCTACGGGAATGGTATCGACCACCACAATGGTGAGTTTTGGCATTCGCGCCGTTGCCGGATAGACATTAACGGCTACCGAGTGGGTCATTTCTGCATCGTCGTCGTCTTCCCGAACTTCCTGCAACTGCTGCTGAATAGAGAGATCGTTACTCAGTAGCAGGCTGGTATCGTTCACGTCAGCCTCTATTTCGTGAAAACCATTGGATTTCAGCCAGTCAGGCTGGATCATTTTCATCAGCCAGGGAACGTCACGCTGCGCCCACAATAATTTGCCGTTCTCGTCATAAATCAGAGACATCGTGGGACTTTGCTTGTCGATATTTTCCGGCAGTTCAACATGTAGCTTATTGTTTTCCCATTTCGCCAGTGTATAGAATAAATTGCTCTCGCCGCGTAACAGACGAAACGTCGTTTTATCGAAACTAACGCTATAACCGATCAGGGCAACCATACCGTAGGAAAGTGAAAGCACCAGTACTACCGCGGCCGTCGCCAACAGAAAACGTACCCGCAGCGAGAGCGGGAAAAAAACACGCAGTAATTTTTTCATCAGCGCAATTCGAAAAGATAACCCTGGCCGCGAACGGTGGTAATCACCTCGTGCGGGTATTGCGCCTGAATTTTTTTGCGCAGCCTGCCCATCAGAACATCAATGGTATGACTTTCCCGCAGTTCGGCATCTGGGTAGAGTTGTAGCATCAATGAATCTTTACTGACCACTTTGCCGTTGTTACGGATCAAGGTTTCCATAATGGTGTATTCAAATGCGGTCAGTTTGATGACTTCGTCACTAATGGATAATTCGCGACGGGAGAGATCAACCTGAAACGGCGGCAGTGAAATAACCTGTGAAGCCAGGCCGCTATTACGCCGCATTAATGCCTGCATCCGTGCCATCACTTCTTCAATATGAAAGGGTTTAGTCACGTAATCGTCAGCACCGGCGCTTAATACTTCGACTTTGTCCTGCCAGCTTTCACGGGCGGTTAAAACCAGAATTGGCAGTGAAACATCATTACTACGCCAGCGACGGATCAGCGACAAACCATCTTCGTCAGGCAAACCGAGATCGACAATCGCAATATCCGGTAAATGTTCGTTGAGATAATAATCGGCTTCTTTGGCATCTTCTGCGTCATCGACCTGATGACCAGCGTCCTGAATCTGAACTTTAAGATGGTGACGTAACAACGCATTGTCTTCGACAACCAGTACGCGCATTTTTATTTCTCCCTGTCTTAATTATAAAAATAGTGTAACGCGATTATGTGGTTGTGGGGGTAAACATTAAATAAACCAGTGGGGAAGGGAGGTGTAAATAGAAAAGCGGATTATCTTAATAAACAGGCCGGACGGCATCACCATCCGGCACTGATACGAGGCTTATTTCAGCTCATCAACCATAGTGATGGCACGACCAATATAGTTAGCCGGCGTCATCGCTTTCAGGCGTGCTTTTTCTTCTTCTGGCAGCGCCAGACCGTCGATAAATTGCTTCATGCCTTCGGCGTCAACGCGCTTACCGCGAGTCAGCTCTTTCAGCTTCTCGTACGGTTTTTCGATGCCATAGCGACGCATAACAGTCTGGATTGGCTCAGCCAGCACTTCCCAGTTGTGATCCAGTTCATCCAGCAGATGATCACGGTTCACTTCCAGTTTGCTCACGCCTTTCAGGGTGGATTGATACGCAATCAGCGCATAACCGATACCCACGCCGAGGTTACGCAGCACGGTGGAGTCGGTCAGGTCACGCTGCCAGCGGGAAACCGGCAGTTTGCTTGCCAGATGCTGCAATACCGCGTTGGAAAGGCCCAGATTCCCTTCGGAGTTTTCGAAGTCGATCGGGTTAACTTTATGCGGCATGGTGGAAGAACCAATCTCACCAGCAATGGTTTTCTGTTTGAAGTGGTTAAGGGCGATATAACCCCAAACGTCACGGTCAAAGTCGATCAGAATGGTGTTAAAGCGCGCAACGCAATCAAACAGCTCGGCGATGTAGTCGTGCGGTTCGATCTGGGTGGTGTACGGGTTCCACTGAATACCCAGCGAGGTGACGAACTCTTCGCTGAACTGATGCCAGTCAACTTCCGGGTAAGCGGCGATGTGGGCGTTATAGTTACCGACCGCGCCGTTGATTTTTCCGAGGATCTCCACCTGGTTAAGCTGGCGGTACTGGCGCTCCATACGGTAGGCGACGTTTGCCATCTCTTTACCGATGGTTGACGGCGTGGCTGGCTGACCGTGGGTACGGGACAGCAGCGGGATATCGCGATACTGAACGGCGAGATCTTTAATGCCGTCAATCAGTTGACGCCAGTATGGCAGGATCACTTCATCACGCGCAGTTTTCAGCATCAACGCGTGGGAGAGGTTATTGATATCTTCCGAAGTACAGGCAAAGTGAATGAATTCAGAAACCGCGTGCAGTTCCGGGATCTCCGCCACTTTTTCTTTCAGGAAATACTCAACCGCTTTAACGTCGTGGTTAGTGGTACGCTCGATGGTTTTGATTCGCGATGCATCTTCTTCACTGAAATTAGCGACGATTGTATCAAGGTAACCGATTGCGTCGGCAGCAAAAGCAGGAACTTCCTTGATCGCTGCGTGCGCGGCCAGTTTTTGCAGCCAACGTACTTCAACTTGTACACGGAATTTCAGCAAACCGTATTCGCTGAAAATCCCGCGCAGCGCGCTGACTTTATCGCCGTAGCGTCCATCGACAGGGGAAACGGCGGTCAGTGAGGATAATTCCATAGATCACAACTCCGGGGTTAAATGAGCAAGAATTTGTTTTGCCTGAGTGGTCAGGCGATTACGAGAAAACATCAGTTGCAGACGTCCGCCGCCAACCTGGTGCCAGAGCACGGCGGCGCGAATGCCTGCCAGCAGGGTTGCGCGAACTTTCGCCTGCACCTGTGGGCTTTGCAGTACGGCAGGGGAGCCGGTGACCTGAATGCGCGGGCCAAGCGGGCTTATCACATCAACATAGATGGCGGCCATCGCGCTCATCAGCGTTTCGGACTGTAAATCGAAGTGTTCGAGCTGGCGTTGCAGGCCGTTGATCCGGTTGCCCAGAGTGTCGAGCGCACCTTTCGCTGAGGAAAGTTTGCGCTCAAGCACCATCAGGCTTAGCGTGTAGCGGGTTAGCTCAGCGTTTAAGCCCTGACGACTGCTGGCATTGAGCACGCCGAGCAGGGTTTCCAGCCCGACGCGCAGGTTGGCTTCGCTACCGCCAAAAACCGCCAGCGTCGAGCTGGGGTTCATATCAATAATACTGTTGAGTGAGACGTGTAGCGCATCGGCATCACAATGCCCCTGGTGAGCGAGTTGTTGCACCAGGCGTGCCGACTGACAAATACCGGCCAGGGCGAGGGTGATGTCATAGTAATTCTTTGCCACGTTCACTGCTTCCTTGTTGTAATTAAAGACAATAATCAGACCGGCAGCGGCAGACGCTGCTCAATGATACCGCCACCGAGGCACACTTCACCGTTATAGAAGACGGCAGACTGGCCCGGCGTCACGGCGGCAACGGGCTCATCGAAAATCACTTCAATGCGATCATCGTCCAGCGCCTTGACGGTGCACGGAATGTCAGTCTGGCGATAGCGGGTTTTTACCGTGCAACGCATAGTGCCGGTGAATGGTTCGCGATCGACCCAGTGCAACTGCTGGGCAATCAGACCGACAGACATCAGACGTGGGTGTTCATGGCCCTGCGCAACAATCAGAATGTTGTTTTCGACGTCTTTATCGACCACATACCACGGTTCTTCGGTGCCTTCTTTAGTGCCACCGATACCCAGACCTTTACGCTGACCGAGGGTGTGATACATCAGCCCCTGGTGCTCACCAATTTCATCGCCATCGACGGTAATGATTTTGCCCGGTTGCGCCGGGAGATAACGGCCCAGGAACTCGCGGAATTTACGTTCGCCAATGAAGCAAATGCCGGTAGAGTCTTTTTTCTTCGCGGTGACCAGACCGAGATCTTCAGCAATCTTACGCACCTGCGGTTTTTCCAGTTCGCCGACCGGGAACAGGCTTTGCGCAATTTGCTCATGGCTGAGCGTATAAAGGAAGTAGCTCTGGTCTTTATTGCTGTCCAGACCACGCAGCAGGCGGCTCTTGCCATCGACATCTGCCCGACGCACGTAATGACCGGTAGCGATATAATCGGCACCTAAATCTTCGGCGGCAAATTCGAGGAAGGCTTTAAATTTGATCTCTTTGTTGCACAGAATATCCGGATTCGGCGTGCGACCGGCTTTATATTCGGCAAGGAACAGTTCGAAGACGTTGTCCCAGTATTCGGCAGCAAAGTTGACGGTGTGCAGTTCAATGCCGAGCTTATCGCAGACCGCCTGGGCATCAGCCAGATCCGCTGCCGCTGTGCAATATTCCTCACCGTCGTCTTCTTCCCAGTTCTTCATAAACAGGCCTTCGACCTGATATCCCTGTTGTTGCAACAGCCAGGCAGAAACGGAGGAATCGACACCGCCGGACATGCCGACGATCACTTTTTTTGCGGTTTCAGACATTGGATTACTCACGACATTGAACTTCAAGGCGGCGTATTCTATCACGCAGCCTTTTAGATGACACCCTTTGTAAAAGGCCAGTTAAAATCGCCAATCATCTCCAGCGGATAGCGTTGCCCGCTTTGATAACAACGAATACTTTCCGCCACCAGCGGCGAACGCAAATTTAACGCCTGTAAAATTTCTTCGGCGCTGACCCAACGGCAGCAGTCGATATCGCTGTCATGAGGTTGCGTCGGGCAAATTTGCTCAAGCTCAATAGCAAACAGGAAACGCAAAAACGGCGTTTTATCTGGCGCAATCCACTGATGCATGCGGATGAAGTGTTGCGGTCGCGCGCTGATGCCGGTTTCTTCCCACAGCTCACGCGCAGCCGCTTCCACTAGCGTCTCATCCGCTTCCAGATGTCCCGCCGGTTGGTTCCATAACGCTTTACCGTTAATCGTCTCTTCAACAACTAAAAATTTGCCCTCTGCGTGTACCACGCAGGCGACGGTAACGTGCGGTTTAAACATTGTGCATCCTTATTCTGTTGCTTCTCGCCATTCGCCGTTAGCGAGATTATCCAGTGTGTAATTGCCCATGGCATAACGAATCAGTCGCAGCGTAGGGAAACCGACATGGGCGGTCATGCGGCGCACCTGGCGATTACGTCCTTCATATAAAGTAATCTTCAGCCAGCTGGTGGGAATACTTTTACGTTCACGAATTGGCGGATTACGTGGCCATAACCACTCTGGTTCTTCAACCAGCTCCGCGCCTGCGGGCAGGGTAGGGCCATCATTTAAGGTTACGCCATTGCGCAAGGCTTCAAGTGCGTCTTGTGTGGGAATGCCTTCCACCTGCACATAATAGATTTTCCCGGTGCGTTTGCCCGGCTGAGTTAAACGTGCCTGTAGTGCACCATTATTGGTCAGCACCAGTAACCCTTCGCTATCTCTGTCAAGACGACCTGCCGCATAAACGCCCTGAACCGGGATGAATTCTTTTAATGTTTTGCGCCCGGCTTCATCGGTGAACTGTGGCAGGACATCGTAAGGTTTATTGAACAGGATCACACGCGTGGGCTGGTTTTCTGGCTTGCGTTTGTTAGTGCGTTGCGAGCTGAATCGCTTAACCTGGTGATTTCTAAAAGAAGTTTTTTGCATGGTATTTTCAGAGATTATGAATTGCCGCATTATAGCCTAATAACGCGCATCTTTCATGACGGCAAACAATAGGGTAGTATTGACAAGCTAATTACAAATCATTAACAAAAAATTGCTCTAAAGCATCCGTATCGCAGGACGCAAACGCATATGCAACGTGGTGGCAGACGAGCAAACCAGTAGCGCTCGAAGGAGAGGTGAATGGAAAGTAAAGTAGTTGTTCCGGCACAAGGCAAGAAGATCACCCTGCAAAACGGCAAACTCAACGTTCCTGAAAATCCGATTATCCCTTACATTGAAGGTGATGGAATCGGTGTAGATGTAACCCCAGCCATGCTGAAAGTGGTCGACGCTGCAGTCGAGAAAGCCTATAAAGGCGAGCGTAAAATCTCCTGGATGGAAATTTACACCGGTGAAAAATCCACACAGGTTTATGGTCAGGATGTCTGGCTGCCTGCTGAAACCCTTGATCTGATTCGTGAATATCGCGTTGCTATTAAAGGCCCGCTGACCACTCCGGTTGGGGGCGGTATTCGCTCTCTGAACGTTGCCCTGCGCCAGGAACTGGATCTCTACATCTGCCTGCGTCCGGTACGTTACTATCAGGGCACCCCAAGCCCGGTTAAACACCCTGAACTGACCGATATGGTTATCTTCCGTGAAAACTCGGAAGACATTTATGCAGGTATCGAATGGAAAGCAGACTCTGCCGACGCTGAGAAAGTAATTAAATTCCTGCGTGAAGAGATGGGTGTGAAGAAAATTCGCTTCCCGGAACATTGCGGTATCGGTATTAAGCCGTGTTCGGAAGAAGGCACCAAACGTCTGGTTCGTGCAGCGATCGAATACGCAATTGCTAACGATCGTGACTCTGTGACCCTGGTGCACAAAGGCAACATCATGAAGTTCACCGAAGGCGCGTTTAAAGACTGGGGCTACCAGCTGGCGCGTGAAGAGTTTGGCGGTGAACTGATCGACGGCGGCCCGTGGCTGAAAGTTAAAAACCCGAACACCGGCAAAGAGATCGTCATTAAAGACGTGATTGCTGATGCATTCCTGCAACAGATCCTGCTGCGTCCGGCTGAATATGATGTTATCGCCTGTATGAACCTGAACGGTGACTACATTTCTGACGCCCTGGCAGCGCAGGTTGGCGGTATCGGTATCGCCCCTGGCGCAAACATCGGTGACGAATGCGCCCTGTTTGAAGCTACCCACGGTACTGCGCCGAAATATGCCGGTCAGGACAAAGTTAACCCAGGCTCTATCATCCTTTCCGCTGAGATGATGTTACGCCATATGGGCTGGACTGAAGCGGCTGACCTGATTGTTAAAGGTATGGAAGGCGCAATCAACGCGAAGACCGTAACCTATGACTTCGAACGTCTGATGGAAGGCGCTAAGCTGCTGAAATGTTCAGAGTTTGGTGATGCGATCATCAAGAACATGTAATTCGGTAATTTATTAAATCCAATAACGGGAGCGTAACGCTCCCGTTATTTTTGTCAGGATGCTAACGGTTATCAAAATAAGTTATCAAAATCCCCAGGTAGTTGGGGGATGGTCAGATGGTTGTTTTACTGCCAGGTTCCAATTCTGTGCCAGAATCGGACGTCGCAATCGCGACAACGACGAATCCGTTAGTCCACAATAAAGAGTTTTGCTCCTGTCTCCGTTCTGGACTGATGTGGCTCTGCGTTATCACCAACCTGATAACTCATCCCCGCAGTTAAAGTGAATTTGCGGCCATCTGCGAGCTGTGTTTCGAGTTCTCCCTCTATGCATAAAAGGATATGACCTTTACTGCATCAATGATCCGCCAGGTAACCTGGGGTATATTCAACCATTCGAACACGGATTTGGTTCGGCTTGTGACCAAAAAATTGTGTGCGCCAGTAGGCCATGCCTGTTTCCCCGGGATGTTCTGTTTTTTCGACTTCACCCCAGTTGGTGGTGCCAAAAGCAAATGCTTCGATATTCATTTTATGGCCTTTCGTTGTTAAGAAAGAGTGCTTGAGCTCAGGTTGGAATGAATTAACATTAACATAAGAAAAAATAATTTATATATCAACACATTATTTTTGCCTTAGGTATTATTATAGCGTTTCAATAATTAAGAGCAAAAAGCTAAAACTAAATCCGAAAAATAATCTGGTAACATTTTAAAATAATAAAAAATTAAAGTGCCGCTATACATTTATCTTATTTCTAATTCTCATAGACGAAATTTTCCATGTTATGATATAATATGACGAAAATCGCAGGTTATCAACCTGTTATTGATGTAAATAAATTTCGAGGAGATTATTCCAGTGGGACGTAAATGGGCCAATATCGTAGCTAAAAAAACGGCTAAAGACGGGGCAACGTCTAAAGTATACGCAAAATTCGGTGTGGAAATCTATGCTGCGGCTAAACAAGGTGAACCAGACCCGGAATTAAACACTTCTTTAAAGTTTGTTATTGAACGCGCGAAGCAGGCGCAAGTTCCAAAACACGTTATTGATAAAGCTATTGATAAAGCCAAAGGTGGCGGAGACGAAACGTTCGTACAAGGACGTTATGAAGGCTTTGGACCCAATGGTTCAATGATTATCGCTGAAACGTTGACTTCAAACGTTAACCGTACGATTGCTAACGTTCGTACAATTTTCAATAAAAAAGGCGGTAACATTGGCGCGGCAGGTTCTGTCAGCTATATGTTTGACAATACTGGCGTGATTGTATTTAAAGGAACTGACCCTGACCGTATTTTTGAAATTTTGCTTGAAGCTGAAGTGGATGTCCGTGATGTGACCGAAGAAGAAGGAAACATCGTTATTTATACTGAGCCTACAGACCTTCACAAAGGAATTGCAGCTCTAAAAGCAGCTGGAATTACTGAGTTCTCAACAACAGAATTAGAAATGATTGCTCAATCAGAAGTTGAGCTTTCACCAGAAGATTTAGAAATCTTTGAAGGACTTATTGATGCCCTCGAAGATGACGACGATGTTCAAAAAGTATATCATAACGTTGCAAATCTCTAATTATAAATTAAAGAAATCTGTCTTTATGGCAGATTTCTTATTATTAAAGAATGTTAAAAAACATATAAAAAGACTCTCATCTAAAAAATAAGACTAATCGAAATTACTGATTTTAATTATCTCATGATTAACGGCAAAGGATCATCCGATGGGTGGGCATTGCGCGAAAAACGTAATGGTTTACAGTCGAAATATCAGAATGTAATGCCTGTTAATTGTTACGTAAAATATCAAGAATGATCATCAAGAACTGAATTTTTAAAATGGCAGTTTTCACCAAAATGTTGCCCGGTACCAGGAAGATATGGCATTGTATTCTTGATACTCGGGCAATGG
This sequence comes from Escherichia sp. E14V7, assembly GCF_004212225.1. Lineage (NCBI taxonomy): Bacteria > Pseudomonadati > Pseudomonadota > Gammaproteobacteria > Enterobacterales > Enterobacteriaceae > Escherichia > Escherichia sp. E14V7. Next base: position 306,961 of record NZ_RHJJ01000010.1, read on the forward strand.
GCATGTTACTTCAGAATATAATCATGGATACGCAGTTTTATAGCGCCCATTAAAAATGAAAAGTGCTTTTTAAATTGGAGGTAGCCCATATTTTGCGCGGGCGCGATTACATGCCTCATTAATCTTCCCATCCTCGCCAGACATGGCGAATTCTCGACATGTCGATGAGCGATTCTTATATATGGTGCAACATGCGTTTTTTCCAGGCGTTCCTGCCAGGGCGACACAACGTGGATCCTTCTGGTTAGTACCGCTCATACATCGGTGGTAAGGGGATATTTGCTCAGTAAGATGAGCCGGGATAGTGCCGCCTGCATCATCTGCTTCGGCCCAGTAAAAAGAGACGCGGAAAAATGCACAACAGGCACCACACGCCAGGCATGGATTCAGATTGCTCATAATTCACCAGTACTACTATATACATCACAATACATCATAACAAAAAATGCAGACACGCCCTGTAAAGATGCGTGTCTGTGACCGGCTGGCGAATTTTCTATAGTCAACTACTGAATGATCACCAGCTGTTATTAATTTTACATATCCACTGAGATATAACCAGACAGTCAAAATATAAACAAAGTAAATTAATCTTTACAATTTGTAACTGCAGCGTTTCGGAAGGGAGTGCTTTATGGAATCAGAGTCTACATTATCTTGTTACCATAGGGTGATTTTATAAACATAGTGGATATTGCGATTGTTTTAATTCTGGTTGATTAAAGGGACTCATCAGAAAATGTTATTTCTCTGATGTTCAAAAATATGAGCAAGCTCAGGTTATAATATTTTGTATTTATATTACGGTTGTCTCATCGTTCACATTGATTATTGTGTTAATGGTAAAAACGTTATGATTCAATTCAATAGTGCATTTGACTTCGAACATACCAGAACACGTCTTCTTAAGGCGGTATCAGATAATGGTCTGGTTTTATTTGGCGAGTTTGACCACGCAAAAGCTGCCCGTAATGCAGGGCTTGTAATGCCGCCAACTACTGTTCTGGTATTTGGTAATCCTGAAAAGGGAACGCCTTTGATGTTGGAACATCCAGACCTCGCTCTGGATTTACCTTTCAGGGTACTCCTTCGCCAGTTACCCGGAGGTCAGGTCAACGTTAGATTTCACTCGGCAGAAGAATTGAAATGTTATGGACTTGACTCAACGGCGATACAAACGCTGAAAAAGCTGGAATTGCTGGTACAGAAATACATTCAACCTATTGATTAACATATGCATAAAGGCGAAAGTTAAAGCTAAACAGAAACGTGCTCAACCTGTATTTTTGTTCCCGAATTATTACCCCATGCCTCTTCTCTGCTTAAAGACCCATTGATCAGCGCGAACATTAGTTTTTCATCAGTCATTGAAAGACTTGCGGCATGTTGGGCAAAATTTCATCTGATGCGTGGATATTTCTGATTCTCTCGACCATGCTCTCTGTAGACGCCAGATTGAGCGAATGAATGTCAACCCCCTCTATTAACCTGTTGTCAGGGACACGCAGATGCGCAATACACTTATCCCTATCCTCGCTGCGGTTTGCCTGTTTATTACCGGCGTCTCTATTTTGAACATCCAGCTCTGGTATTCCGCAAAAGCGGAGAGCCTGGCAGGGGCGAGATATGCCGCAAACAATATCAATTATATACTTGAGGAAGCGTCACAGGCGATTCAAACGGTACGGGAAATAGCCAGAAAAGGGTGTGATCTGGATGAACAATATCAACTAGGTACAGAAGCAGCGCTCAAGCCACATCTGCGTACGATCATCATTCTCAAACAAGATGCGGTCTGGTGTACTTCATTGCCGGGGAACCACGTACTGCTATCACGTATACCCGTGATTCCTGAAAGCAATTTACTGCTAGCTCCGGCAATCGATACTGTTAATAAAATGCCCATTTTGCTTTATCAGAATCAGTTCGCAGATACCCGAGTTTTGGTGACTATTAGCGATCAACATATTCGTGGCGCGCTCAATGTGCCGTTGAAGGGGGCGAAATATACTTTACTCGTTGGCGGTAGCATTATTGGCCCGTCGGGAGATGTGACAGCTCTCAATGGTAAAAATCATTTTTCTGGACGAGTCAGTTCCACAAAATATCATTTCAGTATTATTTATAACCAGCCGCCTCTATTTAGCTTTAGCAGACTTATCGATAAAGGTCTGGGGATTTTGATATTCATTTTGTTGATTTCCTGCGCCGTTGTCTTCCTGCTTGATAAATATTTCAACAAAAGCGCGACACCGGAAGAGATCCTGCGGCGGGCAATACATAACGGTGAAATTGTGCCTTTTTATCAACCAGTGGTAAATGGGCTGGAAGGGACGTTACGCGGCGTGGAAGTCCTTGCCCGCTGGAAACACCCTCGGGGAGGATATATCTCTCCTGCGGCTTTCATTCCTCTTGCCGAAAAATCAGGGTTGATAGTTCCGCTCACCCAAAGTTTGATGAGCCAGGTCGCCAAACAAATGAATGCGATCGAAAGTAAACTGCCAGAAGGTTTTCATGTTGGGATAAATTTCAGCGCCTCGCATATTATTTCGCCGACATTTGTTGAAGAATGCCTGAAATACAAGGGCAGCTTCACGCGCCGTGATTTGAATCTCGTGCTTGAAGTCACTGAGCGTGAGCCTTTGCATGTTGATGAAAGTCTGGTCCAGCGACTAAACATTTTGCATGAAAATGGTTTTGTCATCGCACTGGATGATTTTGGTACTGGATACTCGGGGCTTTCTTATCTCCATGATCTACATATTGATTATATCAAGATTGATCACAGCTTCGTCGGGCGGGTCAACGCAGATCCCGATTCCACCCGGATCCTGGACTGCGTGCTGGATCTGGCGCGCAAACTTTCTATCAGTATTGTCGCTGAAGGTGTTGAGACGAAGGAGCAGCTCGATTACCTGAACCAAAACAACATCACGTTCCAACAGGGATACTATTTCTATAAACCGGTGACATATATTGAGCTGGTCAAAATTATTCTCTCAAAACCGAAGGTGAAAGTGGTGGTTGAGTGAAAAATGATCGCTTGAGCGTGAGGTGACGTAATTATAGACAGCTAATTAGCTCGTTTCGTCTTGTTACTATTGTTCATTATTTTGTTTGCTATAATTGTCTGAAATTTTTGACAGGATTACCATCAGTAGCATGAACAAGAGTAATAATCTGGATTATTTTACTTTATATATCATTTTCTCCATTGCATTTATGCTAATCACTTTCCTGGTTATCCTTTTTGCCAAACCCAGCACCTGGTTGGGAGAAGTGCTTGTTACTATAAATTTGCTAAATGCGTTGGTTTGGTTGGCGATCAATGTGGTTAATCGGTTAAGAGGAAAACTCGTTAGCCATAGGGATCAGCCTTAATCCTTCTGTTATCACTGTCAGAAAACGGCTAAATGAGTTGCTGGCAGTGCGCGTAATCAGGGGGAAATTAAACCTGGCGTAAATGGCAATCTGAATCCAGCGGTCAGCGTCTGGGGAAATGTTGGCGTTCAACTCGGTGATAATGGCTACAATGACACCGCAGTGATGGTGGGATTTAAATATAAGTTCTGATTCCTTCGCCTGCTAAAAAAACGCGCCGAATCAATCGGCGCGGTACTGCATTAATGATTATTTTTTGCCAATGGCACGCATGGTGTCATCAATGGCGGTAATTAACAGCATTTGCGGATCTTTAGCACAAACCTGGTTCAGTTTTTCTACCACTTTGGCACTGAGTTCCGGAGATTGCTCGATTTTTAAATCACGGCTCGTAACGCTGGCGTTACCCATTACAGCCACAATTTCTGCAACCTGTGCGCTGTCAGTTTTTGCCATTTCGTTAGCTTCAGCACAAGTAATATAGGTTTCTGCCGGCAAACCGTTCTTAATATTGTAGTCCTGCGCCCAGCTCATTGGTGCGAAAACAAACAGACCAGCCAGTAATGCAAATTTTTTCATCATCATTCCTTATTTCATTTTACCCAGAATGGCACCACCTGTGCCGCCAATTACAGCACCTTTAATCGCGCCTTCCAGACCATTGCCGGTCAACACGCCAGTGACTGCACCAACGGCAGCACCCACTTTCGCACCTTTGCGGGCATTTTTGCCGTCACGACCTTTTTCAGTTACTGCACCAACACCAGCGCCCACAGCAGCGCCTTTCAGCACACCATTAACGCCATTGCCAGTCAGTAAACCTACGCCTGCACCTAACAGCGCACCTTTCGTGGTGCGATTCATATCCGCCATTGCTGGTGCGGAGCAGAACAATGCTGAGATAAGCCCGAAGGCGAGTATTTTTTTCTTCAACTTAGATGTCCGGTATTAAGTAAGTTGCACACACAATAATTTCGTCTTTAATTAATATTCACTTAACTAAAGAACGCTCGCTATTATTCAGATAATTCAAAATGAGCGCGAATGGTATAATAATAATTGTGTTTTATGCTTGAATGGGAATAATCTTAAATAAGGATTAACTCATTGATTTGAAATATTTTCTTCAAGAAATGTCATCAGGTGTTAACATGGTATTGTAAAGGTTAGGCGATCTGAAATATCAATATTGTTGTGTGATTTAAATGTAAAAAATATTTGTCAAAAAAGGCAAGGTAAGTAATTTCGCTCTGGTGGCAATAGTGTGAATTAGCGGCGATTTGAGCTGACAATAGAAGGGGAGAACAAAATTTAGACCAAATGCAATCTGACAGATACCAGTATAAACAACCGGTAACTGTCAGATCAGGTTTGAGCTAATACAGCTTATTTCAGCTCTTCTGCTTCTGGTAAGGTCACGTTAAGCTCAAGAATGGAAATATCGCCATCCTTTTGCTCGAGTTGTACGGTTACCATCTCGGGATCAATTTGTACGTATTTACAAATGACATCAAGAATATCTTTACGCAACTGCGGCAGATAGTGTGGTTCTGCATCGCTGCGACGACGTTCAGCAACAATAATCTGCAGCCGTTCTTTTGCAATGTTGGCCGTGTTTTTCTTCCGTGAGAGAAAGAAATCGAGTAATGCCATAACTTATCCTCCGAACAAGCGTTTGAGGAAGCCTTTCTTCTCTTCTTCAATGAAGCGGAAAGGGCGTTCTTCACCCAACAGGCGTTCTACGGTATCTGCGTAGGCTTTACCCGCATCGGCATTGATGTCGAGAATGACTGGTTCACCCTGGTTAGAGGCGCGCAATACGGATTGATCCTCTGGGATCACACCGACGAGTTTGATGCGCAGGATTTCCAGCACGTCTTCCATACTCAGCATGTCTCCTCTGTGCACGCGACCAGGGTTATAGCGCGTTAACAACAGGTGCTCTTTAATGGGTTCTTCGCCGTTTTCTGCGCGACGTGATTTCGACGCCAGAATACCTAAAATACGGTCAGAGTCACGAACTGATGAGACTTCCGGGTTCGTGGTAATAATGGCTTCATCAGCGAAATAAAGAGCCATTAATGCACCGGTTTCAATACCCGCCGGTGAGTCACAAACGATAAACTCAAAGTCCATCGCTTTTAGGTCATCAAGAACTTTGGCCACCCCTTCGCGGGTGAGGGCATCTTTATCGCGAGTTTGCGATGCCGGGAGAATGTAGAGGTTATCAGTACGCTTATCCTTAATTAGCGCCTGATTTAGCGTTGCATCGCCCTGAATGACGTTGACGAAATCGTACACGACCCGACGCTCACAACCCATAATCAGGTCGAGGTTACGCAAGCCGATATCAAAATCGATCACGACAGTTTTCTTTCCCTTCTGGGCCAAACCAGTGGCGATGGCCGCGCTGGAGGTGGTCTTTCCAACGCCCCCTTTCCCCGAAGTAACAACAATAATGCGTGCCATAAAAATTCCTTGTTAAAAAGGGATCAATTTAACGATTGAACGGTCAAAGCGTTTTCGACTAATTGCAGCCGTGCCGCTTTGCCATAAAATTCTACTGGGATTTTATCACTCAGCCAGTATTCACCAGCAATAGATACTAGTTCGGCCATCAGGTTAGTACAAAATATTTGCGCTTCCCGGTCACCACTTGCCCCGGCCAGCGCACGACCGCGCATCATGCCATAGACATGAATGTTACCATCCGCGATCAATTCTGCTCCTGCACTTACATTACTTGTAACAATCAAATCACATTGTGGAGCATAAATGCGCTGACCGGAACGCACAGGCGTATCTATTAAACGTGTTTTTGTGTCCGGGATCGTATTTTGCGCTGGTGCCTGGGGAACGGGAGCTGAACGTGGCGCTTTTTCCTTTCCTTCAGTCAGGATTGGTAGCCCCATCTTTTCTATTTCAGCTTTCAGTTTCGCATTTTTACAACCGCTGACGCCAATTATCCGCAAGCCAGTTGCTGAGATAGCTTTGTGCATTGCTGACCAGTTGACCCGTTCTTCGAGGCCACTGACATTGAGTACGACGGGTGCATGTTTTAAAAATGCGGGGGCCTGAGCGATTTTGTCTTCCAGCGCTTGATGAATAATCTTAGGCTCTGCCTCATGCAGATGAACCACTGATAAGGTGAAGTTGCTACCTTTAAGCTCGATTGGCGTGTTTGACATCCTGGCCTTACTCAATTAGCTAATTATCATCATCAGCGAGCGATGATATTACGAAGACTATCAGGCATGTTATAGTCTGGATTATATTGAGGCAAGTCACCCCCACATTTATTCAGAGTAAAATTATGTTTTGTGTGATCTATCGAAGTAGCAAACGTGACCAGACCTATTTATATGTCGAAAAAAAAGACGATTTTTCGCGTGTTCCAGAGGAGCTGATGAAAGGGTTTGGCCAACCTCAACTCGCGATGATTCTGCCATTGGATGGGCGGAAAAAACTGGTAAATGCCGATATTGAGAAAGTTAAACAGGCATTAGCCGAGCAAGGTTATTATCTCCAGTTACCACCACCACCTGAAGATTTGCTTAAACAACATCTTTCTGTGATGGCGAAAAATACAGACAGTACTGACAAATAACCGATATCCGGCGGTGGCATCATATTCGTTGGAGCGGGTTTTAAGAACCACGATGAAGTGAGAGGAACGTTATGTATCAACATCACAACTGGCAAGGTGCGCTGCTGGATTATCCGGTGAGTAAGGTCGTCTGTGTTGGCAGTAACTATGCCAAACATATTAAAGAGATGGGGAGTGAAGTGCCCGAAGAGCCCGTGTTGTTTATTAAACCTGAAACGGCACTGTGTGATCTGCGCCAGCCCCTGGCTATCCCCTCTAATTTCGGCTCGGTTCATCATGAAGTTGAACTGGCGGTGTTGATTGGCGCGACGCTACGTCAGGCCACGGAAGAGCATGTGCGCAAAGCTATTGCAGGTTACGGTGTGGCGCTCGATCTGACATTACGTGATGTTCAGGGAAAAATGAAGAAAGCCGGACAGCCGTGGGAAAAGGCCAAAGGGTTTGATAACTCGTGTCCACTTTCTGGGTTTATTCCTGCAGCAGAGTTCAGCGGTGATCCACAAAATACGTCGCTGGGTCTAAGTGTAAACGGCGAACAACGCCAACAAGGTACGACTGCGGACATGATCCACAAAATCGTTCCACTGATTGCTTATATGAGCAAGTTTTTTACCCTTAAGGCCGGTGACGTTGTGCTGACAGGCACGCCTGATGGTGTTGGTCCGCTGCACAGTGGCGATGAATTGACGGTTACTTTCGGCGGTCATTCTTTGACAACTCGCGTTTTGTAATACTTTTGCCGCCTGAAAGGGGCGGCAAAGCTTGCATCGCCGTGCCAGACTGGTTATAAGGTGCGTTTTAACGTAATGGTGGAACACCTGATGAGCGATATACCTTTCTGGCAAAGTAAAACCCTGGACGAAATGAGCGATGCAGAATGGGAGTCGTTGTGTGATGGTTGTGGTCAGTGCTGCCTGCATAAACTGATGGATGAGGACACCGACGAAATCTACTTCACTAACGTTGCCTGCCGTCAGCTCAATATTAAAACCTGTCAATGTCGGAACTACGAACGCCGCTTCGAGTTTGAACCCGACTGCATTAAATTAACTCGTGAAAATCTGCCCACGTTCGAATGGCTACCGATGACTTGTGCTTATCGCTTGTTGGCGGAGGGTAAAGATTTACCTGTGTGGCATCCGTTACTTACCGGTTCAAAAGCAGCCATGCATGGCGAACGCATTTCAGTGCGCCATATCGCGGTGAAAGAGTCGGAAGTGATTGACTGGCAGGACCATATCTTAAATAAACCTGACTGGGCGCAATAATCCGCATCAGTCAAGCCGCAGCGAAAATGGTCCTTGCGGTTTTCTGGTCATCAATAACAAGGTCTGGCGCACAGTGTATTAGCGATTTGCTACCCGGGAAGAAATGACCCCGATTTTCCAGACGTGTCGCCAGAGTGCCGTGATGAAGTTAGGGCTGGCGGTATATTGGAAGTATGAAATATTTTGTACTGATGGGCTGAAGTATTAATCCTGAATCCTGCAAAAAATTTTCGAGCTAAAAAGTGAGAGCGTCATCGCTGTTTCTAAGTAAATCGTAGCACGCGAAAAAAGATAATCTACGGTATGACAATAATTCAAATGCCGTAACCAATGGACACATTCATTAGACCGCCTGAACATGCATGCTTATTCTACTCAGGTGTTCTGATGGGTATAAAGCGAAAGGCGGTAAATTCGGACATCAAACGACGTCGTTATATATCCGATCTACAGGTAGTTGATATAAAAATACTCGTGAATATGCTTGTAGAATATGCAAAAAAAATTCATAAAGTCCTTTTATGTTGTTAGTTTTATTTAGCGCTATGCACTGGCGGTTGAAACTGAGAATCATCCGCTATATGGGTGATTCTGATTACGTGAGACTGTTCAATTCCAGTCTATGTTTACTCTACAATCATGCAAATGACAGTGGACAAAGAAGCGCCATCAGGCGATGGATTCGCCGTAGAATGCTACTGCCTGAGCAGGATAAACCACAGCAAGATCCTGATCTTCCCCATGATTTTCAACATAATAAACACACCCATCTTCCTGAGCATAAATATCCAACGTTACGCAACGCCCTCCACTCATGGAAAAGTCCTGCATTAACTTTTTGTCTGTCATATTGCTTTTCATTATCCAACTCTGGCGTGATTAATATCACGCCGTGCTGAAAAAACTCCATTCATACTGTTAATCCATGGTAACGTGTCTTTAGCTGATCGATAAACTTTAGCGCTATATTAAAAACGCTTCACGATAAAAATATAAATATCGGAAGGTATTATTGACTTGACCATTTTCAATGACCATCTTGAAGGACGCCACCAGGAACAATGTGTCAGGAAAACAATAACTCCTCTTTATATCATTTTAATATCGAAGATATCCCATTAACTAAAATACCTGTAATTCTATTGATCATTAAATCCTCGTTGTTAATAAAACAAATGGCTTCTTTTATTATTTTTTTTTGAGGCTTATTTATGGTCAGTGTTATTGCTCTCGTTGTCCATCTTCTCAGATTTATTGTGGTGGGCAGAGTCCGAAGTGATGAAACCAAAGAACTGGTTGATGTCGTAACCGGATAACTCACTGCTATCCATTCATTACGTGGCCAGGATCACACGGGTACAGGATGAGCCGTAGATCAAGGTCCGTAGGTTTACGGTAGGTTAGATAGTAAAAAGAAACGCGGCTGTCGGATTGTAGCCGCGGGACAAGGTCCAAAAATTTCCAAGAGTCGTTGAATTTCCCAGCTTTTTTGGAAGCCCAAGTATCTTACTAATAACTAAAAAAGGTTTAAACTATAAAATTAACCGTATTTTTAGGTAATGCTTACCGACATATCCATACCGCGTTCAGACGGTTAACAGTGGGGCGGCAATCCTTAAGGATCAGCCTACGCAGCGACAGATATTGATAGCCTGAATCAGTATTGATCTGCTGGTAAGAACAGACTACTGTATATAAAAACAGTATTACTTCAGGCAGATTATTATGTTGTTTATCAAGCCTGCGGATCTCCGCGAAATTGTGACTTTTCCGCTATTTAGCGATCTTGTTCAGTGTGGCTTTCCTTCACCGGCAGCGGATTACGTTGAACAGCGTATCGATCTGAATCAATTGCTTATTCAGCATCCCAGCGCGACTTACTTCGTCAAAGCGAGCGGAGACTCCATGATTGACGGTGGGATTAGTGACGGTGATTTATTGATTGTCGATAGCGCTATTACCGCCAGCCACGGTGATATCGTCATCGCTGCTGTCGATGGCGAGTTTACGGTGAAAAAATTGCAGTTGCGCCCGACGGTACAGCTTATTCCCATGAATAGCGCGTACTCGCCGATTACCCTCGGCAGCGAGGATACGCTGGATGTCTTTGGCGTAGTTGTCCATGTAATAAAGGCGATGCGCTGATGTTTGCCCTTTGCGATGTGAACTCGTTTTATGCCAGTTGTGAAGCGGTGTTTCGCCCTGACTTATGGGGTAAACCGGTGGTTGTGCTATCGAATAATGACGGTTGCGTTATTGCCCGAAACGCTGAGGCAAAGGCGCTGGGCGTTAAAATGGGCGATCCCTGGTTCAAACAAAAAGAGCTGTTTCGTCGCTGTGGCGTTGTCTGCTTTAGCAGCAATTATGAGCTTTACGCAGACATGAGCAATCGGGTGATGTCGACGCTGGAAGAGCTGTCTCCTCGCGTGGAGATTTACAGTATTGATGAAGCGTTCTGCGATTTGACGGGGGTACGTAACTGCCGCGATCTCACTGACTTTGGCAGAGAAATTCGCGCAACGGTACTGCAACGCACGCATCTCACCGTGGGGGTGGGTATCGCTCAGACCAAAACGCTGGCAAAACTTGCCAATCATGCGGCAAAAAAATGGCAGCGGCAGACCGGTGGGGTGGTGGATTTATCCAATCTGGAACGCCAGCGTAAATTAATGGCCGCTTTACCCGTAGATGAAGTCTGGGGAATTGGACGGCGCATCAGCAAAAAATTGAACGCGATGGGTATCAAAACCGTTCTGGATTTGGCGGATACAGATATCCGGTTTATTCGTAAACACTTTAATGTGGTACTCGAAAGAACGGTGCGTGAACTGCGCGGCGAACCCTGTTTGCAGCTGGAAGAATTTGCACCGACGAAGCAGGAAATTATCTGTTCCCGCTCGTTTGGCGAACGTATCACGGATTATGAATCGATGCGGCAGGCCATTTGTAGTTACGCCGCCCGGGCGGCAGAAAAACTCCGCAGTGAGCATCAATATTGTCGGTTTATCTCCACGTTTATTAAAACGTCGCCATTTGCGCTCAATGAATCCTATTACGGCAATAGCGCGTCGGTAAAACTGTTGACGCCTACCCAGGACAGCAGAGACATTATTAACGCGGCTACGCGATCTCTGGACGCCATCTGGCAATCGGACCATCGCTACCAAAAAGCGGGCGTGATGCTGGGTGATTTCTTTAGTCAGGGAGTGGCGCAACTAAATTTGTTCGATAACAACGCACCGCGTCCCGGTAGTGAACAATTGATGGCGGTAATGGATATGCTGAATGCTAAGGATGGCAGGGGAACACTCTATTTTGCAGGGCAGGGGATCCAGCAACAATGGCAGATGAAGCGAGCCATGCTTTCACCACGTTATACAACACGAAGTTCTGATTTACTGCGGGTCAAATAAACATAGCGGCAGGAAAAAGACGCTCCCGCAGGAGCGCCGAATTGATTAGCGACCAAACAGATCACGTTTTTTCGCTTTAAACGGCTGGGAAATCACCACCAGCACCGCGACAATCAGGTAAGCGATAAAAATACCGAGCAACCACTGTGGCATTTCCAGACCTAAAAATTCCCACTGACGCTCGGCACAATCGCCAGAGGCGACAAACACTTGTGGCACCCATTTATCCAGCGGCAGCCAGTCCGGGAAGCGAACCATAAAATCACAGGTCGCAAACGGTGACGGATAGAGTTGAAGCATAGTGTGTTCGTAAGTTAACTGCACACCGCGGAACGCACTGTATAACCAGATAATCATCGCCACATAACGCAGCGGAGTTTTCGGAGCAATAGCGCCAATCAGCGCGGCACCCAGAACGCCGAATAACGCACAGCGTTCATAAATACAGAGCACGCAAGGTTTAAGTAACATCACATGCTGGAACCACAGCGCCGTCAGTTCCAGTGCCAGAGCGGTAAACGCCATCAACAGCCACGCACCCCGACCCTGTGAACATTGGTTCAAAAATCGCAACATAATAATATCCCTGCAATATGCATAGAATGCGCAGTTTAAACCAATTCATTCGCTGCGCCACCAGGGGGAATCAAAAATCGATCGTAATCGAACAATTATCGGGCGAAAAGACAAACCGGGCATCAATATGCCCGGTTAGTTGTTATCAAAGCGCTGCTATCCAGCCCATTTGCATAAACCATTCGGTTACAGGGGCAAGCGTAAACTCGACGCAGAGCAGTCCGACGAGAGTCAGTACGAGGGTATAAGGCAGGGCCATCCACACCATGCGACCATAAGAGAGGCGAATCAATGGCGCGAGTGCAGAGGTCAGCAGGAACAGGAACGCAGCCTGACCGTTCGGCGTAGCGACGGAGGGCAGGTTGGTCCCGGTATTAATGGCAACTGCCAGAAGTTCGTATTGCTTCAACGTAATCGCACCACTCTCCATTGCCGCTTTCGCTTCGTTGATATAAATCGTCCCCACAAAGACGTTATCCGAAATGGATGACAGCAGACCGTTGAAAATATAGAACAGCGAAAGCTGAGCATGTTCCGATGCCTGCAGCACAAACTGGATAATCGGGGAGAACAGCTGCTGGTCGATAATTACTGCGACTACCGAGAAAAAGACGGTCAACAGTGCGGTGAATGGCAGAGATTCGGTGAAGGCTTTGCCGATGGCATGTTCATCGGTGACACCGGTCAATGATGTCGCCAGAATAATGACCGACAAACCAATCAAGCCAACTTCCGCCAGATGCAACGCCAGTGCAGTCACCAGCCAGACGCCGATAATCGCCTGGACAATCAGACGAATTTTATCCTGACGGGTACGCTGGTGGCGGCTTTGATCGTCAAACTGTTGCAGCACTTCGCGGACTTTCTCCGGCAGCGTTTCACCGTAGCCAAACCAACGCAGCTTCTCCACCAACAGGCAGGTTAACAGACCGCAAACCAGAACCGGAACGGTCACTGGTGACATGCGCAGGAAGAAATCGCCAAAATGCCAGCCAGCGGCTTTGGCGATAATCAGGTTTTGCGGCTCACCCACCATGGTCATTACGCCACCTAATGCGGTACCGACGCCAGCGTGCATCATCAGACTACGCAGGAACCCACGGAACTGCTCCAGAACAACTTTGTAATGCTGGTCGATATGACTATCGTCTTGCAGGTCGGTATCTTCGGTACGGGAAGAGGCTACGCGGTGATAAATGCCATAAAAGCCTACTGCAACACTGATCACCACCGCCACGACGGTTAAAGCATCGAGGAACGCGGAGAGAAACGCTGCCGCAATGCAAAAAGAGAGCGATAGCAGCATTTTGGAGCGAATGCTTAACAGCAAGCGAGTAAAAATGAACAGCAACAGCTGTTTCATAAAATAGATGCCCGCCACCATAAACATCAGTAACAGCAAGACTTCAAGGTTTGCCGCCACTTCTTCACGGACATGTTTCGCGCTGGTCATGCCGATGAAGACGGCTTCGATAGCCAATAGACCGCCGGGGAGCAGCGGGTAGCATTTCAGGGCCATTGCCAGTGTGAAAATAAACTCCGCTACCAGCAGCCAGCCAGCAACAAAAGGACTGATGAGAAAAATGAGCGGGTTAATAATTAAAAAAATGATGAGGGCAAGTTTGTACCAGTCGGGTGACTGGCCTAAAAAATTGCGCCATAACGCGCGGCCCCAGGAGATTTCCATGATGGTTTCCCTTACCTTAGTAATAATCAATGATGTTTTTATGTTTAAGCGCAAAGCTTAACGGTCGTGCAGGAGTGAGGCAAGTATTGATGATCAAGGAGAAAGAGATGCAGAAAATGAAGCCTTGATCCCTTTTTTCTTCTTTTTGTCTGCTATCAGCGTGATTAGCCCTCTGGTATGATGAGTGCAACTTTGTTTTGCTGTGTTATGGAAATCTCACTATGGTCATTAAGGCGCAAAGCCCGGCGGGTTTCGCGGAAGAGTACATTATTGAAAGTATCTGGAATAACCGCTTCCCTCCCGGGACTATTTTGCCCGCAGAACGTGAACTTTCAGAATTAATTGGCGTAACGCGTACTACGTTACGTGAAGTGTTGCAGCGCCTGGCGCGAGACGGCTGGCTGACTATTCAACACGGCAAACCGACGAAGGTGAATAATTTCTGGGAAACCTCCGGGTTGAATATTCTTGAGACGCTGGCGCGACTGGATCACGAAAGTGTGCCGCAGCTTATTGATAATTTGCTGTCAGTGCGTACCAATATTTCGACAATTTTTATTCGCACCGCGTTTCGTCAGCATCCTGATAAAGCGCAAGAAGTGCTGGCAACCGCCAATGAAGTGGCCGATCACGCCGACGCCTTTGCTGACCTGGATTACAACATTTTCCGCGGTCTGGCGTTTGCTTCCGGTAACCCAATTTACGGTCTGATCCTCAACGGGATGAAAGGGCTGTATACGCGAATTGGTCGTCACTATTTCGCTAATCCGGAGGCGCGCAGTCTGGCACTGGGCTTCTATCACAAGCTATCGGCATTGTGCACTGAAGGCGCGCATGATCAGGTTTACGAAACAGTGCGCCGCTATGGGCATGAGAGTGGCGAGATATGGCACCGGATGCAGAAAAATCTGCCGGGTGATTTAGCCATTCAGGGGCGATAATCCCTTCCGTTTAAAAAGTAAACCCCTCAAACGAGGGGTTTTTTGTTGTTTTTACAGATTTCCCATTCTCGGCGGGCAACGTTCCAGCAACTCGACGCTGCCGTCTTCGTTTTGCTGTTCGAGCATTACATCAAATCCCCACAGGCGATGCACATGCTTCAACACCTCTTTACGCCCCCGGTCCAGCGGAGCGCGGTTATGCGGAATGTAGCGCAGCGTCAGTGAACGGTCGCCGCGTAAATCCACGTTCCAGATCTGAATATTCGGCTCCAGATTACTTAAGTTATATTGCGACGATAATCGGTTACGGATCTCCCGATAACCTTCCTCATTATGAATGGCAGAAATTTCCAGATAATTATGGCGATCGTCATCCAGCACGGTGAAGAAGCGGAAATCACGCATCACTTTCGGTGACAGGAACTGGCTGATAAAACTCTCATCTTTGAAATCACGCATCGCAAAATGCAATGTTTCCAGCCAGTCAGAACCGGCGATATCCGGGAACCAGTATTTGTCTTCTTCCGTCGGCGACTGACAAATCCGTTTAATATCCTGGAACATGGCGAAACCAAGCGCATACGGATTTATTCCGCTGTACCACGGGCTGTTATAGGGCGGCTGGAAAACCACATTGGTGTGGCTGTGCAAAAACTCCAGCATAAAGCGTTCGGTCACTTTCCCTTCATCGTACAGATGGTTAAGGATGGTGTAGTGCCAGAAGGTCGCCCAGCCTTCGTTCATCACCTGAGTCTGTTTTTGCGGATAAAAATACTGGCTCACCTTACGCACAATACGCAGAATTTCACGCTGCCATGATTCCAGCAGCGGCGCATTTTTCTCCATAAAATAGAGCAGGTTTTCTTGTGGTTCGGATGGATAGCGACGCGCTTCGGCAACGGTTTTCTCTTCCTCGCGTTTAGGCAGCGTTCTCCAGAGCATATTGACCTGGCTTTGCAGATACTCTTCGCGACTTTTCTGCCGGGCTTTCTCCTCTTGCAGCGAGATTTTTTGTGGGCGTTTATAACGATCCACACCGTAGTTCATCAGGGCATGACAGGAGTCCAGCAGCTTTTCTACTTCATCAACGCCATAACGCTCTTCGCACTCGGTAATATATTTACGGGCAAAAATCAGATAATCGACAATCGAACTGGCGTCGGTCCAGCTGCGAAACAGGTAATTGTTTTTGAAGAAAGAGTTGTGACCATAGCAGGCATGTGCCATCACCAGCGCCTGCATGGTAATGGTGTTCTCTTCCATCAGGTAAGCGATACACGGGTTAGAGTTAATGACAATTTCATAGGCCAGCCCTTGTTGACCGTGCTTATACAGACGTTCGGTTTCGATAAACTTTTTACCGAATGACCAGTGCGGATAGTTAATCGGCATGCCGACGCTGGAGTAGGCATCCATCATCTGTTCCGAAGTGATCACTTCAATCTGGTGCGGGTAGGTATCCAGCCGATAGAGTTTCGCCACCCGGTCTATCTCTGCAAGGTAAACATCCAGCAGGTCGAACGTCCAGTCGGGTCCATCGCTCAAACGTGTGGTGTCCTTATTCATAGAATCGATCGTCGCCATACGCGCACCTCATTGTTGTCGGCGCTCTCTGTGTGGAGCACCTCATTTCAAGCATAGAACACCTGTTAAAAACCGCGTCGCCGGAGAATTTTTTTCTTTGCGATTTCTTATTATCGGAGTGCCAATAATTAGCTTCTCAACGGAATTTTCTGCTGGATAAAAAGCACGTTCAGCAGGAGATGCCAAAGACAGCATATTCCCGCTGTGTCAGGGAGATGTGAGCTGGCTCACCATAAAAAACCCATATGTTGAATAATATTTTCAACTGAGTTATCAAGATGTAATTAGATTATTATTCTTTTACTGTATCTACCGTTATCGGAGTGGCTATGCGAGTTGTCATACTGGGAAGTGGTGTGGTAGGCGTTGCCAGCGCCTGGTATCTGAATCAGGCAGGACATGAGGTCACCGTCATTGATCGGGAACCGGGGGCGGCTCTTGAAACCAGCGCAGCGAATGCCGGGCAAATCTCCCCTGGCTATGCCGCGCCGTGGGCAGCACCAGGCGTGCCTTTAAAAGCGATTAAATGGATGTTTCAGCGCCATGCGCCGCTGGCCGTTCGTCTCGACGGTACGCAGTTCCAGTTGAAATGGATGTGGCAAATGTTACGTAACTGCGACACCAGCCACTATATGGAAAATAAAGGGCGGATGGTGCGCCTGGCGGAATACAGCCGTGATTGCCTGAAAGCATTACGCGCAGAGACAAATATCCAGTATGAAGGTCGGCAGGGCGGGACGCTGCAACTGTTCCGTACCGAACAACAGTATGAAAATGCCACCCGCGATATCGCCGTGCTGGAAGATGCTGGTGTGCCGTACAAATTACTGGAATCCAGCCGCCTGGCAGAAGTGGAGCCCGCACTGGCAGAAGTGGCGCATAAACTGACCGGCGGTCTGCAATTGCCCAATGATGAAACCGGAGACTGCCAGCTGTTTACCCAGAATCTGGCGCGGATGGCGGAGCAGGCGGGGGTTAAATTCCGCTTTAATACGCCCGTTGATCAACTACTTTGCGACGGCGAGCAAATCTACGGCGTGAAGTGTGGTGATGAAGTGATTAAGGCCGATGCGTATGTGATGGCGTTTGGTTCTTACTCGACGGCGATGCTCAAAGGCATTGTTGATATTCCTGTGTATCCGCTGAAGGGGTATTCCCTGACCATTCCAATTGCGCAGGAAGATGGCGCGCCGGTATCCACCATTCTTGATGAAACCTACAAAATCGCCATTACCCGTTTCGATAACCGTATCCGCGTTGGCGGGATGGCGGAAATTGTTGGCTTTAACACTGAACTGTTACAGCCGCGTCGTGAAACGCTGGAAATGGTCGTTCGCGATCTCTATCCGCGCGGCGGTCATGTCGAGCAGGCTACTTTCTGGACCGGTCTGCGCCCGATGACGCCAGACGGCACGCCGATTGTTGGTCGTTCACGCTTTAAAAATCTGTGGCTGAATACCGGTCACGGCACGCTCGGCTGGACGATGGCTTGCGGTTCCGGTCAGTTGTTAAGCGATCTGCTCTCGGGGCGCACGCCAGCGATCCCGTATGAAGATCTAAGCGTAGCGCGCTACAGCCGTGGATTTACGCCATCACGCCCGGGCCATTTACATGGCGCGCACAGCTAAGGAATCGAGATGACCAGACCGATACAGGCCAGCCTCGATCTACAGGCATTAAAACAGAATCTGAACATTGTCCGCCAGGCCGCGCCGCATGCGCGCGTCTGGTCGGTGGTAAAAGCGAACGCGTATGGGCATGGTATTGAACGTATCTGGAGTGCGCTCGGGGCGACTGATGGCTTTGCCTTACTTAATCTGGAAGAGGCCATTACCCTACGTGAGCGCGGCTGGAAAGGGCCGATCCTCATGTTGGAAGGTTTTTTCCACGCCCAGGATCTGGAGATTTATGACCAGTATCGCCTGACTACCTGCGTTCACAGTAACTGGCAGCTCAAAGCGTTGCAAAACGCGCGACTAAAAGCACCACTGGATATTTATCTTAAAGTGAACAGTGGAATGAATCGGCTGGGCTTCCTGCCCGATCGCGTGTCCACCGTCTGGCAGCAGCTGCGGGCGATGGCGAATGTTGGCGAAATGACCCTGATGTCGCATTTTGCCGAGGCCGAACATCCTGATGGGATTACCGAGGCGATGGCTCGTGTTGACCAGGCGGCGGAAGGGCTGGAGTGTCGACGCTCGTTGTCTAACTCGGCGGCGACGCTGTGGCATCCGGAAGCGCATTTTGACTGGGTGCGTCCGGGGATTGTTTTGTATGGTGCATCACCGTCCGGTCAGTGGCGCGATATCGCCAATACCGGATTACGTCCGGTAATGACGTTAAGTAGCGAGATTATTGGTGTCCAGACGCTGAAAGCGGGAGAGCGCGTGGGCTATGGCGGTCGCTATACCGCGCGTGATGAACAGCGAATCGGCATTGTCGCCGCCGGATACGCTGACGGTTATCCGCGGCATGCGCCAACCGGTACCCCTGTTTTAGTCGACGGCGTACGCACCATGACGGTAGGGACTGTCTCGATGGATATGCTGGCGGTCGATTTAACGCATTGCCCGCAGGCGGGTATTGGTACCCCGGTTGAGCTGTGGGGCAAAGAGATCAAAATTGATGATGTCGCCGCCGCTGCCGGAACCGTTGGCTATGAGTTGATGTGCGCGCTGGCGTTACGTGTGCCTGTTGTGACGGTGTAACTTGTTGTAGCCGGATGTGACCAGCGTCGTATCCGGCGATACAAGACGGATCAAACTTAAGATTCGGCTTCTTCCTCCGCTACCCGAACGCCAATCTTCAGCACTTCATTATCTTCTTTCTCGGCCACCGTCCAGATCATCCCGGCAAACTCCACCTGATCACCGACAACCGGAGCCGCGCCTAACAATTGCTGGACAATTTCCCCCAGCGTTTGCTGTTTATCGCGATACTCCCGACCGTCTTCCAGACCATATATCAGCGCCACATCGGCATATTTGGCACTGGCTTCAAGAATGAAGTCACCAAAGAAGCGTTGATCCAGCGCGACTGGCGGTGACTGGCTGAACAGTTTACCGAGCGCCGGGAGATCGCGTTCCCGACCAATCACGCACAAGACATCGCCTTCACGCAGTCGGGTGCTGCCAGTGGGATGAAGCAACTGGTTATCACGAAACAGTGCCGCAATACGCGTCTCTTTTGGCATATGCAGATCGCGCAGCGCCGCGCCCACGCACCATTTATCGGCACTCAACTGATAAACAAACTGTTCCCACGGGTTTTCCGGATGAATATCAAGGCCAACGCGTGATACCGGGCGTCCGACGGGCGGAACCACCACTTTGGCTTTTTTCGCCGCCCACGAGAGCGATGTTCCCTGTAACAACAGCGAAACCAGAACCACGAAGAAGGCGACATTAAAGAACAGACGCGCATTCTCCAGGCCCGCCATCATCGGGAATACCGCCAGGATAATCGGCACCGCGCCGCGCAGCCCGACCCAACTGATAAATATGCGCTCACGCAAATTGAAGCCACGGAACGGCAGCAATCCGGCAAATACCGAAAGGGGACGAGCGAAGAAAATCATCCATGCGGACAAAATGAGCGCCGGAATGGCAATAGGCAGTAAGTCGCTTGGGTTAACCAACAGCCCAAGTACCAGGAACATGGCGATTTGCGCCAGCCAGGCGAGGCCGTCGAAATTCTGCAGAATGCCGTAGCGGTTGCGAATAGGGCGATTACCCAGCAGAAAACCGCACAGATACACCGCCAGAATACCGCTACCTTCCAGCGCAGTAGTTAATGAGAAAATCAGAATACCGCCACTTAATGCCAGCAATGGATATAATCCGGCGGGCAGGGCGATGCGGTTGATCATTTGCAGCAGTAAATAACCGCCGCCAAGACCTATTACAATGCCCAGACCAAATTGTTGCAGAATATCGACAATGAACATCCAGCTAATATTGCTCTCATGATGCTGGATCATCGCAATCAGGGTAATGGTCAGAAACACGGCCATCGGATCATTACTGCCGGATTCTATTTCCAGCGTAGAGCCAACACGTTCGTTAAGCCCCTTGCCGCCAAGCAGAGAAAATACCGCAGCGGCATCCGTGGAACCGACAATGGCGCCGATTAATAAGCCTTCAATCAAATTGAGATTAAACAGCCACGCCGCCATCATGCCGGTTAAACCAGAAGTAATCAGCACGCCCACCGTCGCCAGTGACAGCGCCGGACCTAACGCCACGCGAAATGAACTGGCCTGGGTACGCATCCCACCGTCGAGCAAAATAATCGCCAGCGCGAGGTTACTTACCATGTAAGCAAAAGGATAATTATCAAACGGGATGCCGCCGACGCCATCAACCCCCGCCAGCATGCCGATCGCCAGAAAAATAACCAGAATGGGAATGCCAAGACGGGAAGAAAATGAACTAAGTAAAATACTGCTGGTGACAAGGATGGATCCTAAGATGAAAAGGCTAATTATTGTTGTGGCATCCAACGGTCGGTTACTCCTGATTACGCTGTCTCTTATATAAACCCTACCATATTAGCGGCAGAAACAGCGTTTTACTTAGCCCTGAAACGTGATTTTTTTACACTTTAAGAACAGGATGACCACTAATCGTCAACTGTGTGCCTTCCTGGGTGTGATTAAGCGTGGCATGTGCGCCCAACGGCAGCGTAACTGTGCGTTGTTCATGACCAAAATCGAGGCCAGTTATGAGTGGAATAGACAGGCGGGAACGCAAGAACGCGTACACCGACTCCAGGTTGTAACCCGCGTCATAATCATTGGGCGTGCTACCACTGAAGCTACCGAGGATAATCGCCTTTTGACGCGGTAAAATTCCGGCATGATAGAGCTGTAACAGCATACGTTCGACGCGGAAAGGGTGCTCGTTAATATCTTCCAGCACCAGAATACCGTTCTCAATTTGCGGCATCCACGGCGTACCAATCAGCGAAATCAGCATCGCGAGATTGCCTCCCCACAACGTGCCTTCGGTCCGACACGTCTGGCCTTCCCCTTGCCATTCAATGGTGAATGTTTCATTGCGTAATGCCAGCCAGAAATGGTGCTCGGTAAAGGCGTTCAGCTCTACCGCGCCAAAATTCGCCACCAGCATCGGGCCGCTAAAGGTGATGACATTACCCTGGGTCAGCAGCCCACACTGGATGGCTGTGAAATCGCTATGCCCGCAGATCAGCAACGGATCATGTTGTTGGCGAGCAACCAGCGCCTGCCAGTCAATATCCGCCAGTAAGCGGCTGGCGCCGTAACCGCCGCGAACCGCCAGTACGATAGTGTTGGGTGATGTCAGCCCTGCAAGAGAATTAATATCCGCCAGACGCTCCGTTTCCGTACCTGCAAACCGCTCACAGCGACGGGCAATGACCTCTACGTTATTGACCTGATGACCCGCATCCATCAGGCGTTGAATACCGCGCTGCGCGGCGTGCTGATTAATGCAGTAACCCGACGGGGCGATTAAGTGAAACTGAGACATGGCAATTCCTTGCTGACAACAGAAACGAATTGTATATCATGCCGCTTAGGTGTGCCGTTGTCACCTCAACGGCGATTCCAGGCTATAAGGATAGATGAAGTGAAATTGAGATGGTTTGCCTTTTTGATTGTGTTATTAGCGGGTTGTTCATCAAAACATGACTATACGAACCCTCCGTGGAATGCGAAAGTTCCGGTACAACGTGCAATGAAGTGGATGCCAATAAGTCAGAAAGCCGGTGCGGCCTGGGGTGTCGATCCACAATTGATCACGGCGATTATCGCTATCGAGTCGGGCGGTAACCCGAACGCGGTGAGTAAGTCGAATGCGATTGGTCTGATGCAGTTAAAAGCCTCCACGTCCGGACGCGATGTTTACCGTCGCATGGGCTGGAGCGGCGAACCAACGACCAGTGAGCTGAAAAATCCAGAGCGTAATATCTCAATGGGGGCAGCTTACCTGAATATTCTGGAAACCGGCCCGCTGGCAGGTATTGAAGATCCGAAAGTACTGCAATATGCGCTGGTGGTGTCATACGCTAATGGGGCAGGCGCACTGTTACGGACTTTCTCCTCAGATCGAAAAAAGGCGATCAGCAAAATCAACGATCTGGACGCTGACGAGTTCCTCGATCACGTCGCGAGAAATCACCCCGCGCCGCAGGCTCCACGCTATATCTACAAACTCGAGCAGGCTCTGGACGCAATGTAACTCAGTCGCGTACTTTGTCCGCTTTCTCACGGGCTTCCCGCTCGAGTGAGAAAATAATTCGCTGTAATTGCCGCTCCACCGTCGGGCTGACGTTAAGAAAACGAAAGCTCAGACGGGGAGTGGAGACGGTTTCATTTTTACCATCGATCAATTTACGCTCGCTGATCGTCAGTAACTGGGCATCAAAGTGAAAAATGCCCCATTGTCCCATGTTGACTTCAATCTGTGCGAAGCGCATGCCTTCTTGCAATCCGGCAGGCTTTGCCGTTTCCAGTAATGCGCCCATGCCGCCTAACGACAAATCATACAGGCGAAAACGTAACGTGCTGTTATCCGCCAGTTTGGTCTGGCAAAAATAAGGCGGATGGAGCGGGGCGGAGATGCGGAAATATCGGCGTCGTTGTACAAACCATAAGGTGGGAGGCGGTGCGGTAATAAAGGCCGGAAGCTGCAGGTATTCACTTTGCTGTAATTGTTCAACAGTAAACTCGACTTTCGCACCCTGAGTTTCGGCGGTTATGGTAATGTGCTGCGCCTTAAGCACTGCATTGTTGTCTTCTGCTTGACTGCCGTAATCCAGCACCAGTTTATCCGGGCTTATTGCCAGTATTTTGCTGATCAGTTGACCGTCACTCCAACTGATACGCAAGGGAATTGCGGCTTTATGCAAATCGCGTAAAACGCCCAGTACTGCTAAAGGATTTTGTTTCAGGAACTGCTCATGGTAGTGACTCACGCGGAAAAACTCCTGACCGACAAACTGTCTTTGGTTTATCGGTAGCGATTAACAAAACTTTATACAAACGCGAATTTTTTTTTACATGTTGACTGCAAATCAACCACCAGACGCCCGACATCAAACTTACCCTTGCCTATACTTAGAGCGTTGACGTAAGCATTTCTTGCGTCCTGTTCATAGAAACGAGGGCCTGAACATGGGAATTATTGCCTGGATTATTTTTGGCCTGATAGCCGGCATTATCGCCAAGCTAATCATGCCGGGGCGTGATGGTGGTGGATTTTTCCTGACCTGTATTCTCGGAATAGTCGGTGCGGTGGTCGGCGGCTGGCTGGCGACCATGTTTGGCATTGGCGGCTCCATCAGCGGTTTTAATTTGCACAGCTTCCTGGTGGCGGTGGTGGGAGCTATTCTCGTTCTGGGCGTATTCCGCCTCCTGCGAAGAGAATAAGATTTTCATAAGGCGGATAGCGATACAGATGCCGCTATCCGCTTTCACATCAGAACGTATACTCGACACCTGCCCAGAAATTGCGACCTTCTTCAATAAACCCTTCACTGTAGGCATATTGGGTATCAAACAGGTTATTGACCGACGCATTGACGCTGAAGCCATGACCTAAGGCGTAATCAGCTCGAATGTGGGTCACCGCAAAACCGGCGGCTTTTTGTGAACCGTCACTGTTGCTGTAGCTGGAGGAACGCGCCTCTTCCGACAGTGTTACGCTTAACGGCTCCCACGGTTTGAGAGTCATCCATGCGGTCATGGTCTGCGTTGGCAGATCGGTTATCTTGCCGATGTCTTTGCGTTTAGCGTCAGCGTGGATCAGGGCGTAGCTCAATCCTACATCCAGTATATTGCTGATTTTCCCCTTAATACCGGCATCCAGACCGCTGTAATCCACCGTGCCGCTGTTCTGGTTTTGAATGGTATCGGCATCGATATTGTGCGAGAGGATGGCATCACTCACCCGGTTATAGTAAACGCTGACCTCAAATCCCCAGTCGCGCGTGAAGGCACCATTCCAGGTTAAATCTACCCCGCGCGCGCGTTCCGGCTTGAGCTGCGGGTTAACAATCGCTATCTGGTTATACGCTGGTTTGGACGTGGTATAGCGTTCTTTCAGCGTCGGAAAGCGTGTGCGGTCATAGTACGAAAGCGCCAGCGTGTCTTCATTGGCAAAGTGGTATTTCCCCATCACCTGCCAGTTAAAAGCTGACTGATTGTTGTCGTCATAATGGGTGATGCTGCCATCGTTCTCATGTTTTTTCGCTTCTACGCTATCGCGCCAGTCATAGCTGATTCCCGCCACGACATCGACATTATCGGCGGCAGCCCATTGATATTCACTGGCGAGCGACCAGGTGCGATCTTCATAGCGATCGTAAGCGGCGTGCGGCGCACCTTTTTCCCGGTGTACGTCATCTTTCCAGTTAACGGCAAACGACAGCAGATCGTTTTCACGCACATCGGCTGCCAGTTGTAACCCGGCACCGTCGCTGTAATCGGAATAATGGCTGTAGCTGCCTTTTTTATTTTTCAAATCAGCCAGCGAGTTGTACATCATCAGCGTATTTTCAAAGGTGTCGCGATACAGCCGACTTTTCAAAGTAAAACGCTCGTTTAGCTGGGTCGTTCCCTGATAGTAAAAACTTTCTTTGTCATACTCCGGCCACTGCCAGTAGCGTGATTTCTGACCACTGTTTCCGCTGTATGGCGGGTTATCTTTTTCACCATCCTGCTTAATGTAAGTCAGTGTGTATTCATCGTTTTCGCGTGGTGTAAAACCGAGCTTCACAATGCCGCGTTTGTCATCAGCCGATGAGTGAATCATCTTGCCGTGTTTGCCTGCAATATCGTTATTCACACCATGCGGCAGGCCGAGAAAATCCTGCTTTAGCTGGCTACCGCTGACTTGCAAATACCCCAGATCGTTGCTGGCGGCAAATGAAGCATGCATATCGTAGGCATTGTCCTGGCTACGGCTCCATCCCTGGCGATATCCCAGACTTGCTTCCAGAGGTTTCGTTGGCTTCTGGGTGGTGATATTAATGGCTCCGCCCATCTGATTAGGCCCCTGAAGCAGCGACGAGTACCCTTTGGAAACTTCGACCGCGCCCAGATTGTTGGTCAGAATCCGCGCCAGATCGAGGTTGCCGTCATAGGGAACATAAATCGGCACGCCGTCGAAATAGACCGGTACCTGACGGCTATCAAAACCACGAACTTTGACCTGTTCTTCGTTGCGGCTGCCTGACTTTTGCAGCACTACGCCAGGGACGACGCTTAATGCCTTAGCGACATTCTGTTTATCCAGGGCCTTCATGGTGGGTTGATCGAGAACGGTGGTCGTCGTCGATGATACGGGGCTGGACCATACGGTCAGCGTGTCGCTCTCCGGAGCCGCTACGGCCTGCTGGGTAAAGGCAAGTGATAATGCTGTGCAGAGATAACGTTTTTTGAGTCTCATAGAATAAATTCCGTTTAACAAAGAATTAAATAGAGGCTGCGGGTTGCAGACTGACTTTGATGTCAGCCGGTGTCGCGTAATAAGGCGCGGAAGTAATAAAAAGGCGAATGCCGCAGTCGAGGTAATTTTTGAGTGTCGTCAGATTAATTCCGCCGGTCAGAGCCAGCGTACAGTGGGGAGCCAGCGACGGCGCTATTTGCGCAATTTCAGTTGCCTGCTGCGGACTAAATTTGTCGAGCTGAAGTACGTCTGGTTGCGCGCGTAACGCGGCGATAGCCTCTTCAGACGTGTCGGCTTCAACAACAATTTTCTTCTCGGGGGCGTGGCGACGTAACTGGGCGATTGCGCCCGACCAGTCCTGATTGTCAGCAAGAAAATGACGGTGGTTGGCGAACAATAATATGGTTTCCGCACATCCGGCACGGTGAATCAGCCCGCCAGCGGCAATGACAGCTTGTGTTGCCAGCAACCGGGTTCCAGGGATAGCTTTTCGGGTGCAGGCGATATTGCCGTCAGGATAACGTTCACGAAGCAACGCCAGCATTTGAGCGAGATAATCTGAGACGCCGCAACTCCACTCCAGTACGTTCTGGACCGCTTTCCATCCCTGATGAAGTGCTGCAGCGTCGCCGTAGGCTTGGATCAGCCGCTGACCTGCATCCGCTTGTGAACCGTCGCTGACCGCGTCATCAATGGTTAACCCCAGCGTGGTTAACATCTTACACGCGACAGAAACGCCGCTGACGCAGCCGCCCTGGCGGTGAAAAAACTCAATATAGCCAGGCTGGTGTCCAATATTTAATGCCCGCGTGGTCAGGTCACCGCCCTGGATATCTTCCAGAAGTAACGCATCGATTTGTGCCTGAGAAATGAAGATCATCGCAGTGCCTCCGGCGGCACGCTATCCCACCAGATGAGCGCCCAGTCGCGGCTGGCAGGGGCGAGGGTACGAGCATCTTGTTGTTGATACCAGCGATATAACCGCTCACGCTCATCGTCGTTAAGCGTGCCAAGACTCCAGCTGACATTCTGCTCAAAACGTTCCCAGGTGCTGTTATCCTGTTGGCAATTTTGTCCACGGATAAAATCGACGTGAGCATAAATTCCCATTTGATACAGGACGTTGAGCGCAAAGATATAGTTGGGTAATTCGATCACTTCCCGACCTGCCGCCCGCTGAATGGCCGGGGAGACGAACGAGGTACTGACCAGATGGGTGGTGTAGACGCGCAGCCGTGCCTGATTATTCAGTTTGCTCATTGCCTGGCGCATATCTGCCACCAGTGTGGATCGGGAAGCCACGGCAATATCGCAGCGTGGCAGGTCACTCCAGTCCTCTTCCCAGGCGCGCTGGATCCAGTGGACATTGTCTGCCTTCAGCGCGGCGGCGCGGCGGGCGGCAACGTTCAGCATTCCCTGACTGTAATCAACGCCATAAACCGTCGTAAGTTTGTCAGCCAGCGCCAGCGATACGGTACCTGGTCCGCAGCCCATATCGAATAAGGTCTGCGCGCCTTGCAGGTCAATTTTAGCGATCAGTTGTTGCAGGTAGCTGTCCGTTGGCGAGGCACAATTTTCAGCCATTTTCTCCGCCCGTTGGTCCCAGTGATCGGGCGTTTTTTCTGTGCGGTGAGCCAGTTTGAGTTGCTGCAGATAAAGGTCTGCAAAATCAATATCATCAATGAGCATGATTGTTCCTTAGCGGCTAATTGCAGAGAGGTGATGATGAATTTGGTCGGCAGAAACCCGATACAGGGCCGCCAGTTTGTTCGTTGTTAACTGTTCGGTCGGTAAGCCTTGTGTTACTCGTCCATCTGGCTCTACCTGGATAATGCTATCGGCAATGGCGTTGGCATGGAGCGGATGGTGAGTCGACATTAACATTGTCATGCCGTTATTTTTTAGCTGCGCCAGCGTGTCCAGAAGTTGGATCTGATGACCGAAATCGAGGCTGGAGGCGGGCTCATCCAGTAACAACAAGCGCGGTTGTTGGACGAGTGCACGGGCGATTAAAGCCAGCTGGCGTTCACCACCGCTAAGGGTATTCCAGCGTCTTGTCGCCAGATGCAAAATACCCAGCTTTTCCAGTTGTTCCGTTGCTTTCAGGCGTTCTTGCTTACCGGGAACGGAAAAAGCGCCCATGGTGGGGGCCAGGCCCATCAACACCATATCCAGCACACTGAAAGCAAAAATACCGTCGTGCGCCTGCGGTACCCAGGCAATTGCTTGCGCGCGCTGGCGATGGCTAAGTGTCTGAACAGGGATGCTATCCAGTAAGATCTCGCCCTTTAATAACGGAATAACGCCAAGAATGGAGCGCATGAGTGTGGTTTTGCCGCAACCATTGGCGCCAAGCAGACAACAAATTGTTCCTTGCGACAGGGCGAAGGAAACGTCACTTAGCACCGGATGGCGGGAGTAACCCAGAGACGCATGACGGACGGCAAGCAAAGTCACTGGCGACCTCCGCGTAACAACAAAAGCAGGAAAAACGGTGCGCCAACAAAAGCGGTCAGAATGCCGAGCGGGATTTCTGTTGTCCCAATGCTGCGCGCCAGCGTATCGGTAAGCAGGAGCAGAATCGCGCCAGTACACATTGCCATGGGCAACTGTTGCTGATGGTTATGACCGGTCAACAAGCGGGCAATGTGCGGAACGACCAGACCAACCCAACCAATAATGCCCGCTATTGCTACCGTGCTGGCGGTGATTAGTGTGGCGCAGACAATCAATCCTAATCGCAGACGCGCAACATTCAGCCCCAGCGAACGGGCTTCGTCATCAGAAAGCGTGAGTAAATTCATGCGCCAGCGGAGGAATAGCAGAGGAACGGTGCCAGCCAGAATGAGCGGTGCCGCGTAGTAAAGGTCGCGTAAGGTTACCGTAGACAGGCCACCGAGTAGCCAGAAGGTAATCGAGGGCAACTGGGTATAGGGATCGGCCAGCGTTTTAATTAGCGATATCCCCGCTCCACACAGCGTTCCTAACGCAATGCCGACCAGCACCAGCGTGAGCACCGGATCGTGACGAGTCACCCGACATGTAATCAGCCAGACGCCTGCGACCACCAGCAGACCGCCGCAAAATGCATAGAGTTGGATGTAAGCTATCGATAATCCCCACAGGATTGCCGCGCAGGCACCAAGTCCGGCACCGGCGGAGACGCCTAAAATATCCGGTGAAACTAAGGGATTACGGAACATACCCTGATAGGTGGTTCCGGCGCCTGCCAGCGCAGCGCCCAGTAACAACGCCGCCAGAATGCGCGGCACGCGGATTTGCCAGAAGACAATTTGTTCCTGCACAGGAACATCTTCTTGACGAAGAATTAGCGCCAGCAGTTGCTGTATATCGAGATGATAAGCCCCATTTACGGCGGCAAAAGTGATACTGATAGCTGCCAGCAGCAGAATACATCCGTTCGCGGTTCTCATTAGCTCGCCACCATTTTTTGATAGTCGGCGTCACTTAATGGGCAATGCCAGAACAGTTGAGCGTAACGTTGCATATCGTTTTTAAACTGGCTGTTGACTGCGGGATCCAGCCAGGCGTGGAGTCTGCGCAATCCCAGAAGACGGTTGATTCCCGGCGGGGCATCCAGCCAGCCGAAAGGCAAGCCACTCAAAAACAGGATGCGATGTTCCGCAACGGCATTTACGCCCTGCCAGAGAGGATCGTTACGGATAAAGTTTGCAGTCACAGCATCCTGAACCAGAATAATATCCGGCTGCCAGCGCAGTAGATTTTCCATGGAAACCTGTGCCAGGCCGTGGCGATCGGCTATTTGCGCGACGTTGTGCAAACCTAATAATTCCGCCGCCTCGGTATGCAACGAACCCTGTAAGCCCGTTTCCAGCCCTCGGGGACCGCGCGCAGCATAAAAGCGGAGGTTAGCGGCGGGTGAGGTGGCGAATGCCTGAGCTTCACCAACGAAGCGGCTGGCGAGATTGGCTTGTTCTGCGGCGCGGTGCTCTTCGCCTAACGTTTTGCCCAGCGTTGTTAACTGTTCTGCCGATTGCTCCAGTTTCCCATTAAGCAATAACCAGGGTATTTGTGTCTGTTCGCTAACCTGCCGTGCCTGGGAGATCCAGGTTTCATCCGTATTGCCGCAATCAACGACCAAATCGGGCTGCAATGCCATAAGCCCTTCCATTGAAAGCGAACTGGCGCGTCCGGCGAGTCGTCCAAGTTTAGGTAAATGACGTATTGCCGGAGTTAATGGAATTGCCGCCTCGCGAGCAAAGTCAAAAGAAGAAAAACCGACCAGTTTTTCTGGCGCGACAGCCAGCAAAAGCAGATCGGCAGGCGCACCGGCACTGACAATACGCGTAATTTTTTTGGCTTCAGGAAGCGTCAATGAGGCCCAG
Source organism: Escherichia sp. E14V7 (assembly GCF_004212225.1). NCBI lineage: Bacteria > Pseudomonadati > Pseudomonadota > Gammaproteobacteria > Enterobacterales > Enterobacteriaceae > Escherichia > Escherichia sp. E14V7. Next base: position 337,216 of record NZ_RHJJ01000010.1, read on the forward strand.
AATTTAACTGATTGTGCAAAGGACGGCAGATGATGCAGGAACAAGGTAGACGCAAGAGCCTGCGTAAACATCCGTCTGGTTAGTGACATAAGTAATATCCTGACAATTAAAACCGCTATATATTTACATATATATCGATAAAGATCATGTTTGATGTCAAGATTTGTCTAAAGAAACAGAATGATCTGCTTATTTGCTAAACAACGCTTTGTTCAACAAGAAAATTGTCAGGGAGAATGCGTGAGTGGCGGAAAAATATAAATAGAAGAGTAATGATTAATAAATTGATAATGTAAAATTAATATCTTCTCTGATATAAGAAAATTAAGACATAGACCGTATAATAATCGATGTTTGGTTTTTCGTGGAAAAAAAGAGCAATGCCAATTTTATGCGCACAATGGCATTGCCCGATATACAGTAAAGTTAAGACGTAGGTTCCGCCTCTTTTTGTTTAACCGGCGGTGTGGTTGATTTACTGGTCGGACGCGTTGCCGGAACGTTGTCACACGGTTGCTCTTTCGGGCAGATCAAATCGAGCATTTTCAGCGTGACGCCATTGGTCCAGCCAAAGCCATCCTGCAACGGGTATTCGCCACCGCCACCACCTGTTCCGGTGGTACTGACATCATATTTCTCGACCAGCTTCTTCTCCCGGTCATAAGTGTGCTGAACATTGGTCAGGAAGTGCCAGCTAATGTCCATCGCCACCTCGTTCTGCCCGTAGTTTTGCAACCCTTCGGTCGCGACCCATTGCAGCGGAGCCCAGCCATTTGGCGCATCCCATTGCTGTCCACTTTTCACCGATGTGGTGTTCAGTCCGCCTGGTTGCAACAGATGTGTTTTAGTGGCAGCAGCCATTTTGGTCGCGCGATCTTTTGCCGCTGCATTGACATAAAGCGGGAACAGGGCGGCGGCAGTTAACTGATTGCGTACTTTATCGCTCTTCAGATCGTAGTCGGCATACCAGCCATGTTGATCGTTCCACAGGTATTTTTCGATCCCTTTCTGACGGGCATCGGCGAGCGTTTCATATTGGCTGGCCATCGCGTTATCCCCGGCGGCTTTACTGGCGCGGGAGAGGATTTTCTCCATTTTATACATCAGACTATTGAGATCGACCGGTACGATGCTGGTGGTGCGTAATGTATTTAACTGCTGCGGGTTGTCCATCCAGCGTGAGCTGAAATCCCAGCCAGACGCGGCGGCAGAACGCAGATCGCGGTAAATTTCAGTGGCAGGGCGGTTCGGATTGCTTTTGGCGGTGGCAATATCTTCTACCCACGACTCCGGGCGTGGCGTATCGTGGTCATCCCAGTAGCGGTTAAGAATAGTGCCATCCTTGAGTTTAACAACGCGCTTTTCCTGTTGTCCGGCCTGCAGATTTTCAATACCGTCCATCCAGTACGCGTACTCTTTTTGCAGTTGCGGCAGATATTGTTTCAACGCGTCGTCACCTTCGTGTTGCGCGAGTAACTCTACCATCAAGGCAAAAAAGGGCGGCTGCGAGCGGCTCAAATAATAGCTGCGGTTACCGTTTGGAATATGCCCATAAGTATCTATTTCATGACCAAAGTTGGCCACCATGTCCGCCACTTTATCCCAGTGACCGCTTTCGGCAAGCCCCAGCATGGTAAAGTAACTGTCCCAGTAATACACTTCGCGAAAACGACCTCCCGGCACGACATAGGGTTTCGGCAACGGCAACAGAGAATCCCATTGTTCGGTACTTTCGGTAGAACGGGTTAACACCGGCCAAAGTCCGTCAATGTGTTCGCGCAGTGACTGCCCCTTTGGAGGCACATATTTTTCTCCCTCTTTCGGCAGGGTGAAATTGACGTTAACGAAATGGCGCAGATCGAACCCGCTCTGATTCTGCTGCATCCGGTAGTCTGCGAGGATCATTAATGGATCGCTGTTAGGAATGGCATCGGCAAAAGTTTTTTGATCAGGAAAAAGTTTGGCGTTTTGCACATCGTTAAACAGAGGGCCTAACAAAATATCAGGCGATTGTGGCGTCACCGGTGTTTCTTCTGCCTGTGCAGATAGCGCGGTGGCACACAATAATACGGCAGCAGGTATTAACGCCACTTTCTGCGAGCGACGAGGGACAAGTGGTTTCATCAATCATTCTCCTTTGGCGATACCGAACAAAACGGTATTCAAGTATCAGAAAACCTTAGTTCAGGATCGCCGTAAGAGCATGATTGAAATCTTTTTCTGCGAACTGACAGACAAATCTAATTTAACTCTGATGCCTGAAGCATTGTGCTTTTACATCCAGCGTTAGCGTCTCTTCAGGTTGAATCGAATACAGCTTCTCTCCCTGCTGACAAATCCAGCCAATACCCAGTTCACGGGCAATTAGAGCGCTGTGGGATACCGGACTTCCGGCACTAAGGCCGATGCCCTTAACGACTGTCGGATCCAGTTGAAGTACCGTGGAGGGATAAATGTTCTCCGCCAGTAAAATGGTCGGCGCGCTAAACTGAGGGAGTTCTTCTTTTGTCTGTGTCAGGTGGAGCAGGGTGCGATGCAGAAGATCGTCCACATCAATATAGCGAGCCTGCAAATATTCATCATCAATCTGCTGGTATTGCTGGCTAAGTTCTTTAAGAACCTGCTGCCAGGCATACTCCGCCGTGCAATGTTCATGCTGAAGGAGTTCGCTTGCCGCTACCCGCAGTTCAGGATCGTCTAATAGTGTATGGTGGCCGGAAAAAATTGCTGCGATATCGTCGAGCCCGCTTGCTTCTGCCTTTGCCGTTAACGTCATCAGATCTAACAACGTGAAGTCAATTGCCTGGCGTAACCGTTCCTGTTCTTCTTCCACGCTCAGTGATGATTTTGCCTGTACTGTGCATAAAACCGGTTGATAATAAAAGGCTTTGCCTGTGACAGGCGGAACTGGACGCAGAGTTGGCGGTGCTATCTCTTCCATTTCACCAAAGTTATCTTCAGCCAACTGGCGAAAAGCGGCTAACGCCTCTTCAGCCTCTGGCCCTTTTGCAATCAGGCGCAGCGTATCGTTACAGCGGACTTGTAACAGCGCAATCTGGTTAATACTCTCCGGTGTTACGCACTTACCGTTTTTCTCCAACAACATGTCTGCATTAAATGTCGATAAGGTATAGACCAGTCGGGAGGCTGGACGGACGTGGAGTCCGTTACGGTTTTTAATCACCACTGCCAGAGAACGGGCTTCTTCATCGTGCGAGGGGCATATGTCGGAGATTTCAGTAGCGGATGATGGTAAACCCAGTTGTTCTCGTTTGGCTTCCAGCGCATGCATGGCGTCATGGATGACTTTGTCGATAGCCGCCCCCGAGGCTGCGCTGACGGCGGCTGCTAACGTTCCTTCGACCAACGGTGCAGCGCACAAACGTACTCTCGCGGCGATCTCTGGCGCAAGCAATTCCAGTGCGGTTTCTGCACTCAATAACGCACTCCCCATATCCATCATGACCAACACATGGTCGGCATCGGCAACGGATTCGATGGCTTCCATCACTTTGACGGCATCTGTACCGATGGGATTCTGTGGATCGTCAATTCCTGCGGCAATGGCGATTTTACAACTATCGCCCATTAACATCTGGCGAGCTAATTCACCGACACCTTCTCCCAGTCGGGCGCTATGTGAAACTATGACCAGGTTTACCATCACCAATTCCTTACTCTTTTGCGGCTAACGCCAACATTTGCATCATAAACATCACGGAGGTTGCACCAGGATCCTGGTGACCAATACTGCGTTCACCGAGATAACTGGCGCGGCCTTTGCGGGCTTGCATCGTAATCGTGCTTTGTGCGGCGGATTCCGCGACGCTACTGGCGGCTTCGAGCGCCGCCGGAACAGAAAGGTTTTGCTCACTGGACTGGCGTAACGACTCAACCACCGGCCCCCAGACATCGCACATGGTTTTATCGCCTGGTTCTGCTTTCCCCCGACTGATTACGCCGTCTGCGCCATCACGGAACATCTGATAAAGCTCTATCAACGTCAGGCTTTGACGTGCCTGAGTTGCCTGTGCCGCACGGATAAAGAACGTACCGAACAGTGGGCCGCTGGCACCGCCGACGCTGGAAAGCAACGTCATGCCGGTATTCTTGAGAATGAAACCGATGTCTTTATCCGCGATGGCAGGGAGTTTTTCTACCACTTTGCTAAAGCCACGATTCATATTCAGCCCGTGGTCAGCGTCGCCAATTTCACGATCCAGCCCGGTAAGATAATCGCTCTCTTTGCTGAAAATTTCTCCACAGCGAGTGAGCCAGGTAACAATTTGAGTTCTGCTCAGTGACATGGTTATCTCCTTATTTACCCCAGTTAAGCGCCGGGGTGTGGACCGGGGCGTCCCATAACGCCAGCGTTTCGTCATCAACTTTCAGTAAGGTGATGGAAAAACCGGTCATGTCCAGTGAGGTGCAGTACGCGCCGATTAAATTACGCTCGATAGTCAAGCCAGCTTGCTGGCAACGCGTGGTCAGGCGGTTATAGACGCCATACAGTTCAGAAAGCGGTGTCGCGCCAAGATTGTTGACCAGCGCAATCACGCGATCGCCAGACTGAAGCGGTTGTTTAGTTTGCGTCTCTTCCTGCCAGCTACCTTGTCGATAATCCCAGAAGCGCAGCGTGCGGTGATATGTGCCATTTTCCAGCAGCGTGTCGAACATTTCATCGACAGTTTGATCAAGAGAGGAGAAGGGGCGGCGGTCAATACCCGGCTCACCATGAATGCCGACACCAAATTCCATTTCATTATCTGCCAGCGTAAAAGAAGGTTTGCCTGCAGCAGGGACGGTACAGGCACCGAGGGCGATACCAATAGAGTGGCCCTGATTGTTCAACTTACGCCCCAGTTGTGCACAAGCCTCCAGCGAGTCACCGCGTTCTGCCGCTGCGCCAACAATTTTTTCAATTAATACTGTATTGGCAACGCCGCGCCGCCCGGCGGTATAAAGACTGTCTTTTACTGCAACGTCGTCATCAATGACCACGGTGGTCACTTTTACGCCACTATCGTGCAGTAATTCGGTCGCTGTCTCGAAGTTAAGAATATCGCCGGTATAATTTTTGATAATCAGCAGTACACCTTCGCCACCATCGATTTGCATGGCACATTCAAAAATTTTATCGGGCGTCGGTGAGGTGAAAATTTCGCCAGGACACGCCCCCGAGAGCATACCCTGGCCAATATAACCACAGTGCATGGGTTCGTGTCCGCTGCCGCCTCCCGACAATAACGCCACTTTTCCTGCAATTGGCGCATCGGCTCGGGTGACATACACCGGGTCCTGATGCAGTGCCAGCGAAGGATACGCTTTCGCCAGTCCCGCCAGTTGTTCGTTCAGTACGTCTTGCACATCATTGATCAATTTTTTCATTATTTTGCTCCAGCAATTAGGGTAGGGCATGGATGATGTTCAACGACACGGCGACCACTGACTGCCGGTAAATCCATTGTGCATCAGGCGGGAGAAAAGAAAATTAACCCAAATTATGTTTCACAATGAAACATATGTTTTAATAAATGTTCCATAACGGAACAATGCCGAATCTGGATAAGTAAATTTGCGATGCGGAACACCTTTTTGTCATAAGGGCAGCAAATATGAATGACGGTTTTAACAACCAGCAACAGAGCGTATCTCCCTTGATAGCAGCATCCTGGGAGCGATGCCGCAAGCTGATGAAACGGGAGTCATGGAGCGTACCGCATCAGGCTCGGGGCGTGACATTTGCTTCTATCTATCGGCGTAAGGAAGCGATGCTGGCACTCGGGCAAGCGGCACTGGAAGATGCCTGGGAATATATGGAATCGCGGGCGTGTGGACTGTTCATCCTTGATGAAACCGCCTGCATCCTTAGTCGTTATGGTGATCCGCACACGCTGCACCAGCTTAGTGTCCTGGGATTCAATGACGGCACGTATTGCGCAGAGGGAATTATTGGTACTTGTGCGCTATCGTTAGCGGCTATCTCCGGTCAGGCAGTGAAAACGCTGGCCGATCAACATTTCAAGCAGGCGCTATGGGATTGGGCATTTTGCGCAACGCCACTGTTTGACAGCAAGGGCCGATTAACGGGAACGATAGCGCTGGCGTGTCCGGTTGAGCAAACCACCGCAGCCGATTTGCCGTTGACGCTGGCAATTGCGCGCGAGGTAGGAAATTTACTGCTGACAGACAGTTTACTGGCTGAAACAAACCGGCATTTAAATCAGCTTAACGCCTTGCTGGAAAGTATGGACGATGGCGTGATTAGCTGGGATGAGCAGGGTAATTTGCAATTTATCAATGCCCAGGCGGCGCGAGTTTTGTGTCTGGACGCAACGGCAAGTCAGGGAAGGGCGATCACTGAGCTATTAACGCTACCAACCGTATTGCAACAGGCAATAAAGCAAGCTCATCCCCTCAAACATGTGGAAGCGACTTTTGAAAGTCAGCACCAGTTTATTGATGCGGTCATTACCCTTAAACCGATAATTGAAACGCAAGGGACCAGCTTTATTCTGTTGCTCCATCCGGTAGAACAGATGCGGCAGTTGATGACCAGTCAATTAGGAAAAGTCAGCCATACCTTCGCTCATATGCCACAGGACGATCCGCAAACCCGCCGGTTGATCCATTTTGGCCGCCAGGCGGCGCGCAGCAGTTTCCCGGTGCTACTCTGTGGAGAAGAAGGCGTTGGCAAAGCACTGTTAAGCCAGGCCATTCACAATGAAAGCGAGCGTGCGGCGGGTCCCTATATCGCGGTTAATTGCGAGTTATATGGCGATGCGGCGCTGGCGGAAGAATTTATTGGTGGCGATCGAACGGAGAATGAAAATGGTCGTCTGAGTCGGCTGGAACTGGCACATGGCGGCACGTTGTTCCTTGAAAAGATTGAATATCTGGCGGCAGAGTTACAGTCTGCGTTGCTCCAGGTTATCAAACAAGGCGTCATCACAAGACTGGATGCGCGGCGTTTAATACCCATTGATGTCAAAGTGATTGCCACTACAACAGCGGATCTGGCGATGCTGGTGGAGCAAAATCGCTTTAGTCGTCAGCTTTATTACGCGCTTCATGCATTTGAAATTACCATCCCGCCTTTACGGATGCGGCGCGACAGTATTCCGGCGCTGGTGAATAACAAATTGCGCAGTCTTGAAAAACGCTTCTCTACGCGTCTGAAAATTGATGACGATGCGCTTACTCGCCTGGTTTCTTGCGCATGGCCCGGCAATGATTTTGAACTTTACAGCGTCATCGAGAATCTTGCGCTGAGTAGCGAAAACGGACGCATTCGTGTCAGTGATTTGCCGGAACACCTGTTTACTGAACAGGCGACAGATGATGCCAGCGCTACACGCCTTTCTACCAGTCTGTCATTCGCGGAAGTTGAAAAAGAAGCGATTATTAACGCGGCCCAGGTGACTGGTGGACGTATTCAGGAAATGTCGGTTTTACTCGGGATAGGTCGCACTACGCTGTGGCGAAAAATGAAGCAATACGGCATTGATGCAAGTCAGTTTAAGCGTCGTGGATAGCGGGAAAGTAGGCACTCTCCCGCGTATGACTTGCTAATTAATAGCGACCATGACTGCCATGATTTGGCCCACCATTTGAAGGTGGCATTGGCTTACCGGAAGCCGCAGGACCACGCGGGCCATCGTTGTGGCGGTGATGATGGTGAGGAACACAAGCACTTAACAGGCTTGCGAAGACAATTGCTAACAGACTGAAGGTAAATGTTTTTTTCATGACAAACTCTTGAACGGTTAATGCACTGTGATTGTTATCACATAAAAGCCGTATTGTTAATATTGCCAGGAGTCTGATTATGAGTTTCGGTAACTCAGAATTGAAAAAAGCAGCGTAGCAGGTGTAAAAAAGCCATTATGTGCGACTCACATAATGGCTCGTTATTAACCGCCAGGATATTACGCGGAATTAGACGTTGAACAGGAAGTTCATCACATCGCCATCTTTAACGATGTAGTCTTTACCTTCTGCACGCATTTTACCCGCTTCTTTTGCACCTTGTTCACCTTTGTAAGTGATGAAATCTTCAAACGAGATGGTTTGTGCGCGGATAAAGCCTTTTTCAAAATCGGTGTGGATTTTGCCAGCAGCCTGTGGCGCAGTTGCACCAACCGGAATGGTCCATGCGCGCACTTCTTTCACCCCAGCGGTGAAGTAAGTTTGCAGGTTCAGCAGTTTATAACCTGCACGGATCACACGGTTCAGGCCCGGTTCTTCCAGCCCCAGTTCCTGCATAAACTCGTCACGTTCTTCGTCGTCCAGTTCGGCAATGTCTGCTTCAACAGCAGCACAAACCGGAACTACAACAGAACCTTCTTTCGCCGCAATTTCACGCACCTGGTCAAGATACGGGTTGTTTTCAAAACCGTCTTCGTTGACATTGGCGATGTACATCGTTGGTTTCAGCGTCAGGAAGCTCAGGTAACGAATCGCCGCTTTCTCTTCTGCACTTAAATCCAGCGCGCGCAGCATGCCTGCGTTTTCCAGCTGTGGCAGGCATTTTTCCAGTACCGCCAGCTCGGCTTTTGCGTCTTTATCGCCACCTTTGGCTTTCTTCTGTACGCGGTGAATCGCACGTTCGCAGGTGTCGAGATCCGCCAGCGCCAGTTCGGTGTTGATAACTTCAATATCGTCCGCCGGGTTAACTTTGCCGGAAACGTGAATGATATTGTCATTCTCAAAGCAGCGAACAACGTGGCCGATCGCTTCGGTTTCACGAATGTTGGTCAGGAACTGGTTACCCAGACCTTCACCTTTCGACGCACCTTTTACCAGACCGGCGATATCGACAAATTCCATGGTCGTGGGAAGCGTACGCTGCGGTTTTACGATTTCAGCCAGTTGATCCAGGCGAGGGTCAGGCATTGGTACGACGCCCGTGTTCGGCTCGATGGTACAGAATGGAAAGTTGGCCGCTTCAATACCGGCTTTGGTCAGCGCGTTGAACAGGGTAGATTTCCCGACGTTGGGCAAACCGACGATACCGCATTTGAATCCCATGATTTAAATCACCTTAATATCTTAATAATCAACCTGTTATCACAAACAGATTGCAGAAATGGAAATAACTTTGCCTATTATACACGGCACTCGGCAAAAATGCCGCAGACAACGACTTATTGCGCTTTAAAGGCGTGCAATCGGTTCGTTGCTTTGGTCAAACCATCTGTAAACCACATTTCAGTACAACGCGCCGCTTCGTCGATGGCTTCATCAATTAACTTCTGTTCACTAACAGGTGGTTTGCCTAACACAAACCCGACAACTTTGTTTTTATCGCCCGGATGACCGATTCCGATGCGTAAACGGTGAAAGTTAGGGTTATTACCCAATTTACTGATGATGTCTTTCAGTCCATTGTGACCACCGTGGCCACCGCCCAATTTAAATTTGGCGACGCCCGGAGGCAGATCCAGTTCGTCGTGAGCCACCAGAATTTCGTCCGGATTAATGCGGAAAAAACTGGCCATCGCTGCGACGGCTTTGCCGCTGAGATTCATAAATGTAGTCGGGACTAACAGGCGGACATCTTCGCCTCCGAGGGTAACTCGCGAGGTATAACCAAAGAATTTAGCCTCTTCGCGCAGGGGAGCGCGTAAACGCTCCGCCAGTAAGTCAACGAACCAGGCGCCAGCATTATGTCGCGTTGCTGCGTATTCAGCGCCGGGGTTCGCCAGGCCGACAATCAATTTAATCGTCACGTTTTTTTGTCCTGAGTGAGTACATAACTGGCGCGTAGTTTACTGGTTGCGGCCCCGCTTGACAAAAAACAGCGTGTTAAACGCAGATAATATAATAATTGCCAGTGTCGACTATTAGAAAGTCAAGGTGTTCAGACGGTTATTTGTAAAGTTTTGTTGAAATAAGGGTTGTAATTGTGATCACGCCCGCACATAAGCCACAGGGTGTTGTCTATACTTTACACATAAGGAAGAGGGGTATTCCCTGTTACAACCCAGAAAGTTCCGGAGGTGACACATGAAACGCAAAAACGCTTCGTTACTCGGTAACGTGCTTATGGGGTTGGGTCTGGTGGTGATGGTGGTCGGCGTGGGGTATTCAATCCTCAACCAATTACCACAGTTTGATATGCCCCAGTATTTCGCACACGGTGCAGTGCTGAGTATTTTCGTCGGTGCCATTCTCTGGCTGGCGGGAGCCCGTGTTGGCGGGCATGAACAGGTGTGCGACCGTTACTGGTGGGTTCGCCACTATGACAAACGTTGCCGCCGTAGCGATAATCGCCGTCATAGCTAACAACTACAGTAGTTTGCTGACCAGTCAGTTTGCGCTGACTGGTCAATTTAATGCCTTTCTTACAGATCAGCCATCGCTGCGCTGCGATTCGGGAAGAACGCCAGACGTCCCGGAATCGGTTGAATACCGGATCGGGCCATTGTACGCAGAGGCTGGAATTCCACGTTACACACGCGCAGTTCACACCCTTCAGGCAGGCGCTTCACAAAACGCTGGAACGCATCAAGACCACCGGCATCAAGCACCGGAACGGCATCCCACTTCAGAATAACAATCCGTTTTCCTTCCAGACGTGATTCCAGGTCGGTGAACAGACCTTCAGCCGCCGCGAAAAACAGCGGGCCAATAACACGCAAGACCAGCACATCATCAGGAACGTCTACTGCCACCGGCGCCAGACGAGTCATACGGGCGATACGGCGCATAAACAGCAACGATGCCAGAACAATCCCCACGCTGATGGCAATAACCATATCAAACAGCACGGTCAGTGACATACACAGCAGCATGACGATGATGTCATCTTTCGGCGCATGACGCAGCAAGTCGACCACTTTGTGCGCTTCACTCATGTTCCACGCCACCATCAACAGCAGGGCTGCCATGGCGGAAAGCGGCAGCCAGGAGAGCAGCGGTGCCAGTACCAGCAGGGCAAGAATAACCAGAATAGAGTGGATCACCGCCGAGATAGGGGAAGTTGCCCCAGCACGGACGTTAGCGGCAGAACGTGCGATGGCAGCAGTAGCGGTAATACCACCAAAGAATGGAGCGATGATATTCCCCAGCCCCTGACCGACCAGTTCGCTGTTCGCCTTGTGTTTCGTCCCGGTCATACCATCCAGCACCACGGCGCAGAGCAGTGATTCGATTGCGCCGAGCATTGCCATTGAGAATGCCGCAGGCAGCAGAGTGCGAATAGAATCCCAGGTTAGTGTGAACTCTGAATTAGGCAGGTCCCACGGCAGCACCAGTTGCGGCAGCAGTTGCGGAATACCGTTACCCTGAGAACCATCGGCCAGAACGTAGTGGAATTGCGATCCGATGGTAGCAACATGTCCGCCAAGCAGGTTAACAATCCCCATCACCGCGCAACCAGCCAGCAAGGCCGGAAGGTGGCCGGGTAAACGAATACCCAAACGTGGCCAGAAAATCAGAATGCCCAGCGTTACGATACCAATCGCAGCATCACCCACATTAATGGTCGGCAGCGCCATAAATAATGCGCCGACTTTTTGTAGATAATGTTCCGGGACATGAGCCATTTGCAGACCGAGAAAATCTTTAATCTGCATAGTACCGATGGTAATACCGATACCCGAGGTAAAACCTAAGGTGACGGAAACCGGAATATATTCAATCAGACGACCAAAGCGCGCCAGACCCATCAGGATCAAAAAGATCCCCGACAACAACGTCGCAACCAGCAGGCCTGCCAGTCCAAACTGTTGCGAAACGGGATAGAGAATTACTACAAATGCTGCAGTCGGACCGGAAACGCTAAAGCGCGACCCACCCGTCAGAGCTATGACAATCCCCGCAACGGCAGCGGTATATAAACCGTATTGAGGAGCCACACCACTGCCAATTGCCAACGCCATCGCCAGAGGAATAGCAATAATCCCAACGGTTATCCCGGCAATCAGGTCACGGGTAAACCGTGCGGCAGTGTATTTTTCTTTCCAGCAAGCGTCGATCAGAGCGCGGAAAGGCATCACATGTGAGGAAAATATTTTGTTCACAATAATGTTTCATCCGTGAGCGCATCATCTGTCAACTAAATGGCAGGTGAAGGAGGCATAGGTCATACAAATGGATATTACAGACAAAAAAACCCGCCGCAGCGGGTCTTTGAGCCGGGTTCGATTAATGTTCGAACATGGCAGAGATCGATTCTTCGTTGCTGATACGACGAATCGCTTCGGCCAGCATACCTGACAGGGTCAGAGTACGCACGTTCGGCAGTGATTTGATTTCATCGCTCAGCGGAATGGTATCGCAGACAACGACTTCATCAATTACAGAGTTACGCAGGTTGTTCGCCGCGTTGCCAGAGAAGATCGGGTGAGTCGCGTACGCAAATACACGCTTAGCACCACGTTCTTTCAGAGCTTCAGCAGCTTTACACAGCGTACCGCCAGTGTCGATCATATCGTCGACCAGTACGCAGTCACGACCAGCAACGTCACCGATGATATGCATCACCTGGGAAACGTTCGCACGCGGACGACGTTTGTCGATGATTGCCATATCGGTATCGTTCAGCAGCTTAGCGATAGCGCGGGCACGCACAACGCCGCCGATGTCCGGAGAAACCACAATCGGGTTATCCAGATTCAGCTGCAGCATGTCTTCCAGCAGGATCGGGCTACCAAATACGTTATCAACCGGAACGTCGAAGAAACCCTGAATCTGTTCAGCGTGCAGATCCACTGTCAGCACACGGTCAACACCGACGCTGGAGAGGAAGTCTGCAACCACTTTCGCAGTGATTGGTACACGAGCGGAACGGACGCGACGGTCCTGGCGCGCATAGCCAAAGTAGGGGATAACAGCGGTGATACGACCTGCGGAAGCACGACGCAGGGCATCAACCATCACGACTAATTCCATCAGGTTGTCGTTAGTAGGGGCACAAGTGGACTGGATGATGAAAATATCACCACCGCGTACATTTTCGTTAATTTGTACGCTGACTTCGCCGTCGCTAAAGCGACCTACAGCGGCGTCGCCGAGTGAAGTGTACAGGCGGTTGGCAATACGTTGTGCTAGTTCCGGGGTGGCGTTACCAGCAAAAAGCTTCATATCAGGCACGAGAAGAACCTCAGGCATGCGTCCATTGGTGGAAAGAATCTGCCGAAAACTGTGCGGGCCAGGCAATATTCTTTCCAGGCGGTGTATTAAAGAGCGCGATGCAACGTCTGGAACAAGGTGACGTTGTCACCGAAACTCAGCTTGCCCGGCTTAAAGCATGGCTCTGTGCAATGGGGAAAGATTGACACCTTTCGCCACAAAGCCATTGAGCCATTCCGGGGCTTGCTCTAGCACCTGGCGGGCTTCAGACTCTGTATCAAATTCAGCAAAGACACAGGCCCCTGTCCCAGTCAGGCGCGACGGGGCGTATTCTAACAGCCAGGAAAGCACCGCATCAACCTCGCGAAAACGTTTTCTTGCGATAACCTCGCAATCATTGCTGAATTCACATTTTAGCAACGTTTCTATTGACCTTTTCGCCGTGTTGCGCGGGAGTTCGGGATCTTTAAAAATCATTGGTGTAGGAATACTCACGCCAGGGTGCGCAACCAGATACCATTTCTCTGGTGGATTCACCGGCGTTAATATTTCGCCAACCCCTTCGGCAAAAGCAGCATGACCACGGACAAAAACCGGAACATCTGCGCCCAGCGTCAGACCGATTTCTGCCAACTCATCAACACTCAGTCCGCATTGCCACAGATGATTTAAAGCGACCAGAACTGTTGCGGCATTGGATGAACCACCGCCCAGACCACCGCCCATAGGCAAACGCTTGTCAATGCTGATATCTGCCCCACTTCCTTTCGGAAGACGCCCACTGGCGGCGGCTGCTTTCATCAACAACCGTGCCGCGCGAACAATCAGGTTATCTTCGTGTTCCACACCTTCAACTGGCGTTAACAGGCGGATTTCCCCATCGTTGCGAAGTTCAATGCTGATAGTGTCGCCGTAATCCAGAAACTGAAACAGCGTTTGCAGCGTGTGGTAGCCGTCCGCACGCTGACCGGTAATGTATAAAAACAGATTAAGCTTTGCCGGAGAGGGCCACTGAGTCCGCATTATTTCACTATCCAGTTATCCATTTTTAACTTGATGCGTTGACCGCCTTCGGTGAGTTCCATGTTGGCAGGCATCGCAGGTTGCGTTTTGGTGTCATAACCGCCATATACCACTTTCCATTTTTTACCGTTCTGACTATAGGTAATTTCGCTCAGGCGGTACTGGTCGTCCAGTTTGTAGTCGGTTGCATCACCTGGCAAACCTAAAATCCACTGGCGCAAACTGTTGAGTGGAATAGGCATTCCGGTCAATTTGCCAATCATCTCTTCGGCGTCATCGGCGGTGTAACGCTGGCCTTTATTGTCCACTAACTGCACATTACCCGGCTGGGCATTCAACTCCAGTTCCGTGCTGCCCAATGGGTTAGTCAGCAGCAGACGGTAGCGATCCTGGCCAGTTTGCTGCCAGAAGAAACGGGCATACACTTTTTGTTGGTCAGAAATATAGGCAAACGCACCGCGTGTCTGATACTGATTAAGATTACGCACGTCTTGCTGATGCTGACGCCACTGTGGCGAGTCCGGGCTTTTGCCTGGACCTTTCGGCGTCGTAACGGAACAGGCCGTGAGCACGAGAGCAGCCAGCGGTAGCAGGCGGATAAAGCGAAAATCGGGCAGGGGCATAATAATGACAAGTCCTTGAGATACGTTGCAGTTATAACCCTTAATGCTAGCGTTACCGTCAGCCATCGTCTATGTTCAAGTTGTCTTAATTGCCAGAATCTAACGGGTTTAGGCAATTACTCCAAAAGGGGGCGCTCTCTTTTATTGATCCCGCGCATCCTGTATGATGCGAGCAGACTAACCATATCAACGTTGGTATTATTTCCCGCAGACATGACCCTTTTAGCACTCGGTATCAACCATAAAACGGCACCTGTATCGCTGCGAGAACGTGTATCGTTTTCGCCGGACAAGCTCGATCAGGCGCTGGACAGCCTGCTTGCGCAGCCGATGGTGCAGGGCGGCGTGGTGCTGTCGACGTGTAACCGCACAGAACTTTATCTTAGCGTTGAAGAGCAGGATAACCTGCAAGAGGCGCTCATTCGCTGGTTGTGCGATTACCATAATCTCAACGAAGAAGATCTGCGTAATAGCCTCTACTGGCATCAGGATAACGACGCGGTCAGCCATTTAATGCGTGTTGCCAGTGGTCTGGATTCACTGGTATTGGGCGAACCGCAAATCCTCGGCCAGGTAAAAAAAGCCTTTGCCGATTCGCAAAAAGGCCATATGAAGGCCAGCGAACTGGAGCGTATGTTCCAGAAATCTTTCTCCGTGGCGAAACGCGTTCGCACTGAAACGGATATTGGCGCCAGTGCGGTATCTGTTGCATTTGCGGCTTGTACGCTGGCGCGGCAGATCTTTGAATCGCTCTCTACGGTGACCGTATTGCTGGTTGGCGCGGGCGAAACCATCGAGCTGGTGGCGCGTCATCTGCGTGAACACAAAGTACAGAAGATGATTATCGCCAACCGTACTCGCGAACGTGCCCAAATTCTGGCAGATGAAGTCGGCGCGGAAGTGATTGCCCTGAGCGATATCGACGAGCGTCTGTGCGAAGCCGATATCATCATCAGTTCCACCGCTAGTCCGCTGCCGATTATCGGTAAAGGCATGGTGGAGCGCGCATTAAAAAGTCGTCGCAACCAACCGATGTTGCTGGTCGATATTGCCGTTCCACGCGATGTTGAGCCAGAAGTTGGCAAACTGGCGAATGCCTACCTTTACAGCGTTGATGATCTGCAAAGCATTATTTCGCACAACCTGGCGCAACGTAAAGCCGCCGCAGTTGAGGCGGAAACTATCGTCGCCCAGGAAACCAGCGAATTTATGGCGTGGCTACGCGCACAAAGCGCCAGCGAAACCATTCGCGATTATCGCAGCCAGGCTGAACAAGTTCGCGATGAGTTAACCGCCAAAGCATTAGCCGCTCTTGAGCAGGGCGGCGACGCGCAAGCCATAATGCAGGATCTGGCATGGAAACTGACTAACCGCCTGATCCATGCGCCAACGAAATCACTTCAACAGGCCGCCCGTGACGGGGATAACGAACGCCTGAATATTCTGCGCGACAGCCTCGGGCTGGAGTAGCAGTACATCATTTTCTTTTTTTACAGGGTGCATTTACGCCTATGAAGCCTTCTATCGTTGCCAAACTGGAAGCCCTGCATGAACGCCATGAAGAAGTTCAGGCGTTGCTGGGTGACGCGCAAACTATCGCCGACCAGGAACGTTTTCGCGCATTATCACGTGAATATGCGCAGTTAAGTGATGTTTCGCGCTGTTTCACCGACTGGCAACAGGTTCAGGAAGATATCGAAACCGCGCAGATGATGCTCGACGATCCGGAAATGCGCGAGATGGCGCAGGATGAGCTGCGTGAAGCTAAAGAAAAAAGCGAGCAACTGGAGCAACAGTTACAGGTTCTTTTGCTGCCAAAAGATCCCGATGATGAACGCAATGCATTCCTCGAAGTGCGTGCCGGAACCGGCGGCGACGAAGCGGCGCTGTTCGCTGGCGATCTGTTCCGTATGTACAGTCGCTACGCAGAGGCCCGCCGCTGGCGTGTAGAAATCATGAGCGCCAGCGAGGGTGAACATGGCGGTTATAAAGAGATCATCGCCAAAATTAGCGGTGATGGCGTGTATGGTCGTTTGAAATTCGAATCTGGCGGCCATCGCGTGCAGCGTGTTCCTGCGACGGAATCGCAAGGGCGTATTCATACTTCTGCTTGTACCGTAGCGGTAATGCCGGAGCTGCCGGAAGCAGAACTGCCGGATATTAACCCGGCAGATTTGCGTATCGATACTTTCCGTTCCTCAGGCGCAGGTGGTCAGCACGTCAACACCACCGATTCGGCAATTCGTATTACCCACTTGCCGACCGGTATTGTTGTTGAATGTCAGGACGAACGTTCGCAGCATAAAAACAAAGCGAAGGCACTTTCAGTGCTTGGTGCTCGTATCCATGCGGCGGAAATGGCAAAACGCCAGCAGGCAGAGGCTTCCACCCGTCGCAACTTGCTGGGCAGCGGCGATCGCAGCGATCGTAACCGTACCTATAACTTCCCGCAGGGGCGTGTTACCGATCACCGCATCAACCTGACGCTCTACCGTCTGGATGAAGTAATGGAAGGTAAACTGGATATGCTGATAGAACCGATCGTCCAGGAACATCAGGCCGACCAACTGGCGGCGTTGTCCGAGCAGGAATAATGGAATATCAACACTGGTTACGTGAAGCAATAAGCCAACTTCAGGCGAGCGAAAGCCCGCGGCGCGATGCTGAAATCCTGCTGGAGCATGTTACCGGCAAGGGGCGCACTTATATTCTCGCCTTTGGTGAAACGCAGTTGACTGAAGAGCAATGTGAACAACTCGACGCGCTTTTGGCCCGTCGCCGTGCCGGTGAACCTATTGCTCATTTAACCGGTGTGCGTGAATTCTGGTCGTTGCCGTTATTTGTTTCGCCAGCGACCTTAATTCCGCGCCCGGATACAGAATGTCTGGTGGAACAGGCTCTGGCGCGATTGCCTGAACAACCTTGCCGCATTCTCGATCTTGGAACTGGCACCGGGGCGATTGCGCTGGCATTGGCCAGCGAGCGCCCAGACTGCGAAATTACCGCTGTAGATCGTATGCCCGATGCTGTCGCCCTGGCACAACGTAATGCCCAGCATCTGGCGATCAAAAATATCCACATCCTGCAAAGCGACTGGTTTAGTGCGCTTGTCGGACAGCAGTTTACGATGATTGTCAGCAATCCACCGTATATCGACGAGCAGGATCCACATCTTCAACAAGGCGATGTTCGCTTTGAGCCACTCACTGCGCTGGTTGCGGCAGACAGCGGAATGGCAGACATCGTGCATATCATCGAACAGTCGCGTAACGCGCTGGTATCCGGCGGCTTTCTGCTTCTGGAACATGGCTGGCAGCAGGGCGAAGCTGTGCGACAGGCATTTATCCACGCGGGATATCATGAAGTCGAAACCTGTCGGGACTATGGTGATAACGAGCGCGTAACGCTCGGTCGCTATTATCGATGATAAGTTTTACTACGCTGTTAGCGTTCATCTCATTAGCATCGCGCTTTCTGTTGGGCTCTTAACCCTACGATTCTGGCTACGTTACCAGGAGCATCCACTGGCATTCGCTCGTTGGACGCGCATTGTGCCGCCGGTTGTCGACACGGTGTTATTGCTTAGCGGCATCGCGCTGATGGCTAAAGCGCACATCCTGCCATTTTCCGGGCAGGCTGAATGGCTGACTGAAAAGCTGTTTGGAGTTATCATTTATATCGTTTTGGGTTTTATTGCACTCGATTATCGTCGGATGCACAGTCAGCAGGCGCGCATTATTGCCTTCCCGCTGGCGCTGGTGGTGCTGTACATCATCATTAAACTCGCCACCACAAAAGTACCGTTACTGGGGTAAGTCATGAGATCGTTAGCTGATTTCGAATTTAATAAAGCGCCGCTGTGCGAAGGCATGATCCTGGCTTGCGAAGCAATCCGCCGCGATTTTCCCTCGCAAGATGTTTACGACGAACTGGAGCGTCTCGTTAGTCTGGCGAAGGAAGAAATTAGCCAGCTTCTGCCATTAGAAGAGCAGCTGGAAAAATTAATCGCGCTGTTTTACGGCGAATGGGGGTTTAAAGCCTCACGTGGTGTTTATCGTCTTTCCGATGCATTATGGCTTGATCAAGTGCTAAAAAATCGGCAGGGCAGTGCGGTATCGTTAGGCGCCGTTTTATTGTGGGTTGCTAATCGTCTCGATTTGCCGCTATTGCCGGTGATATTCCCGACGCAGCTTATATTGCGCATAGAATGCCCGGACGGAGAAATCTGGCTGATTAACCCTTTTAACGGTGAATCATTAAGCGAACATATGCTGGATGTGTGGTTAAAGGGAAATATCAGCCCGTCTGCGGAACTGTTTTATGAAGACCTGGATGAAGCCGATAACATTGAGGTTATCCGTAAACTGTTGGATACGCTGAAAGCGTCGCTGATGGAAGAAAATCAGATGGAACTGGCGTTACGCACCAGCGAGGCCTTATTACAATTTAACCCGGAAGATCCGTATGAAATTCGCGATCGTGGGTTGATTTACGCGCAACTGGATTGCGAACACGTTGCGTTGAATGATTTAAATTATTTCGTTGAACAGTGTCCGGAAGACCCGATCAGCGAAATGATACGTGCGCAAATTAACAACATCGCGCATAAACATATTGTGCTGCATTAATTAATCGACACTTTACTTAAGATTAAGGCGATCCTATGAAACAAAAAGTGGTTAGCATTGGCGACATCAACGTAGCAAATGACCTGCCGTTCGTGCTGTTTGGTGGTATGAACGTGCTGGAATCTCGCGATCTGGCGATGCGCATTTGCGAACACTACGTAACCGTAACCCAGAAACTGGGTATCCCTTACGTGTTCAAAGCCTCTTTTGACAAAGCCAACCGTTCCTCCATCCACTCTTATCGTGGACCAGGACTGGAAGAAGGGATGAAAATCTTCCAGGAACTGAAACAGACATTTGGCGTAAAAATTATCACTGACGTTCACGAGCCAAGCCAGGCACAGCCTGTTGCTGATGTGGTAGATGTTATTCAGTTGCCAGCGTTTCTTGCTCGCCAGACTGACCTGGTGGAGGCAATGGCGAAGACTGGCGCGGTAATTAACGTCAAGAAACCACAGTTCGTGAGCCCAGGCCAAATGGGTAATATCGTTGATAAATTCAAAGAAGGCGGCAACGATAAAGTGATTCTTTGTGACCGTGGCGCTAACTTCGGTTACGACAACCTGGTCGTTGATATGCTGGGCTTCAGCATAATGAAGAAAGTCTCTGGCAACTCCCCGGTAATTTTCGACGTTACCCACGCACTGCAATGCCGCGATCCGTTTGGTGCAGCTTCTGGTGGTCGCCGCGCCCAGGTTGCCGAACTGGCACGTGCCGGTATGGCTGTAGGTTTGGCTGGTCTGTTTATTGAAGCGCATCCGGATCCGGAACATGCGAAATGTGACGGTCCATCCGCGCTGCCGCTGGCTAAACTGGAGCCGTTCCTCAAGCAGATGAAAGCGATTGATGATCTGGTTAAAGGTTTCGAAGAGCTGGATACCAGCAAGTAATCTTTTCTGCTTTGAAAACAAAGGCCTTATCGTTCTACGGTAGGGCTTTTTTCATGGTCAAAGAAGACAAAAAAGGCCGCAGGCTGTTACCCCTGCGGCCGGTTTCGGGCGCATATTGCCATCACGGCAGCCTGACGCCCGTTTTCACCTTACTTCCGACTACGCCACCAGCCAACAATCGCTGCGGTAATAATTCCCGCAAGGATCGGTGCTGCCAGGTCGTGCCAGAAAATCATGGCAAACTGCGCGAGCGTCATATAGCCGCCTTGTTGTAATGACAACATTTTGCGGCTATTCTCGAAGTGTCTGGTTTCAAGATTAGCCCCCGTTCTGTTGTCAGGTTTGACCTCTCAACGTGCGGGGGTTTTCTCTTTCCAGCAACCAATGCCACCAGGGATAAAGCCCCCACAACATTGCGCCTCACCGGATAACTCCGGCTTGGTGTCGATACTACGTCTCAATTTATATTCACTTCATCCCTGAAATGTGCGCAATGCTGTACGCGTTCCGGCTTTTCATCAGCTGTTGCAGTCGTTTCATGAGTGCACTGGGTGAGCTTCCAGATCTGGTTGACAGTGTCTACTTGTGGAAGAGATAAATACAAAAAAGGCCGCAGGCTGTTACCCCTGCGGCCGGTTTCGGGCGCATATTGCCATTACGGCAGCCTGACGCCCGTTTTCACCTTACTTTCGGCTACGCCACCAGCCAACAATCGCTGCGGTAATAATTCCCGCCAGGATCGGTGCTGCCAGGTCGTGCCAGAAAATCATGGCAAACTGCGCGAGCGTCATATAGCCGCCTTTTTGTTGTAATGACAACATTTCGCGGCTATTCTTGAATTGTTCTGGTTCAAGATTAGCCCCCGTTCTGTTGTCAGGTTTGACCTCTCAACGTGCGGGGGTTTTCTCTTTCCAGCAACCAATGCCGCCAGGGATAAAGCCCCTACAACATTGCGCCTCACCGGATAACTCCGGCTTGGTGTCGATACTACGTCTCAATTTATATTCACTTCATCCCTGAAATGTTTGCAATGAAGAGTGCATTCCGGCTTTTCATTAGCGGTTGCAGTGGTTTCGTGCAGGTTGTAGTACAGGCTCGCAAATCTGATTAACGATCTGTTCAGGTAGTATGAAGAAAAACTACAAGCAGATAATTTTTATTATCTCCTCCGATTTCCGCCATCGGAGGAGATATAAATGTCAGGCAAATATTGTCATTAAATAAGCTACAAACAGTGCCAGATGCGCCGCGCCGTTGAGTACGTTGGTACGGCCAGTCGAAAATGAAATATGGCACAGTACCAAAGAGGCTACCATTACCACCATCTCTGGTGCGCCCAGAGCAAACTGCAATTCATTACCCGTCATAAAGGCGATAAGCGTTACGACAGGTACGGTAAGCGAAATAGTCGCTAATACCGAGCCAAAGAACAGATTCATCGCGCGCTGGACCTGGTTGCTTAAAACTGCTTTTAACGCACCCAGACCTTCCGGCGACAGAATTAATAGCGCTACCAGGAAACCGGTAAAGGCCACCGGCGCATTCATGCTGGTGAGCAATGTTTCCAGCGGGCTGGCGTTCATTTTGGTGACCGCAATAACGGCAATTAGATGGATGATTAACCAGATGGCATGCCACAGGCTGCTATGAGCGGACGGTTTGCCATGATGCGGATCGTCATCATCGCTGTCATCTTCATGCTCATAGACAAACAGGCTTTGATGCGTTTTGGTTTGAATCAGCAAAAATACGCCGTACATCGCTGCGGAAATTAATGCCACAAGTAACGCCTGACCGGTCGAAAAGTTCGCCGCAGGCAGCGCCATCGGAAATACCAGCACGATTATGGCTAATGGGAACAAGGCAATTAAATACTGTTTAATACCAAACAGATTCATATATTGGGTAGCAAATTTACGTCCACCCAGCAGTAATGAAAAACCAACCAGTCCGCCGGTAACAATCATAATGATTGAATAGAGCGTATCTCGCATTAACGTCGGCGCTGCATCGCCGGTCGCCATTAAGGCTGAAATCAAACTGACTTCAAGAATAACGACGGAAAGGCTAAGAATAAGCGAACCGTAAGGTTCACCCAGACGATGGGCTAGTACGTCCGCATGACGGACAACACTAAAAGCACTGCTTAAAATACCAATAAGAGCAAGAAGGTTGATGCCAATAACCACTGGTAGTGTTTGGCTGCTTCCCCACAGGGACAGCACTACCAGCGCCAGAACCGGGAAAATAAGCGAAGTCTCCTTGTGGCGGGTTTTTACCGCCTCGTGAGCATTTGTCATTATGGTTATCCTTTGCAGATGAATTTGTCGGAAATGTAATAAATAGGCAGGAAAAATAACAGAAAGTGTCAGGATATCGGTAACATTTTACGAAATTTTACCCCTCTGTCGATTTTTTACTCTTCGGAGCATAAAAAAAAGCTACGCGTTTAGACAATGTTTGTATTAGCGTCTCTTGAGAATAGTCTGATGTGAGAGTTCTTATGTTTTGGCAAGAGGGGATATTGTTGACCACACTTAATGTTCAATTTTAATAAAGGAGTCAACAATGCCGTATAAAACGAAAAGCGACCTGCCGGAAAGCGTAAAACACGTTTTACCCACTCATGCCCAGGATATCTACAAAGAAGCATTCAACAGCGCCTGGGAGCAATATAAAGATAAAGAAGACCGGCGTGATGATGCCAGTCGCGAAGAGACAGCGCATAAAGTGGCCTGGGCTGCGGTGAAACATGAATATGCCAAAGGCGATGATGATAAATGGCATAAAAAATCGTAAAACTCAGCGGCGAGTTAAAGCTATTCGTGCGGTGTTGCCTTGCAAGTGGTCTGTGGATTGCATATTGTCCCAATAGTGGTTTCAAAATGAGCAGTAAAAATGTCCGGAAGACACCAAAAAGTTGTCGCAGGGAAGTATGCAGTGGCGGAGGTGTAAGGTGATAACGCGTGATTTCTTGATGAATGCCGATTGTAAAACGGCATTTGGTGCCATTGAAGAATCACTCTTATGGTCGGCAGAACAACGGGCGGCCTCGCTGGCGGCGACGCTGTCTTGTCGACCTGATGAGGGACCGGTGTGGATCTTCGGCTATGGATCATTAATGTGGAATCCGGCGCTGGAGTTTACCGAGTCGTGCACCGGTACGCTGGTTGGGTGGCATCGTGCTTTCTGTTTGCGGCTTACTGCCGGGCGGGGGACTGCGCACCAGCCGGGGAGGATGCTTGCACTGAAAGAGGGCGGGCGTACCACGGGCGTTGCGTATCGTCTGCCGGAAGAGTCCCTGGAGCAGGAGCTGACCTTACTGTGGAAGCGTGAGATGATTACTGGCTGCTATCTGCCGTCCTGGTGTCAGCTTCATCTTGACGATGGCCGCACCGTCAATGCGCTGGTGTTCATTATGGACCCGCGTCATCCTGAGTATGAATCCGATACCCGCGCTCAGGTGATTGCCCCGTTGATTGCTGCGGCGAGTGGGCCATTAGGAACCAACGCACAGTACTTGTTTTCCCTGGAACAAGCGCTTAACAAACTGGGGATGCAGGATGACGGGCTGAGTGATTTACTGGTGTCGGTGAAAAAACTTCTGACGGAAAATTACCCGGATGGTGTGTTACGGCCCGGGTTTGCCCGATAAAACATGTTAGCAGTGGGGCATCTCTATTATCTTGAGCGCCCCATACTTACGTTAAAAAGTGAGCACTTTATCGGCAAGCAGCGTCCATTGCGCCAGTTCTACAAGAGTACCAATTTCCACACCATCAATCAGTGGAAGTGTGCTGATGCCACGACCATCGGTGCAGGTTTTGCACAATTTCACTGGCACATTTTGCGCCGTGAGGATCTCCAGCATTTGCTGAATGTTATAGCCTTCCCCTGGTTTTTGTCCGCGCAATCCGGCAGTGACCGCATCAGACATCAGGAATAGACGC
Organism: Escherichia sp. E14V7; assembly: GCF_004212225.1. Classification (NCBI taxonomy): domain Bacteria; kingdom Pseudomonadati; phylum Pseudomonadota; class Gammaproteobacteria; order Enterobacterales; family Enterobacteriaceae; genus Escherichia; species Escherichia sp. E14V7. The sequence goes on from NZ_RHJJ01000010.1 coordinate 361,407, forward strand.
AGATCCAGGTAGCTTTCCTGCTCTCGTAGCGCAATGGCCAGCCGCAGGCTGTTAAATAAGGATTCGCTCCCGTAGGGTGCGCCATTGGCAACGATCACGATTCTTTGCATTATTTACTCCTGTATTCAGGGAATTAGATGTTCAGTTTCTATCTTACAGCTTGTGTGCTGTCTGACCAATCCGTCACATTTTTTAGGATTTGTGATAAAGCATGCAAAAGTACAAGAAAAATTGCCAGTAATCGTTATTCTATAAAGCTATAGCTGTTCATTTTTATTGGAAATTACTGACGTTTTGAGCCGTTTCGTCCCCCGCATTATCGCAATTTGTTTACTCTTGCTGCTGGCAGGCGGTATAGCTAGCGCACAGTCCTCTTTTAAGCAGCAAGCGGCAAATCCTTTTGATAACGACAGTGACGCTCTTCCTGACTTAGGAATGGCAGCGGAAAATCATGACGGTGAAAAACATTTTGCTGAAATTGTGAAAGATTTTGGTGAAACCAGTATGACTGATAAAGGTCAGGACACTGGCGAGCAGGCGAGAGCTTTTGCGTTGGGAAAAGTCCGCGATGCGCTTAGCCAGCAGGTCAATCAGCACGTGGAATCCTGGCTATCGCCGTGGGGGAACGCCAGTGTCGACGTCAAAGTGGATAACGAAGGACATTTTACAGGTAGCCGGGGGAGCTGGTTTGTACCGCTACAGGATAACGACCGTTATCTTACATGGAGCCAGATTGGGCTCACTCAGCAGGATGATGGTCTGGTCAGTAACCTTGGCGCAGGCCAACGCTGGGCGCGTGGCAACTGGCTGGTGGGATATAACACTTTTTATGACAACTTGCTGGATCAAAATCTCCAGCGAGCAGGTTTCGGTGCCGAAGCGTGGGGGGAATATTTGCGGTTGTCAGCAAATTATTATCAGCCTTTTGCCTCCTGGCGTGAACAGACCGCCACGCTCGAGCAACGAATGGCGCGTGGTTACGACTTGACGGCCCGGATGCGGATGCCGTTTTACCAGCATATCAACACCAGCGTTAGCCTCGAACAATATTTTGGTCAGAGTGTTGATTTGTTTAACACCGGCACGGGTTATCACAATCCCGTCGCCTTGAGTCTTGGACTAAATTACACACCTGTCCCACTCGTTACAGTAACCGCCCTGCATAAACAGGGGGAAAGTGGAGAAAGGCAAAATAACCTCGGACTGAATATTAACTACCGTTTTGGCGTGCCGCTCAACAAACAGCTTTCTGCTGGCGAAGTTGCTGAAAGCCAGTCGCTACGCGGTAGTCGCTATGACAATCCGCAGCGAAATAATCTGCCGACTATTGAGTATCGGCAGCGTAAAACCTTAACGGTGTTTCTGGCGACGCCGCCCTGGGATCTTAAACCTGGTGAAACCGTGCCACTGAAATTACAAATTCGCAGTCATTACGGTATTCGGCAATTGATCTGGCAGGGAGATACGCAGATGTTAAGTCTGACATCGGGAGCGACAGCCAATAGTGCGGATGGCTGGACGTTGATCATGCCGGACTGGCAAAGTGGGGAAGGGGCGAGCAATCAATGGCGATTGTCGGTTGTGGTGGAGGATAACCAGGGGCAGCGTGTCTCCTCCAATGAGATCACGCTAACGCTTGCCGAACCTTTCGACGCAATGTCGAACGACGAACCGATCTGGGAACCGTAATCAGAAAATACGTTCCTGATGCACCCATACCGCAGCTTCTACACGAGATTTGAGCTTCATTTTTTTCAGCATGTGTTTCACATGCACTTTAACCGTGCTTTCAGTGATGTCCAGGCGACGGGCAATCATCTTATTCGGTAAGCCCTGAGCTATTAGTTTTAGAATGTCGCGTTCACGTGGCGTTAACTGGTTAACATCACGCTCAGTCGTAGCGCGGTTAGCGCGCAGGCTGGCGGCCAGAACAGGGGTTAACGCTTCGCTTAAGACCATTTCGCCAGCGGCAGCCTGATGCAATGCTTTCAGTAAATCTTCTGGCTCCATATCTTTTAACAGATAGCCATCTGCACCACGTTTCAATGCGGTTACCACGTCCTCTTCATGGTTAGAGACGCTGAACACCACAATACGGCCGGAGAGGGACTTTTCGCGCAGTTTATCCAGCGTTTCCAGACCGTTCATGCCGGGCATATTGAGATCTAACAGGATCAGATCGGGATCAAGAGACTCCGCCAGTTCAATACCCTGTTCGCCATTACTCGCTTCGCCAACCACGGTGATATCTGGTGCCATACTAATAAGCTGTTTTACGCCAGTTCGCAGCATCGGGTGATCGTCAATCAGCAGGATAGTAGCCGGTTCCTGATTACTCATGGGTATCTCCTTGGACGTCTGTGAAAGTTTTTTCGGGAATAAAGGTGACCACCACTTCGGTGCCACCTGATTCACGACGGCGGACGCGGCAATCGCCTCGTAAACTTTGCGCACGGTCGCGCATAATTATCATGCCGTAGTGATTGCTGCGGATGGCATTTTCAGGCACGCCGCAGCCATTATCCTGAACGGTCAGTTTTACCTGATTATCGTTTTGCGCCACCGTAACCACCACCTCACTTGCTTGCGAATGTTTGAGGGCGTTACTTAATGCCTCACGGGCAATTTGCAACAGATGGATTGCCTGATGTGAAGGCACCAGACGTGGCGGCAATTGGTAATTCAGCTTCACCGGGAAGCCAAATTTGGCGCTGTACTCTTCGCAGCTCGCCTCCAGTGCGGGACGTAACCCTGGTTCGGTGAGCTGTAAACGAAATGTGGTGAGTAACTCACGCAACTGCGCCCAGGACGCATTCAGTTCGTTACGGATCTGGCTTAACAGTTCGCGGCTGCTTTCTGGCAGCGCGTCGCCTTGCATCTGTAAACAACTTACCTGCATTTTCATGCAAGAGAGCGATTGAGCAATAGAATCATGCAGTTCGCGCGCAATGGTGGCACGCTCTTCCATCACGATCAACTGCTGCTGGCGCTCCTGATGGCGATCCAACGCCAGCGTGGCGGTGAGCTGTTCAACCAGGGTATCCACCAGTTGTTGTTGATCATGGCTAAGATGACGCCCCTGCGGCAGGGTAGCCAGCAAAATACCATACTGCATATGAGAATCCGCTAACCGCCATTTCAACGTAGTGCCGCGATCGCCAACGGGTAAAACGCCGCGTGGGCAGAGATGGCAGCCTTTATCATCGCAACTCATATCTGGCTGACAGGTGAACTCCTGATGGTTCTCTTCATCTTCCGTGTCATATACCCGTAGTTCGATATCACGCAACAGGGTTAAATTTTGTAGACCGTTAAGCACAGGCGACAGGCGTTCACACAGCGGGGCGCGGGAATGCAAACGGCGGTTGGCCTGCCACAAAAAAGAGAGAATCTGATTTTTATGCTCCAGTCCGGCAGTTTTCTCCTGTACCCGCTGCTCAAGCACGGCATAACTTTCCGCCAGTTCAGCAGACATATTGTTCAGTGCAGTCCCCAACATCGCCATCTCGTTGCGTCCGCTGATATTCGCTCTCTTACTAAAATCGCGATGACTGACGGCGCTGGCCATTGCCAGTAATTGTCGCCACGGTTGAAGCAAACGTGCTCGCAGCCAGATAATGGTAAACACCAGTAAAAGCGCCATAAAGACCGCCATTACCCGGTGGACCAGCACAACTGTCTCAATACGCGTTTCGGTGGTGCGGTCAAAACCAGATACCAGCTTATCAAGCCCGGCAACAAACTGGCTGACGTCTGCCGACACCGTTTCGCGGTTTTGTGCACGCAACAGCGCAGGAATCAATTCATTGCGCCAGTAATCCTGTAGCCCCTGTAATTGCGCCAGTTGCCCGTCTCGTTCTGCCGCACGAGTTAACTCGGTGCTAAATGCCGTTTGTTCCATCTCTTTGATTAAGGGCTTGTCATTCTCGCTTAATGGCACAGCCGCCAGCAGACGGTAACTTTGCATGCGCAGCGATCCCGCTTTGTTGATCGCATGGGCGCTGCCCTGAACGCCTTGCACCAGCCAGCCAGAAACTGCCATCCCCGCCAGTCCAATGGCGGTAGAAAGCAAAACAATCAGCGCAACCTGATTAACCAGGGTGAGCGGAGAGAGACAACGTTTAAGCATATAAACCTCTTCCTTCAGGCTTTGAATGAGCAATAACCTTAATGAATGTGACGATACATTCTGGAATGGCAGTATTCTCGGCTATTGGCTGAAGTATACCCATACCCGGAAAGAGTTACTCCTTATTTGCCGTGTGGTTAGTCGCTTTACGTCAGTAAGGGTAGGGATTTTACAGTGTCGTGAAAAATCTCAAAATTTTTATGAAATCTCTGTACTCACTATGGGTAATGATAAATATCAATGATAGATAAAGTTATATTGTCGTTTGATTTACATCAAATTGCCTTTGGCTACAGACACTAAGGTGGCAGACATCGAAACGAGTATCAGAGGTGTCTATGAGTCACTCATCCGCCCCCGAAAGGGCTACTGGAGCAGTCATTACAGATTGGCGACCGGAAGATCCTGCGTTCTGGCAACAACGCGGTCAACGCATCGCCAGCCGTAACCTGTGGATTTCCGTTCCCTGCCTGCTTCTGGCGTTTTGCGTATGGATGTTATTCAGTGCCGTTGCGGTGAACCTACCGAAAGTCGGCTTTAATTTTACGACCGATCAGCTATTTATGCTGACTGCGCTACCTTCAGTTTCTGGCGCATTATTACGTGTTCCATACTCCTTTATGGTTCCAATCTTCGGTGGTCGTCGCTGGACAGCATTCAGCACCGGTATTCTGATTATTCCTTGCGTCTGGCTGGGTTTTGCCGTTCAGGATACCTCCACGCCTTATAGCGTCTTCATCATCATCTCTCTGCTGTGCGGCTTTGCTGGCGCGAACTTCGCCTCCAGTATGGCAAACATCAGCTTCTTCTTTCCGAAGCAGAAGCAGGGTGGCGCGCTGGGCCTGAATGGTGGTCTGGGCAACATGGGTGTCAGCGTCATGCAGCTGGTTGCTCCGCTGGTGGTATCACTGTCAATTTTTGCTGCATTTGGTAGCCAGGGTGTAACACAGCCTGATGGCACCGAGCTGTATCTGGCGAACGCGTCCTGGGTATGGGTGCCGTTCCTCGCCATCTTCACCATCGCGGCGTGGTTTGGCATGAACGACCTTGCTACCTCGAAAGCCTCCATCAAGGAGCAGTTACCGGTACTCAAACGTGGGCATCTGTGGATTATGAGCCTGCTGTATCTGGCAACCTTCGGCTCCTTCATCGGTTTCTCTGCGGGCTTTGCCATGTTGTCAAAAACGCAGTTCCCGGACGTGCAGATTCTGCACTACGCCTTCTTCGGACCGTTTATTGGCGCACTGGCGCGTTCTGCTGGTGGTGCATTGTCTGACCGTCTTGGCGGTACCCGTGTCACGCTGGTGAACTTCGTGCTGATGGCGATTTTCAGCGGCTTGCTGTTCCTCACCTTACCGACTGACGGGCAGGGCGGAAGCTTTATGGCGTTCTTTGCGGTCTTCCTGGCGCTGTTCCTGACCGCAGGGCTGGGTAGCGGTTCTACCTTCCAGATGATCTCCGTGATCTTCCGTAAACTGACGATGGATCGTGTGAAAGCAGAAGGCGGTTCTGACGAACGTGCTATGCGTGAAGCGGCAACCGACACAGCGGCGGCGCTGGGTTTCATCTCTGCGATTGGCGCTATCGGTGGCTTCTTTATCCCGAAAGCGTTCGGTAGCTCACTGGCATTAACGGGTTCGCCAGTCGGTGCAATGAAAGTATTTTTGATTTTCTATATCGCCTGCGTGGTGATTACCTGGGCGGTATACGGTCGGCATTCTAAAAAATAAATCGTAATATTTGATTATCCTTTGCGCGGCGTAATGTCGCGCTTTTTTTATTTGTCATTTAGTTACAACATACTTTGAGGGCGATAATTATTTTCAATTGCGTCAATTAAGCACCATTAATATGTCATCCATGGGGGATACTCCTTAATACCCACCTGTATAAAAATCCGAAATGTATAAATGTGAGATAGCATAAAAACCATTAATTTACAGTCCGTTAGATATAAATCCTTAATTACCCTTAAGGAGTATCTTAGGAATTTACTTTATTTTTCATCCCCACCACTCTTGATCGTTATCAATTCCCACGTTGTTTCAGAGCGTTACCTTGCCTTTAAACATTAGCAATGTCGATTTATCAGAGAGCCGACAGGCTCCCACAGGAGAAAACCGATGAGTAAATTCCTGGACCGGTTTCGCTACTTCAAGCAGAAGGGCGAAACCTTTGCCGATGGGCATGGCCAGCTTCTCAATACCAACCGTGACTGGGAGGATGGATATCGCCAGCGTTGGCAGCATGACAAAATCGTCCGCTCTACCCACGGGGTAAACTGCACCGGCTCCTGTAGCTGGAAAATCTACGTTAAAAACGGTCTGGTGACCTGGGAAACCCAGCAGACTGACTATCCGCGTACCCGTCCGGACCTGCCAAACCATGAACCTCGCGGCTGCCCGCGCGGCGCCAGCTACTCCTGGTATCTCTATAGCGCCAACCGCCTGAAATACCCAATGATGCGCAAACGCCTGATGAAAATGTGGCGTGAAGCGAAGGCGCTGCATAGCGATCCGGTTGAGGCATGGGCTTCTATCATTGAAGACGCCGATAAAGCGAAAAGCTTTAAGCAGGCGCGTGGACGCGGTGGTTTTGTTCGTTCTTCCTGGCAGGAAGTGAATGAATTGATCGCCGCATCTAACGTTTACACCATCAAAAACTACGGCCCGGACCGTGTCGCTGGCTTCTCGCCAATTCCGGCAATGTCGATGGTTTCTTACGCATCGGGTGCGCGCTATCTCTCGCTGATTGGCGGTACTTGCTTGAGCTTCTACGACTGGTACTGCGACCTGCCTCCTGCGTCTCCGCAAACCTGGGGCGAGCAAACTGACGTTCCGGAATCCGCTGACTGGTACAACTCCAGCTACATCATCGCCTGGGGTTCAAACGTGCCGCAGACGCGTACCCCGGATGCTCACTTCTTTACTGAAGTGCGTTACAAAGGCACCAAAACTGTTGCTGTCACGCCTGACTACGCTGAAATCGCCAAACTGTGCGATCTGTGGCTGGCACCGAAACAGGGCACCGATGCGGCAATGGCGCTGGCGATGGGCCACGTAATGCTGCGTGAATTCCACCTCGACAACCCAAGCCAGTATTTCACCGACTATGTGCGTCGCTACACCGACATGCCGATGCTGGTGATGCTGGAAGAACGCAACGGTTACTACGCTGCGGGTCGTATGCTGCGCGCTGCCGATCTGGTGGATGCGCTGGGCCAGGAAAACAATCCGGAATGGAAAACGGTCGCCTTTAATACCAATGGCGAAATGGTTGTGCCGAACGGTTCTATTGGCTTCCGCTGGGGCGAGAAGGGCAAATGGAATCTGGAGCAGCGCGACGGTAAAACCGGCGAAGAAACCGAGCTGCAACTGAGCCTGCTGGGTAGCCAGGATGAGATCGCTGAAGTGGGCTTCCCGTACTTTGGCGGCGACGGCACGGAACACTTCAACAAAGTGGAGCTGGAAAACATTCTGCTGCACAAACTGCCGGTAAAACGCCTGCAACTGGCCGACGGTAGCACCGCTCTGGTGACCACCGTTTATGATCTGACGCTGGCAAACTACGGTCTGGAACGTGGCCTGAACGACGTTAACTGCGCAACCAGCTACGACGATGTGAAAGCTTACACTCCGGCGTGGGCCGAGCAGATCACTGGCGTTTCTCGCAGCCAGATTATCCGTATTGCCCGTGAATTTGCCGATAACGCTGACAAGACGCACGGTCGTTCGATGATTATCGTCGGTGCGGGTCTGAACCACTGGTATCATCTCGATATGAACTACCGTGGTCTGATCAACATGCTGATTTTCTGCGGCTGTGTCGGTCAGAGCGGTGGCGGCTGGGCGCACTATGTAGGTCAGGAAAAACTGCGTCCGCAAACCGGCTGGCAGCCGCTGGCGTTTGCCCTCGACTGGCAGCGTCCGGCGCGTCACATGAACAGCACCTCTTATTTCTATAACCACTCCAGCCAGTGGCGTTATGAAACCGTGACTGCGGAAGAGCTGCTGTCGCCGATGGCGGATAAATCCCGCTACACCGGACATCTGATCGACTTCAACGTTCGTGCGGAACGCATGGGCTGGCTGCCGTCTGCACCGCAGTTAGGCACTAACCCGCTGACTATCGCTGGCGAAGCAGAAAAAGCCGGGATGAATCCGGTGGATTACACCGTGAAATCCCTGAAAGACGGTTCCATCCGTTTTGCGGCTGAACAACCAGAAAACGGTAAAAACCACCCGCGTAACCTGTTCATCTGGCGTTCTAACCTGCTCGGTTCTTCCGGTAAAGGTCATGAGTTTATGCTCAAGTACCTGCTGGGGACAGAACACGGTATCCAGGGCAAAGACCTGGGGCAACAGGGCGGCGTGAAGCCGGAAGAAGTGGACTGGCAGGACAACGGTCTGGAAGGCAAGCTGGATCTGGTGGTGACGCTGGATTTCCGTCTGTCGAGCACCTGTCTCTACTCCGACATCATTTTGCCGACGGCGACCTGGTATGAAAAAGACGACATGAATACTTCGGATATGCATCCGTTTATTCACCCGCTGTCTGCGGCAGTCGATCCGGCCTGGGAAGCGAAAAGCGACTGGGAAATCTACAAAGCTATCGCCAAGAAATTCTCCGAAGTGTGCGTCGGTCATCTGGGTAAAGAAACCGACATCGTCACGCTGCCTATCCAGCACGACTCTGCCGCTGAACTGGCACAGCCGCTGGATGTGAAAGACTGGAAAAAAGGCGAATGCGACCTGATCCCCGGTAAAACTGCACCGCACATTATGGTCGTAGAGCGCGATTATCCGGCAACTTACGAACGCTTTACCTCTATCGGTCCGTTGATGGAGAAAATCGGTAACGGTGGTAAAGGGATTGCCTGGAACACCCAGAGCGAGATGGATCTGCTGCGTAAGCTCAACTACACCAAAGCGGAAGGCCCGGCGAAAGGTCAGCCGATGCTGAACACCGCCATTGATGCGGCGGAGATGATCCTGACGCTGGCACCGGAAACCAACGGTCAGGTAGCCGTAAAAGCCTGGGCTGCCCTGAGCGAATTTACCGGCCGTGACCATACGCATCTGGCGCTGAATAAAGAAGACGAGAAGATCCGCTTCCGCGATATTCAGGCACAACCGCGCAAAATTATCTCCAGCCCGACCTGGTCTGGTCTGGAAGATGAACACGTTTCTTACAACGCCGGTTACACCAACGTTCACGAGCTGATCCCGTGGCGCACGCTCTCTGGTCGTCAGCAGCTTTATCAGGATCATCAGTGGATGCGTGATTTCGGTGAAAGCCTGCTGGTTTATCGTCCGCCGATTGACACCCGTTCGGTGAAAGAAGTGATGGGGCAGAAATCCAACGGTAATCCGGAAAAAGCGCTCAACTTCCTGACGCCGCACCAGAAGTGGGGGATCCACTCCACCTATAGCGACAACCTGCTGATGCTGACTTTAGGTCGCGGTGGTCCGGTGGTCTGGCTGAGTGAAGCCGATGCCAAAGATCTGGGTATCGCCGATAACGACTGGATTGAAGTCTTCAACAGCAACGGTGCACTGACTGCCCGTGCGGTTGTCAGCCAGCGTGTTCCGGCAGGGATGACCATGATGTACCACGCGCAGGAACGTATCGTTAACCTGCCTGGTTCGGAAATTACCCAACAGCGTGGTGGTATCCATAACTCGGTCACCCGTATCACGCCGAAACCGACGCATATGATCGGCGGCTATGCCCATCTGGCATACGGCTTTAACTACTACGGCACTGTAGGTTCTAACCGCGATGAGTTTGTTGTAGTGCGTAAGATGAAGAACATTGACTGGTTAGATGGCGAAGGCAATGACCAGGTACAGGAGAGCGTAAAATGAAAATTCGTTCACAAGTCGGCATGGTGCTGAATCTCGATAAGTGCATCGGCTGCCACACCTGTTCAGTTACCTGTAAAAACGTCTGGACCAGCCGCGAAGGCGTGGAATACGCGTGGTTCAACAACGTGGAAACCAAGCCGGGCCAGGGCTTCCCGACCGACTGGGAAAACCAGGAAAAATACAAAGGCGGCTGGATCCGTAAAATCAACGGCAAACTGCAACCGCGCATGGGTAACCGCGCCATGCTGTTGGGTAAAATCTTCGCTAACCCGCATCTGCCGGGGATCGACGATTATTACGAGCCGTTTGATTTTGACTATCAGAACCTGCATACCGCGCCGGAAGGCAGCAAATCGCAGCCGATTGCCCGTCCGCGTTCGCTGATTACCGGCGAACGGATGGCGAAAATCGAAAAAGGGCCGAACTGGGAAGATGACCTGGGCGGTGAGTTTGACAAGCTGGCGAAAGACAAGAACTTCGACAACATCCAGAAGGCGATGTATAGCCAGTTCGAAAACACCTTCATGATGTATTTGCCGCGCCTGTGCGAACACTGCCTGAACCCGGCATGTGTGGCGACCTGCCCGAGCGGTGCGATTTACAAGCGTGAAGAAGATGGCATCGTCCTGATCGACCAGGATAAATGCCGTGGCTGGCGTATGTGCATCACCGGATGCCCATACAAAAAAATCTACTTCAACTGGAAGAGCGGTAAGTCTGAGAAGTGCATCTTCTGCTATCCGCGTATTGAAGCGGGTCAGCCGACGGTGTGTTCAGAAACCTGTGTCGGTCGTATCCGTTATCTCGGCGTGCTGCTGTACGATGCGGACGCCATCGAACGTGCGGCCAGCACCGAGAACGAAAAAGATCTCTACCAGCGTCAGCTGGACGTGTTCCTCGATCCGAACGATCCGAAGGTCATCGAGCAGGCGATCAAAGACGGTATTCCGCTGAGCGTTATTGAAGCTGCGCAGCAGTCGCCGGTTTATAAAATGGCGATGGAATGGAAACTGGCGCTGCCGCTGCATCCGGAATATCGCACACTGCCGATGGTCTGGTACGTGCCGCCTCTGTCTCCGATTCAGTCTGCGGCAGACGCTGGCGAGTTGGGCAGCAACGGCATTTTGCCAGACGTCGAAAGCCTGCGTATCCCGGTACAGTATCTGGCGAACCTGCTGACCGCAGGCGACACCCAACCGGTACTGCGTGCGCTGAAACGCATGCTGGCGATGCGTCATTACAAACGTGCTGAAACCGTTGACGGTAAAGTTGATACCCGTGCGCTGGAAGAGGTCGGTCTGACCGAAGCCCAGGCACAGGAAATGTATCGTTATCTGGCGATTGCCAACTACGAAGATCGCTTTGTGGTGCCGAGCAGTCATCGTGAACTGGCGCGGGAAGCCTTCCCGGAGAAAAATGGCTGCGGCTTTACCTTTGGTGATGGCTGCCACGGTTCAGATACCAAATTCAATCTGTTCAACAGCCGTCGTATCGATGCCATCGATGTGACCAGCAAAACGGAGCCGCATCCATGATCGAACTCGTGATTGTATCGCGTCTCCTTGAATATCCGGATGCTGCCTTATGGCAGCATCAACAGGAGATGTTTGAGGCGATTGCCGCGTCGGAAAATTTGTCGAAAGAAGATGCCCATGCGCTGGGCATTTTCCTGCGCGATTTAGCGGCGATGGATCCGCTGGATGCCCAGGCGCAGTACAGCGAACTGTTCGACCGTGGTCGCGCCACGTCACTGTTGCTATTCGAACATGTTCACGGTGAATCCCGCGATCGTGGTCAGGCAATGGTGGATTTACTGGCGCAGTACGAGCAGCACGGCTTGCAGTTAAACAGCCGCGAATTGCCGGACCATCTGCCGCTGTATCTGGAATATCTGGCGCAGCTGCCGCAAAGCGAAGCCGTGGAAGGTTTGAAAGACATTGCGCCGATTCTGGCATTGCTGAGCGCGCGTCTGCAACAGCGTGAAAGCCGTTATGCCGTGCTGTTTGACCTGCTGCTGAAACTGGCGAATACCGCTATCGACAGCGACAAAGTGGCGGAAAAAATTGCCGATGAAGCGCGCGACGATACGCCGCAGGCGCTGGATGCTGTCTGGGAAGAAGAGCAGGTTAAATTCTTTGCTGACAAAGGCTGCGGTGATTCAGCAATCACTGCTCATCAGCGTCGCTTTGCCGGTGCCGTCGCGCCGCAATATCTGAATATCACCACCGGAGGACAGCACTAATGCAATTCCTGAATATGTTCTTCTTTGATATCTACCCGTACATTGCCGGGGCGGTCTTCCTGATTGGTAGTTGGCTGCGTTATGACTACGGGCAGTACACCTGGCGCGCGGCATCCAGCCAGATGCTGGACCGTAAAGGAATGAACCTGGCGTCGAACCTGTTCCATATCGGGATTCTGGGGATTTTTGTCGGTCACTTCTTCGGTATGTTGACGCCGCACTGGATGTATGAAGCCTGGCTGCCGATTGAAGTGAAACAAAAAATGGCGATGTTTGCTGGTGGTGCCAGCGGCGTGCTGTGTCTGATTGGTGGCGTGCTGTTGCTGAAGCGTCGCCTGTTCAGCCCACGCGTGCGTGCAACCACTACCGGAGCGGATATCCTGATCCTGTCGCTGCTCGTTATCCAGTGCGCGCTGGGCCTGTTGACCATTCCGTTCTCCGCCCAGCATATGGACGGTAGCGAGATGATGAAACTGGTTGGCTGGGCGCAGTCGGTAGTGACCTTCCACGGTGGCGCTTCTCAACACCTTGATGGTGTCGCGTTTATCTTCCGTCTGCACTTGGTGTTGGGGATGACGTTATTCCTGCTGTTCCCGTTCTCGCGTCTGGTGCACATCTGGAGCGTACCGGTGGAGTATCTGACACGTAAGTATCAGCTGGTGCGCGCTCGCCACTAAGCACGACAAAGTGCCTGATGCGCTGCGCTTATCAGGCCTACAGAGTCATACAATTCATTGATATTACGTGATATATATGCCGGATAAGGCGTTCACGCCGCATCCGGCATAACGTAACGCACGTTGTCAGCCTGCTGAAATCATCAGTTACACATTGTCGATATTTCAGATTGTAGAGAAACGAACCTCATCGATATGATTGGCCCACCTATGGAGCAGTGAAGGAGCACTGACCGTGGATCAACCTAATCAATCGACGATCTCTGCGGCATTAAAAATAATCGCCACTGGGATCGCCTTACCCCCTGATAAAATTACCTCTCAACAACTGGATGTTCAGTTAAATAAACCTGCGGGCTACGTTGAGCGACGTTCCGGCATTTGCTGGCGCTATTTTGCCAGCAACGACGCCAGCCAGGCCGAACTGGCGGCAGAGGCTTTGCATAATGCGTTATCAGCGGCTGCCTTAAAGCCTTCTGATATTGATCTGCTAATTTGTGCGTCAGCCATAGCCGTACAGGCATTACCCTGTAGCGCAATTCATATTCTCAAGGCCGCAGCGATGCCTGCAGGCGTTGCCGGGTTTGATATCAACAGCAGTTGCGTGAGCTTTATTTCCGCTCTGGAAGTCGCTGCCGGATTACTTAACTGTGGAGCATACCGGCGCATTGCCATCGTTTCGGCAGATATTGCTTCACGCGGTATCGACTGGGATCATGAAGAGTCTTCATTAATTTTTGGTGATGGCGCGGCGTGCGCGATTGTCGAGCGGGGCGATGGACGCAGCGGGATTATCGCCAGCTTGATCGAAATGTATCCCGAAGGCAGCGAACTGTGCGAAATTCGTGCTGGCGGCACGCGGCGTAATCCTCGTTCAGGCGTTAGTGACAGCGACTTTCTTTTTCATATGCAGGGGAAACCGCTGTTTCGTTTTGCCTCTTCACTTATTGAAGATTATTTTTCGCGCTTACTGCAAAAAAGCGGTCTGCAACTGGCAGATATCGGTACGGTCGTTCCGCATCAGGCTAGTCATCTTTCCCTTGAACATATGCGTAAACGGCTGCGAGTGCCGGAATCTGCGCTTATTGATGTCTACCGCTTCTACGGCAATCAGGTTGCTGCGTCTATACCCACAGCGCTGCATGAAGCGGTAATTAGCGGTCGTTTTACTGCGGATAAACCTGCGCTGTTGATTGGCACGGCGGCGGGGTTAACGCTGGCAGGCATGGTGCTTTTACCGTGAAAATTCTCGTGACGGGGGCGACCAGCGGCCTGGGGCGAAATGCTGTGCAATATTTGTTGCAATCGGGTGTTTCGGTTGTGGCAACAGGGCGAAATCGCGAGGTTGGCAAAGTTCTCTTAAGCGCAGGTGCACAGTTTGTGGCTCTCGATTTAACCGAGGCAACTGAGGATGACTGCGCCCGGTTGATGGAAGGCTGCGATGCCGTCTGGCACTGTGCGGCAAAGTCTTCGCCCTGGGGAGACAAAACGGCATTCTGGCTTGCCAATGTCAAAGCGACCTACACTTTGGCACAGGCGGCAGGCAGGCTGAACATTCCCCGGTTTATTCATATCTCCACGCCTGCGGTTTACTTTGATTTTCAACATCACTATGACCTGCAAGAAACTTATCTTGCGCGAGCATTCTCCAGCCATTATGCGAGCAGTAAATATGCCGCTGAGCAGGCTATTGCCGGGGCAGTAGCGCAATATCCTGCCACGAGGTTTATTCTTTTGCGTCCCCGTGGTTTGTTTGGTCCTCATGATCAGGTGATTGTTCCTCGTCTGATGCAGCAACTGCAACAGGGGGGCGGCAGCTTACGTTTGCCGCGCGGGGGCGACGCGTTATTGGATCTCACTTTCGTGCAAAACGTGGTGTATGCCATGCAGCTGGCAACGCAAGTTGAAGGATTACGCTCTGGCAGTATTTACAACATTACCAATCATCAGCCGCAGAAATTATCTGTAATGCTTGACGCCTTACTGCGCCAGCAACTGGGCTTGAGTTACCGCATTGCAGCCGTTCCCTGGCCGCTGCTTTCTCTGGTCGCGCGCGGCCTGGAGCTGTACGGGAAATGCGTTAATCAGGAACCTGTTATCACACGTTACAGCGCCGGAACACTCTGTTTTGATATGACGCTGAGTGCGCAAAAGGCCATTACAGAGCTGGGATATCACCCGCGCTTTTCGATGGAGCAAGGTATTGCAATCACGGGACAATGGCTGAGGGAACATGGCAAAAATAACCGTATTTGAAACGGGCTGGTGTACCCATATTGGCTGTATTGCGCTGAAAGGGGCTGGGCTGAAAGTGTGTAAATTCCCCGCCCGCGCCTGGCTGCTGGAAGTGGGGGATAAACGCTGGCTGTGGGACACCGGCTATTCATCGTGGTTCGAACACTACACGCAATCCGGCATATTTCGTCTTTATCGCCAGGTCACGCCGGTTTATTTTGATCCACAACAGGCGCTGGTGCGGCAAATATCTACACACGGACTGGCAGCAAAAGATGTTGATGCGATTATTCTGTCGCATTTTCACGCCGATCATATTGCTGGCCTGCGCGATTTCCCTGATGTCGCCTGTATCTGTTCTGGTGAAGGTTGGCAGCAGGTAAGAACGCTGCGTGGCATAGCCGCATTGCGTCAGGCCTTTGTGCCAGGGCTGATCCCGGAGAATTTTGACTCTTCACTGCGTTTTATTGAAAGTTTCGCATTGGTGAATATGCCTCCTGAACTGGCACCGTTTGAGAGTGGCTATTTGCTGCCAGAAAGCAATGGCGAAATTATCCTCGTGCCGCTTGCGGGTCATGCTGCCGGACATATTGGCGCATTTGTGTTGACCGACAATGGCTGGACTTTACTGGCTGGCGATGCCGCTTGGGCACCCGCAAACTACCGCGAACTGCGCGGGCCTTCACCACTGGCGCATCTGGTTATGTCCGACAGCCGCGCCTACTACCGCACGCTTGGGCAATTACATCAGCTTTGGCAAAACGGCGCAGTGGACATTCGTTTGTGCCACGAGGGGGATTTATGATCCCGCTGGCTTTACTCTGGCGCTACTTCCGTACCCGCAGGCTGCATTTCACCGATCGCCAGGCGCTGGAATACTGGCAGGCAAAAAGGCTGCATCAGTTCCGGCAAAATGTCTTATCTAAAAGCCCGTGGTTTCAGCGTTATCTGGCCTTGCCCTTTAACCAGTGGCCGTTGATGGACAAAGCGTTAATGATGACGTACTTCGATGAGATGAATACCGCTGGTTTAAAGCGCGACGAGCTTCTCGCCTGTGCAATGCGCAGTGAGCAGAGTCGTGATTTCAAACCCAGCGTGGGCAAGTTCAGCGTCGGGCTTTCATCAGGTACATCGGGGCGTCGTGGGCTTTTTGTTGTTAGCCCGCACGAGCAACAGATTTGGGCCGCCGGTGTGCTGGCAAAAGTGTTACCCGACGGTTTATTTGCCAGAGAGCGGGTGGCACTGTTTTTGCGCGCGGACAACAACCTCTATCAAAGCGTGAATAACCGCTGGTTAAGTCTCGACTTTTACGATCTGCTGGCGCCATTTCAGGCGCAACTCAAACAACTGGAACAGCGAGCGCCGACGATTATTGTCGCGCCAGCTCAGGTATTACGCGCACTGGCGCTGGCGGTGATTGCCGGAGAGCTAACGCTAAAGGTCAAAAAAGTGATCTCGGTAGCGGAAGTTCTGGAGTCGCAGGATCGGGAATTACTGCGAAGCGTGTTCAACAATGTGGGCGAAATCTATCAGGCGACAGAAGGCTTTCTCGCCTCTACCTGCCGGTGTGGCACGTTACATCTCAACGAAGAATTTGTTCACATTGAACCGCAATGGCTGGATGAGCACCGTTTCGTGCCGATCGTCACAGACTTTACCCGCACCACGCAGCCGGTGGTGCGTTATCGACTTGATGATGTGCTGGTGGCAAGTGAACAGCCATGCCCTTGTGGCAGTGCGGCAATGGCGATTGCGCGTATCGAAGGGCGGCAGGACGATCAACTGCAACTGCCGACAAGATCTGGCGATATGCAGACCGTTTTTGCCGATGCCTGTAGTCGGGTGCTGGCGATGACGCTGCCGTTAACTGCTGATTATCGCCTGCTACAAACCGGGGCAGCACAGCTAACGCTAATAGCAGATTGCGAACCGGGGATGCTGGAGCAGTGCCGGGAAGCGTTGAATGCTTTGTTTATGCGCCAGAATATCGCAGTGGAGCACTTGATATGGTTCCTTGAGTCGCAACCAGTGCCAGTTGCTTTTACAGCCAAGCGGCGGCGAATTGTGCGTGAGTGGGGGCGGGAATGAGCAATCTACTACTACGCCTGAAACAGATGCTGCTGGGCTGGGGAACCGTTGGGGTTATCTATAACTTTAGCGACTACCTGCAAGGTCAGGGATATCAATTAACGCCGTCAGTAATTGATAATCTGATTGCGTTTTCACCCTCTGCCGTGTGGCTGTATCTCTCGTTTTTTTTAATTGTGCCGTTAGGTTATTTATCCACACCACTTTGCCACCTGCGCTGGCTGGCCCGCGCAATGCAACTTTCGGCACTTGTAGCTGGCTTGTTTTATCTTCTCTGGCCCACAACTATGCAATATCCCCCGTTTGTGCAGTCGGGGATCTCAACGGGTGCATTAAACGGGCTGATCGCCATTGACTCAAGTCAGAACTGTTTTCCCTCTTTACATGCGGCGCTCACGCTGTTGGCGGTATGGGCGATTGCCAAAAAGGGGAACCGTTGGCTGACGCTGATGAGTGTTGCCTGGGCGATAGCGATCGCCTTTTCGATTCTGCAATTACGCAGACATTTATTTATCGATTTAGTAGGCGGCGCGTTGCTGGCGTCGATTTGCGGTTGGATATGCGCAATATGCGAGAAAAGGAAGACGCAATATGAGTGATTTACTGTTTCCCATCATATTGATGGTGCTGTTGGTGTTAGCCGAAGCGGGCGTGTTGCAATTCACCGGGCGGCAAAAAGTGGAATGGCTGGACGTTATTTTTAATATCAACTCCGGTCATATGATGCTGTGGTTATTTCGCTGCCTGGAAGTGCTCTGCTATGGCCTGGTGGTCAATCACTTTAGTCTTGGGCTGTTTGATAATGCGCCGGTGATCCTGCTTTGGTTGTTTACTTTGCTGGCGTGGGATTTCGGTTTTTATTGGTTGCATCGCTGGCATCACGAAATGCGCCCGCTGTGGGCGGTACATGTGGTGCATCATCAGGGTGAACACTACAACCTGTCATTAGGCGTGCGGAACTCGTGGTATTCCTCGTTAACCTCAATTCCATTTTTTATGCTGCTGGCGCTGCTTGGTGTGCCGTTACAGGTCTTTTTGGCAGTTTCTATTATTCACTATAGTTGGCAATTTTTTAACCATAACGCGCTAACGCCGAAACTGGGCTGGCTGGAAAAAGTGCTGATCACGCCTTCGCATCATCGCGTCCATCATCTGAATGAAAAGCAATATGCCGATACCAATTACGGCGGCACCTTTCTGTTGTGGGATAAAATTTTCGGTTCTTATAGCGCCGGGCCGGATCATGACGTGGCCTATGGCGTAAAAAATAGTCGCTTGTCCTGTAACCCGATGCGCGAGAGTAACCTGCCATTTTTACGCTTAATGGGCTTTCGCTCATTTGGCAAAGCAATTGAACGTCGCTACCAAAGTTCCGCGTGGGCAGTGGGGGCAGGGGTGATTCTGCTGTTTATGCTGGTGCTTGGCTACATCCAGCAATATGGCTATGGCATCAAGTTTATGACCAGTGAGCAAGCCGTATTGTTTGTTCTGCTGGTGGCAGGCTCCGTTGCGCTGGGGGGCATGAGCGACGGGCAGCGTTGGGGTATGATTTTGTGGTGCTCTGTGACGTTGTCACTGTTCTATTTTATTCTTTATATGTGTTCATGGAGCACTCTTCTCTGGAAGGGAATCGCAGGCATTTTGCTGGCCCATTGCGTGTTATTCCTAATCGGTGTGGGACGTAAGTCGCTAAGGCAACGCTATGAATCTGTTTAATCCCGACAGGTTGATCACTTTTCCTGCTGATGATCCGCAACTGGTCAAACAGTTACAGAATGGTACGAAATCGTACCTCGCAAAAGTAGGCGGTCATCGTTATGCCGACGGCTGGGCATTCACCAAAATGGCGGCACTGATTATTACCTGTCTGTTCTGTTATTCACTGGCGTTGTCTCAAAGCCAGTGGGGGCTGTATTTGTTGTGGTATCTGGCGATGATGATTTGCGCCATGCTGTTAGCGGTCAATGTAGTGCATGACGCTTCGCATGATGCGTTTTTGCGTGGTAAAAAGGCCAATGCCTGGCTTAACCGGTGGGTTGCGTTCCCGATGGGACTTGATCCGGACTGCTGGCGGGTGCGCCACGTTCGCTTTCATCACGGCTTTACCAATATTGAATTTTACGATCCGGACACCGCAGAAAATGGCATTCTTCGCCAGACTCCGTGGCAGCAGTGGCGACCTTTTATGCGCCACCAACATTGCTACTGGCCGCTGGTCGCGGCGCTCACCTTTCCCTGGTATATCTGGGTAGTGGACTGGCTCGATCGCGCAGGGTTTACGCCGGTCACGCGACATCTGGCCCTGCGGGGGTTTGCTGGCTGGGGGTATTTCTTAGCCGGGAAACTGGCGCATTGCGCGCTGTGTCTGATACTTCCCTGGCTGCTGTCTGAGTTTGGTTTTATGACCATCGTGCTGACTTATCTGCTCAACCAGTTGCTGGCGTCACTGATCTTTGTGATGTTGATTATCGGAACGCACTGGGCGAAGGGGCATACGCAATTGCCGCCAGAAGAGGGCAAAATGGCCGTGGGCAGGTTGGCGCATACCTTCGCCACTACCTTTGACTGGACGCCGCAACCTGCATGGCTTGGCTACTGGCTGGGCGGGATTAATTTGCATCTTACCCATCATCTTTTTCCTCACTGGCATCATCGCCATTATCCGGCGTTAAGCCGCATTATCGCGCAAATTGCCAGCCAGCAAGGTCTGGATTATCAGTTGTTGACGTTAGCGGATTTGCTGAGGCTACAGCAGCAGTTTTTACGGCGAATGGGGGAGAAATAGATTGATTGAGAAACGAATTAAGAGATGGTGGTGGGGGAAGGATTACTCAGCGCTGCGCGCTTCGCCCTTCGGGTCGTTGCCTGCGGCAACGCTCTCTCGCTGACGCTCGAGTCGAACCTTGGTCGAAGCTTCTCATCCTTCCCCGCATGGGCAGAATATGAAACGATATCGATAAGTTTGAAATGAGTTTTATCAGGAAGTGATGGTGGTGGGGGAAGGATT